>JAZRDC010000045.1:0-29685 GCA_045660065.1 Clostridia bacterium
TCTATTGAAGATAGTGATAAAATTCCCGCTCAAGGTAAATTGTTATACCGCGGACTTGAATTGAAAGAGTTAGCCTCTGCTTGTATCAAAGAAGACAGGCATGGTTTTGAAGAAATTTGTTTTTTGATTCTTTTTGGTGTGCTTCCAAATCAGCAGCAATTAGCGGAGTTTAAGTCCTTGTTGGTTGAATTAAGGACTTTACCTGATAATTTTGTTGAAGATATGATTTTAAAGGCTCCAAGTCCTAATGTTATGAATAAGTTGGCACGTTCGGTTCTGGCATTATATTCTTACGATTCTTGTCCGGACGACACTTCTGTAAAAAATACTTTAATACAGTCTATTGGTCTTATTGCCAAGTTTCCAATCTTGATTGCTAATGCGTATGCTGTGAAGAGACACTCTTATGATGGGGACAGTCTTTATATACACATACCAAATCCAAATCTTGACATAGCAGAAAACTTTTTATATATGATGAGACCAAACAGAGAATTTACCAAAGAAGAAGCAGATATTTTGGATTTGTGTCTTATGATTCATGCAGAACATGGTGGTGGTAACAATTCTGCTTTTACCACACACGTTGTCTCTTCAACAGGTACTGATACATATTCTGCTATTTCTGCTGCAGTTGGTTCTCTCAAAGGGCCTAAGCACGGTGGTGCATCACTTTCTGTTGCTGAAATGTTCGACGATATTAAGAAGAATGTATCCGATTGGAAAAGTGAAAGCGAAGTTAAAGATTATCTTACAAAAATTGTAAATAAAGAAGCATTTGATAAAACAGGTCTTATTTATGGTATGGGGCATGCTATCTATACTTTGTCTGATCCACGAGCAGTGATGTTAAAAGAAAAAGCAAGAGAACTTGCTTGGCTTAAAGGCAGAGAAGATGAGTTTGCTCTATATGAATTAGTTGAAAAATTGACTCCTGTTGTATTTTCAGAAAACAGAGGCAGCGATAAAGTGCTTTGTGCGAATGTCGATTTTTATTCAGGATTTGTTTACAGTATGCTTGGAATTGAAAAAGATCTGTATATTCCTCTTTTTGCTATGTCCAGAATTGTAGGCTGGTGCGCTCATAGAATGGAAGAAATTGTTTCAGGGGGCAGGATTATGCGTCCTGCATATAAGAGTGTTACACATAGATCCACATATACTTCATTAGATGACAGAATGTAAGTATAGTTCGTGGTTTAAATAATATTTTATTTTTACGAGGTTTGATTATGCGAATTCAAAAATACCTTGCTGATTGCGGAATTGCTTCGAGACGAGCATCTGAAAAATTAGTTGAACAGGGTAAAGTAACGATTAATGGTGTTACTGCACAGATAGGTCAAGATGTTGATCCTTCAAATGATAAGGTGTGTTATAATGGAAAAACTGTTAAATATACCGAAAATAAGATATACATTATGCTTTATAAACCTACTGGAGTTGTTTCTACATCAAGTGATGATCGTGGACGAAAAACCGTTATTGAGTTGCTAAAAAATGATATCGAACATCGTGTCTTTTGTGTAGGTAGGCTTGATTATAATACTGAAGGCTTGTTGTTACTGACAAACGATGGTGAGTTTTCTAATAAAATTACACATCCCGCTAACAAGATTGAGAAAACATATCTTGCAAGGGTAAAAGGTGGTTTAGTCACCAAAGATGACATCTTCCGTTTGAGAAATGGTGTTGTGTTGGAAGACGGTAAAACTGCACCAGCGAAGGTTTTTGTTGAAGATGTATATCCTGATAATACAACTTTGCTTAAGATTATCATCAGAGAGGGTAAAAATAGACAGGTGCGCAGGATGTGTGATGCAATAAATCATCCGGTAGTTGATTTAAAAAGAACAGAAATCGGTGGTCTGCAACTTGGGAATTTACCTTATGGGAAGTGGAGATATCTTACTAAACCTGAAATTGATAGAATTATGAAAAATAATTAAGGGATAAGTTATGAAAAATTTATTGAAGCAAATTGAAGAATCATATTCAACCTTTAGTAAAGGGCAAAAAAAGATTGCTGATTATGTGATTTCTCAATATGATAAAGCTGCATATATTACTGCTGCTAAATTAGGAAAAGAAGTTGATGTCAGTGAGTCGACTGTTGTAAGATTTGCTATTGCATTAGGTTACGATGGTTTTCCCGAGTTGCAAAAAGCATTGCGTGAAATTATTAAGAACAAACTTACATCTCTGCAACGTTTTGAGATTATCTCCGACAAAATGGAAGATGAAGACATACTTTCAAAAATAATGTCAGGAGATATTTCTAAACTCAAGACAACTATGGATAACCTTGACAAAACTGCATTTAATAATGCAGTTAATGCTATATCTAATGCAAAAACTATATACATATTAGGTGTAAGAAGTTCATCTGCACTTGCTGCATTTATGGGCTTTTATTTCAATCTGATGTTTCAAAATGTTAAAATTGTTCAGACTACAAGTATCAGTGAAGTTTTTGAACAAATTTTGCGTGTTGACGAGGGTGATGTTGTTATAGGAATTACTTTTCCTCGATATTCAAGAAGGACAATTAAAGCTTTAGAATATGCTAAAAGTCAAAATGCTTCAGTAATTGCAATAACTGATACAGAAAAATCTCCTATTGTTACATATTCAGATTTTTGTTTATATGCAAAAAGTGATACTGCGTCTTTTGTAGATTCATTGGTTGCTCCTATGAGCATAATTAACGCGTTGATTGTTGCGGTAGGAATGCAAAAAAAAGAAGAGACTGCTCTAATATTTGATAAATTGGAAAAAATGTGGGATGAGTACGATGTTTTCAGCAAAGAACACAATGAATAATAAATATAATGTTGCAATTATTGGAGGGGGAGCTTCCGGACTTATGGCTGCTTATTCAGCAGCAATGCAAGGGGCTTCTGTAGTAGTATTTGATAAAAACAAACTTCTTGGCAGGAAATTAAGAATCACTGGTAAAGGTAGATGTAACATCACCAATTCATGTGATGATGTTACTTTTTTTCAGAATATGCCAAAAAACAACAAATTTTTATATAGCGCTTTTTATAATTTTGACAATAATAATGTCCAGGAGTTTTTTACAAATAACGGATTAGAACTAAAAACCGAACGTGGTGGAAGAGTGTTTCCGCAATCTGATAAAGCTAAAGATGTTGTTGAAATATTTGAAAAAGTGTTAAAAGAATTAAACGTTACTGTTGTGTGCCATAAGGTTAATAATATAAAAAAGAGTAACGAAGAGTTTATTATCGACTGCGATGATGGAATATACTTTGCCGACAGCACCATAATAGCCACAGGTGGTATGTCTTATCCACTTACAGGTTCTACAGGGGACGGATATAAATTTGCTAAAAAATTTGGCCACAGTATTACTGATTTAAAGCCTTCTTTAGTACCGGTAGAAATAGAAGAAAAATATTGCTCACAAATGCAGGGATTATCTCTTAAAAATGTTCAGTTGAATTTGTTTAAAAACGGTAAATGTGTGTATAATGATTTCGGCGAAATGATGTTTACTCATTTTGGGATTACCGGCCCTATTGTTTTAAGCGCCAGTTCCCATATTAACGAAAACGATAATTACAAAATTTATATTGATTTAAAACCTGCTCTTGATGTTAATGTTTTAGATAAGCGTCTTTTAAGGGATTTTTCACAAATGAGCAACAAGAATTTCTCAAATTCTCTTGAAATGTTATTGCCAAAAAAAATGATTCCTGTTATAATAGAATTATCCGGTATTTCACCCGAGAAAAAGGTTAATTCCATAACAAAAGACGAAAGAATGGCATTATTAAAAGTTATTAAAGAATTTCCGTTAACTTTCAGAAAGTTAAGACCTATAGCAGAAGCTATTATTACTTCGGGAGGGGTACAGGTTAAAGAAATTAATCCTTCGACTATGGAATCAAAGTTTTGCGAAAATATGTATTTTTGCGGAGAAGTTATTGATGTCGATGCATATACAGGGGGATTCAATTTACAAATAGCCTTTTCAAGCGGTTATCTTGCAGGTGAAAAAGCTGCACAAAAAAGTTTAGGAGTGTTTTAATGAAAATTGCAATTGATGGACCTTCGGGGGCAGGTAAAAGCACAATTTCAAAATTACTTGCAAATAAACTTGGATATGTATACATTGATACCGGTGCTATGTACAGGGCAATTGGATTATTTGCAATCACCAACGGATTTAACACAAAGTCTGATGTTGATAAAATTATTGAAATGTTAAATCATGTTGAAATAAAAATTGTATGTGGCAAATTGCGCCAAGAGGTGTTTTTGAATAATGAAAATGTTACTGATAAAATCAGAACACCTGAAGTTTCAATTGCCGCATCTGATGTTGCAGTTATTCCACAGGTTCGATTAAAACTTGTCGAAATGCAACGTAATTTAGCCGAAGGTAATGATGTTATAATGGATGGTAGAGATATTGGTACTTATGTTCTGCCAGATGCTCAAATTAAAATTTTTCTTACTGCATCTGCTGAAAGTCGTGCACAAAGAAGATATGATGAGTTAGTTAAAAACGGAATTGAAACCACTTTTGAAGAAGTGCTATCAGATGTTAATAAGCGCGATAAAAATGACAGTGAGCGTGAATTCAGTCCGCTTTCTGTAGCTGAGGACGCTACTGTTATTGACACTACCGACAACTCACTTGAAGAATCTGTTGATTTGATTGAGAAGTTTATTACACAAGAAATGAGAGATAAAAGTTGAAAAAATTTATTATTGCTTTAATTAAATTATTCGTAAAACTTGTCTATAAGATTAATATTACAGGAAAACAATATCTTGATATTGAAGGTGGATATGTTTTAACTGCCAATCACAGAAGTAATTGGGATGTGTTTGTTTTATATGCCATGCTTGATAAAGAACTTAATTTCATGGCAAAGGCGGAATTGTTTAAAAACAAGTTGTTAGCTTGGGTTTTAAAAAAATTCGGTGCTTTTCCTGTTAAACGTAATACTAATGACCTCAAAGCAGTAAAACAAGCACTTCAGATACTTAATGATGGTAAGATTTTAGCAATTTTCCCTGAGGGTACTCGATGTGCGGAATTGGATGTTGACAATGCTAAAGCAGGGGCAGTTTTGTTTGCTTCAAGATGCCAGAAACCAATTATTCCTGTCGCTGTTACCGGTGAATACAAATTAGGGGCAAGATTAAATATTGTTATTGGTGAACCTGTTTATTTTGCCGAAAAAAAACTTTCACAAGAAGAACTTAACAGTAACACAGTCGTTGTAATGAAGAAAATTAAGGAGCTTGCTGAATCGGTATGAAAGTAATTCTTGCAAAAACTGCCGGGTTTTGTTACGGCGTTAACAGGGCTGTAAATATGTTGGAAAATGAGATCGGTAAATCTGATGTCTTGGGGACATATGGTCCTATTATACATAATAGTTCAGTTGTTGAGTCATTTAAAAATCGTGGTGTTTTGGTATATAATTCACCTGAAGATATTACTAATAATTCTGCCGTATTAATTAGATCTCATGGCGTTTCTAAAGAAGAAATGCTTGAAATTTCAGAGAAATCAACTAAAATTTTAGATGCAACTTGTCCTTTTGTAAAAAAAATTCATAATATAGTTGAAAAATATTATAATTTAGGGTATAATGTATATATTGTAGGTGATATTAAGCATCCTGAAGTATTAGGAATACTTGGTTGGTGTAACAACGATGCAGTTGTTTTTGATTCACCACAGGGCATTCCCGAAACTTTGCTTATTGATAAAAATGTTTGTGTTGTTTCACAAACAACCTTTGAAAGAAAAAAATGGGAGGAAATAACCCAAATTATTTCCGAAAATAATAAAGATGCCGTTATCGTTGATACAGTGTGTAATGCAACGATGGAAAGGCAAAATGAAGTAATTGAATTATCAAAAATTTGCGAAGCAATTGTTGTTATTGGTGACAAATTGAGTTCCAACAGCAAAAGATTAGCAAGCGTGGCTGAAAAACATTGTAAGAATGTGTTTTTTGTGCAAGACGCATCAGAACTTAGCCCTGAATTGGACAAGTTCTCTGTGGTTGGTGTTACTGCAGGTGCTTCAACACCTGCGTGCATAATAAAGGAGGTAGTAAACATGTTAGAAGAAAGAGAAATGAATTTTGAGGAGGCAATTGAAAGCACTTTAAAGCCGCTTAATACCGGTGACATTGTAAAGGGTACAATTATTAAAATTACCCCTACAGAAGTGTATGTAGGTCTTGATGCAAAGGCTGACGGTATTATCCCTGCAGACCAGGTTACAATTAAACCTAATGTAAATATCGCAGATATTTTGTCAGTTGGTCAGGAAGTTGAAGCTTTCGTTGTTCGCGTTAATGATATGGAAGGTTATGTAACACTTTCTATGAGAAAATTGGAATCAATTGCAGCGCAGAAAGAAATCAACGAAGCATTTGAAAACAAAACACCTATTACTGGCGTTGTTACTGAAGTTGTTAAAAGTGGTATTATGGTTGTTGCTTTAGGAACAAAAGTTTTCGTTCCTGCTTCACTTGCTACAGAAAGATATACTGAAGATTTAACTCCAATGATCGGTAAAGAAGTTACATTAAGACTTATTGATTTCGATAGAAGACGTCGTAAAGTTGTAGGTTCTATCAAAGAATTGTTACTTGAAGAAAAGAAACAGAAGGCAGAGGCATTCTGGAGCACTATCGAAGAAGGTCAGGTTATTAAAGGTGTTGTTAAATCTATCACAAACTTTGGCGTATTTGTTGACATCGGAGGCGTTGACGGTTTAGTACATATCACAGAACTTTCATGGAAACACATCAAACATCCATCTGAAGTTGTTAAAGTTGGCGACATTATGGAAGTTACTGTTTTAACATTTGACAAAGAAACTAAAAAGATTTCATTAGGATTTAAGAAAGCTGAAGACAATCCTTGGAACAAGGTTGTTGAAAGTATCCATGAAGGCGATGTTGTTGATTGTAAAATCGTAAGACTTTTACCATTCGGTGCTTTCGCTGAAATTATTCCTGGTGTAGATGGTTTAATTCACATTTCACAGATTGCAAATAAGAGAATTGCAAAACCTGCTGATGTTTTAGAACTCGGTCAGGAAGTTCAGGCTAAAGTTGTTGACATTAATATGGAAACACAGAAAATCGGTTTGAGCATGCGTGCACTTATTGAAGAAACAGAAGTTGCTGAAGAAGCACCCGCACAGGAAACTGAAGCAACAGAAGTTGCTGAAGAAGTTTCATCTGAAGAATAAAACTTACTATTTACGGGCGGGTTAATACCCGCCCGACTTTTTAAAATATTTTAAATTGAGATGGAGATAATATGAGCATTATCAAAGATATTAATTTACATGAACATGGTAGAATGAAAATTGATTGGGTAAAAAAGAATATGCCTTTACTTAATCAAATTGAAAAGGATTTTATTGAATCGCAATGCTTAAAAGGTATAAAAATTGCGATGTGTATACATGTTGAGGCAAAAACTGCTTATTTAGCAGAAGTTTTGAAAGCAGGTGGCGCTGAAGTGCGATTAACAGGTTGTAATCCGCTTTCAACGCAAGATGATGTTGCGGCAGCACTTGCACATAACGGTCTTGAAGTTTTTGCACTACATGGTGTTAATGATGAGGAATATAACTGTCATTTGAAAAAAACTTTGGAATTTGAGCCAAACATTTTCTTAGATGACGGTGGTGATATAACAAATTTATTGCATAGTGAATTTTCTGAACTTTCTGTTTGGGGAGGTAGCGAAGAAACAACTACAGGTATCCACAGACTTAAATCAAGAGAAAAGGCTGGCAAACTGCGTTTTCCTGTTGTTTCAGTTAATGACGCAGACTGTAAACATCTTTTTGATAACAGATATGGAACAGGTCAGTCTGTTTGGAATGCTATAAATAAAACCACAAATCTTATTTCTGCAGGCAAAAATGTTGTAATTGCAGGTTATGGTTGGTGCGGAAAAGGCTGCGCTATGCGTGCTAAAGGACTTGGTGCAAATGTTATCGTTTGCGAAATTGATCCAATAAAAGCAATTGAAGCTGTTATGGATGGTTTCAGAGTTATGACTATGAATGAGGCTAGCAAAATAGGGGACATTTTTGTAACTGTTACAGGTTGTAATCATGTAATTCATAAAGAACATTATGTTAATATGAAAAATGGTGCAATTCTTTGCAACGCAGGTCATTTTGATGTTGAAATTTGCATACCTGAATTAGAAGAACTTGCAGTTGAAGTGAAGACAGTCAGAGACAATGTAAAAGGATATAGATTACCTGATGGAAGATGGATAAACATACTCGCTGAAGGCAGATTGGTTAATCTTGCATCCGGTGATGGTCATCCTGCAGAAATAATGGATATGAGTTTTGCTATTCAGGCATTAACTATGAAATATATCGCAGAACATCATAATGAAATGACTAACAAAGTGTATGATGTTCCTAAAGAATTAGACAGTTATGTTGCTAATTTAAAATTAAAAACAATGGGTATTACCATTGATACTTTGACTAAAGAACAGGCGGAATATTTGGATTCTGCCGAACATTAAACTGAATGGAGAATTACTTTTGATTATATATAACTTGCCGATTTTACCTTTGCGCGGAATCATTGTTTTCCCGGGCGTACAGATTCATTTTGATGTGGAGCGCAAAGAGTCTATTTCTGCAATTAAGGAAGCCTTGACCAAAGAACAACTGGTTTTTCTTGTATCACAGAAAGATCCTTCTGTTGAAAAACCAGATGCTGATGATGTATATAAGCACGGTACCTTAGCGAAAATATCACATTTTTTAAAAACATCCGAAAATACATATCGGGTTGTTGTTAATTGTATGTATAGAGTAAAGTGCCTGGATATTACACATTTCAAAAATTTCATGGTTGCTTCTGTTGAAAAAAGAAATGTTGTTAATGATATTGATATGCAGTCTCCAAGAGATATACAACTATATCGTGAACTCAAAGATAAAACATATTCATATTACACTTTGAACAATAATAATGTTCCTGATATAATTGTTAACTCTTTTGATCGTAACAAACCATTAGAAACACTATGTAACAATATTTGTTCTAATTTATTAATAGAAGCAAACGAACTGCAGGAATTATTAAAACTCAGCGACATCAGGAAATTATTTAATAAAATAATTGAATTTTTGAATAGAGAAATCCAGATTGCTGAAATAGAAACAGAAATTCACGGAAAAGTTAAACAAAAAATAGATAAAAACCAAAGAGAATATTATTTAAATGAACAACTAAAGACTATAAAAAATGAGTTGGGCGACAAAGATGAGTTTGATGACGCTTGTGATGAGTATTATAATAAAATTTTAGCCTTGAATTTACCTGAGGTTTATGAGAAAAAACTCATAAAGGAACTTTCAAAATTAGATAATCTTAACCCTAATTCTTCCGAAGTTGGTGTTATTACATCATATCTTGATTTAGTTCTTGAACTTCCGTGGAATATTTACACTAACGACAATTTAAGCATTGAAAATGCTAAGAAAGTTCTTGATGATAATCATTTTGGTTTAGAAGATGTTAAAGAGCGTATAGTGGAATATATTGCTGTAAAAAGTCTTGGCGGGGAAGGTAATGGTAATATACTTTGTCTTGTAGGACCACCTGGGGTTGGCAAAACTACAATTGCCGAATCATTAGCGGAAGCATTAAACAGAAATTATGTTAGAATTTCTCTTGGGGGACTTAAAGACGAAAGTGAAATCAGAGGCCACAGGAAAACATATGTTGGTGCAATGCCAGGTAGAATAATCAATGCGTTTAAACACGCCGAATGTTGCAATCCTTTGATATTACTTGACGAAATAGATAAGGTATCTTCTGATTATAAAGGCGATCCTGCTTCAGCTTTGCTCGAAGTTCTTGATAATGGACAAAACAAAGAGTTTAAAGATAATTATGTTGAAATACCATATGATATATCAAATGCAATATTTATCGCAACTGCTAATGATATCAGCAGCATTCCGGCGCCACTCCTGGATAGAATGGATGTAATTTCTATCCCTGGGTATACTTTTGAAGAGAAAATTCAAATTGCACGAAGACATTTGGTGCCTGATGAAATTTGCAAACATGCGTTAAAAAACATTACTATTACTGATAGCGCTATCGAAAAAATTATAAATTCTTATACCAAAGAAGCAGGTGTGCGTTCACTTGACCGTAATATTCAGAAATTATGTCGAAAGTGTGCAGTTAAACTTGTTTCAGGAACGCAAAAATCTGTTAAAATAACCGATAAGAATTTATCGAAATATCTCGGTACAGAAATCTATCTTGATAGTACAAATAGCACCATTAATAAATGTGGCGTAGTAACAGGTCTTGCATGGACACAATACGGTGGAGATATTCTTACAATTGAGGCAACTTTGCTGAAAGGTAAAGGAAAGTTGCAACTTACAGGTAATCTCGGTGAGGTTATGAAGGAGTCTGCTCAAATTGCCTTGTCTTATGTTAAAGCAAACTGTGCTTTATTCGGCATTTCACACGAAATGTTTGAAAAATACGATCTTCATATACATATTCCTGAAGGGGCTGTTCCCAAAGATGGACCTTCTGCAGGTGTTACTCTTGCTACTGCCATAGTATCAGCATATACCGGAAAACTTTTTAAAAATGGATATGCTATGACAGGGGAACTTACTCTTACCGGAAGAGTTCTCGCTATAGGTGGTTTAAGAGAAAAAAGTCTGGCTGCTTTACAAAATGGAGTTACTACAATTTTTATTTCAACTGAAAATAAAAGAAATTTATCTGATTTATCAGAAACTGTTTTGAAAAATATTAAATTTATTATTGTTGATGATGTTGCAGACATAATTAAACAAGCATTAGTTTATTAAAGGAGGAAAGAATATGAATTTTCATAATGCTGAATTCTTGGTTTCGGCAGTTAAGGAAGCACAATATCCTGCCGGCACATTGCCTGAAATTGCAATGGTAGGAAGGTCAAATGTAGGTAAATCTTCTTTAATAAACAAGGTGTTAAACAGGAAAAATTTCGCCAGAACAAGTTCAAAACCCGGTAAAACTGCTACAATAAATTTTTACAATATTGATAAAAAAATCAATCTTGTTGATTTGCCTGGATACGGATATGCCAAAGTTTCAAAAAAAGAACAACTGGCATGGGGTGAAATGATTAATTTTTATTTAGAAAATCGTGAACAATTAAAATTAATTTTCCTGTTAATCGATTCACGTCATCTTCCAACAGATGATGATTTAATGATGCTTGATTGGATTGAACATTATGATATTGACTACTTTGTAATTGCTACAAAGACCGACAAGTTGAAGCCGTCTCAGCGTGAAAAGCAACTGTCTGATGTGCTCGAATGCTTAAATATTGATAAAGAACGTTTTATATCATTTTCTGCAGAAAATGGTGAAAACAAAGAAAAGATTTTATCTTTACTGTCTTCTTTAGAATAGTTTTGAGGTGATATTATGTTTAATTCAAACAAATTTTTTGCATATCTTGTGGGGCTGTTTTTTTTAATTGCAGGATTAGGAAGTTCTTTAGAACTATTAAACATACCTTTTTCTTCTATTATTTTGCTTTTAGTAGGAATTATCACTCTATGTATGTATCTGAAATTCAATAATGTCATTTTAAAATACATTTCTTGTTTTTTGATACCAACAGGATTTGCTTATTTTGTAATTGCGGTATTTCACTTGGTAGGAGTTGCAAATTTCTTACTTATATATTTTTCTGTTGCTTGTGCATTTTTTTGCGTATATTTATTAAGCAAGAAAAAAATATTTTTATACATCGCTATGATCATTGTAATGTTTGCACTTCATACTGCTACAAACTCAGATAAAAACATAAATAAACTCATTTGGGGATATGATTGTTTTTATATAGGTCTGTTAACTACAATCCTGTTTATATTTGAACATAAATCATTGCGATATACACCCCTTTTCATTGCAATTGTTGCTTATCTGGGCGGTGTTTTGAATTTTTTAAATGCATTAAAAATTATTACTCCTGTAGTGTTTAAAATGTTAATTTCATTGATGTTTTTACTCACGGGAGGTTTTATAATATTCTATAATTATTTTAAATCTAAAAAACAATAAGGAGAATTGTTGTGAGTAAACAAATAAAAATTACTGCTCCGAAAGGAACACATGACATTTTGCCTGCAGATGTGCATATCTGGCAATATGTAGAAAAGAAAATATATGGTATTTGTAAAAATTTTGGTTACAATGAAATCAGATTCCCTGTTTTTGAGCAAACTGATTTATTCAATCGTGGCGTAGGGGATACTACTGACGTAGTTCAAAAGGAAATGTATACTTTCACCGACAAAGGCGACAGAAGTATAACACTTCGACCTGAAGGAACTGCTTCCACAGTAAGAAGTTTTCTTGAAAATAATTTATATAATGCACCACTGCCGGTTAAATTGTTTTATATTATCACATGTTATCGTTACGAAAGACCACAGGCGGGTAGATTCAGAGAATTCAGACAGTTTGGTGTAGAAAACTTTGGTAGTTCCAGTCCTTTAACTGATGCTGAAGTTATTTCTCTTGCAATGAATTTGTTAAGAGAATTAGGTATAAATGATTTAACATTATACATAAATTCAATAGGATGTCCTGAATGTAGAAAAAAATATAATGAATTATTAAAAGGATATCTTTCTGACAGAAGCGAAGAATTGTGTGAATTATGCAATGACCGTATCGGAAGAAATCCACTCAGAGTTTTGGATTGTAAAAATCCTGATTGTAAGGATGTTATTTCAAATGCTCCTACAGTGGATACTGTTTTATGTGATGATTGCAAGAATCATTTTGAAACTTTGAAAAATGCACTTTCTTCTATGAATGTTAATTTTGTTGTTGATACTACTTTGGTAAGAGGTCTTGATTACTACACCAAAACTGTGTTTGAAATTAAATCTTCAGACTTAGGCGCACAATCAACTGTTTGTGGTGGCGGCAGATACGATGGCCTTGTTGAACAATTAGGTGGAGATTCAACACCGGGAATTGGTTTTTCAGTTGGTCTTGAGCGCTTGATAGATATTATGACAAAGAAAAATCTTTTGCCTGAAAACAACAACTCTATTGAAATATTTGTTGCTTCAATTGGTGATAAGGCAAATGCTGCTGCTTTTGAATTAGTTAGCAAACTCAGGAGCAATGGTATTGCAGCTGAATTTGATCATTTAGGTCGTTCTGTTAAAGCACAATTAAAATATGCAGATAAAATAGGTGCAAAATATAGCGCGGTAATAGGTGATGATGAAATAGAAAAAGGCATTATTAAGTTAAAAAATATGTCTTCGGGTGAAGTGGTTGAATACACTTTTGAAAAATTAATTGAAGGTTTGCCGACTTTTTAATTTGGAGGTAAAATATGAAGATTTCTGAAGTTAAAGAAATTTTAAATGCTGAAGTGGTTTGCGGTGAAGATTTGTTAGATGAAGAGGTTTTTTCCGCCTGTGGGTGCGATCTTATGAGCGATGTGCTTGCTTTCGTGAAAAATCAAGGGCTTTTACTTACGGGACTTAACAACCCCCAGGTTGTACGAACAGCATTTATGATGGATATGAAAGCAATTGTGTTTGTCAGAGGGAAAACACCTGACGAAGAAGTTGTACAATTAGCCAAACTCAAAGACATCATTTTATTAAAAACAAATGAGCGTCTTTATTCCGCTTGCGGAAAACTTTATAACGCCGGTTTGATTTCAAATTGATTTAAAGAGGTGTAAGTTTTGGAAAACTCAAATTTAAAATTGCACTACGACGTAGATAAATCTAATTTCATTAATGCCGGAGAAGCTTCAAGTTCTGTAAAAAAAGTTTTAAGGAAATTAGGGGTTAATCCGGACTGTATACGAAAACTCGCCATTGCTATGTATGAAGCAGAAATTAATATGGTAATTCACGCAAATGGTGGCACTATTGATGTAGAAATTTCACCGGAATATATACATGTAACTCTTGCTGACAGTGGACCTGGCATTAAGGATATTAATCTCGCAATGCAGGAAGGATATTCAACCGCCGGCGATAATGTGCGCGAACTTGGTTTTGGTGCAGGAATGGGGTTGCCAAATATCAAGAAGTATTCAGATGATTTGAAAATTAAATCTGAAATTGGAGTAGGTACGACAGTTGAAATTAAAGTTAATATTCCTTCTTAGAAAGGAGATAGGATATGAACGAGTATTTTCATTCAGTAACCCTTGATAAAGACCTGTGCAAAGGGTGTACAAATTGCCTCAAACATTGTCCGACGGAGGCAATCAGAATCAGAAATGGTAAAGCCAAAATTATAAATGAACGTTGTATTGATTGTGGTGAATGCATACGAATTTGTCCCTACCACGCAAAAAAAGCAATCACTGATGATTATGATAAAATATTTGACTATAAATATAAAATTGCACTTCCTGCACCGGCATTTTATGCTCAATATAACAATATAAATATTGAAGTTTTATTGTATGCATTGGAACTTCTTGGGTTTGATGAAATTCGTGAAGTAACGGTTGGTGCTGATGCAATCTCACAAAAAACAGATCAGCTATTAAAAGAAAATAAAGTTGAAAAACCAATAATCAGTTCATCTTGTCCGGCAATTGTCAGGTTGATCAGAATTCGTTTCCCGAGTTTAATACCCAATATTTTACCACTCCAAAGCCCATTGGATATTGTAGCTAAAAAAGCCAAATTTGAAACTGCTGCAAGATTGAATATTTCACTGGAAGATATTGGGGTATTCTTTATTTCTCCATGTGCCGCCAAGGTAACAAGCAGCAAGGTTCCAATAGGGGTTAAAGAAACTTTTGTGGATGGAGTTATTTCTATTGCACGAATTGCACAGGAAATTGCACCATTTTATTCAAAAATTACAGGAAATGGACATATTTCCACTTCTACTGCTTCCGGTATTGGTTGGGCAAAAAATGGGGGAGAAAGTCAACAATTAAGTGCTTATAACAGCATTGCTGTTGATGGGGTAAAAAATGTCATAAAATTGCTCGAAGATTTAGAAGATGACAAGATTTCTGATATTGATTTTATTGAATGTTGCGCTTGCACAGGTGGATGTGTTGGTGGGCCTCTTACTATCAATAATACATATGTTGCACAAGCAAATATAAAAAAACTGATGAAGAAATATACAAGAGAATCACAAGCAGACAATTTTTCTGATGACGATTTGATGCTTACTACTGAGATAACTTGCGAACCAATTTTAAAATTGAGCTCTGATATGTCAGAATCTATTAAAATGATGGATGAAATAGAAAAACTAATTGAAAGGCTTCCTGGACTTGATTGCGGTTCTTGTGGGGCACCTTCTTGCAGTGCTTTAGCCGAAGATGTTGTTAAAGGGTTTGCCAAAGAGTCTGATTGTGTATTTATTGATAAAAAAATTAATGACAATAATGAACAAAACTAATTGTTGAAAAGTAAACCTTAAAGGAGGTTTAGGTAATGAATGTACGAAATTTTGTTGACACACTACAAGTTGAAATAGTAAATCAAGGTGATTCTTTTGATGAAGAAATCAGTGGATGTTACATTGGTGATTTATTAAGTTGGGTTATGGCCAACGCACAAGAAGGTAATGTCTGGATAACTATAATGTCTAATGTAAATGTTGCTGCTGTTGCAAAATTAACAGAAGTTGCTTGTGTTCTTATGTGTGAAAATGTAACTCCTGATGGTGAATGTTTACAACGTTCCAAAGAACAAGGTATCACGATTTTAAAAACCCCTTTAAGTGCATATGAGGCTGCAGTTAAAATCAGTAAAGTGCTATGAAACTTTTTTATGATTTACATATTCATTCAGCCTTATCACCCTGCGGAGATAATGATATGACTCCAAACAACATTGTAAATATGTCTTTGTTGAAAGGGTTAGATGTAATAGCGATTTCTGATCACAATAGCATAAAAAATCTGTATTCTGTCCTTGAAGTTGCTAAAGATACTAATTTACTGGTAATTCCCGCAATGGAAATAGAGACAGCAGAAAGTATACATGTTTTGAGTTTGTTCCCAGATGTCGCTTCTGCTGAAATTGCTTATAATGAAGTTTATAAGAATCTGCCAGATATCAAGAACGAAAAAGATATTTTTGGTGAACAACTCATTATGGATCACTTAGACAACGTTATAGGCAAAGAAGATAAACTTTTAGTGAATTCGACGCTGATAGACTTTGATGATGTAGTAAAACTCACAAGAAGTGTTGGAGGGGTAGCAATACCTGCCCATATTGACAGGTCATCATACAGTGTTTTATCAAATTTGGGTGCTGTTCCTGAACTGGGTTTTAACTATCTGGAACTATCTAAAAACGCTAATGAAGAAATGTTTAAATATCTTAATTGTAAATTTATCAGAAATTCAGATGCACACTATTTATATGATATTTTTGAGGCTGAAAATGCAATTGAATGTAGCGAAAAATCAATTACAGCAGTCTTGGACGCATTACACAATTGATAAAAATATTATATTTTTGAATTTTGTAGATTTTTGACTAAAACTATGATATACTTTTTGTATATAATTATGTAAAATAATTTTTAAGGGAGGCATTAAGATGTCAGATAAAAAACTACCTGCTTTCCAAGGTACAAAAGAGCAGGAAGCACAGCTTATGGAGGTTATCAACAAACATAAGCAATCAAAGGGAGCCTTAATCCCTGTTTTACATGAAGCTCAGGAAATATACGGCTATCTGCCTATTGAGGTTCAGACAATTATTGCAGAGGAATTAGATGTTCCACTTGCAGAAGTGTATGGTGTAGTTACTTTCTATACACAGTTTTCGCTTTATCCTAAGGGACAGTATAAAATCGCTGTTTGTCTTGGAACTGCTTGTTATGTAAAAGGTTCTGGCGATATTTTGGACAAAATCAAAGAAATCCTTGGTATTGACGTTGGAGAATGTACTTCTGATGGAAAATTTTCTTTGGAAGCAACCCGTTGTATCGGTGCTTGCGGACTTGCCCCTGTTTTAACTGTGAATGATGATGTTTATGGCAGACTTGTAGTTGATGACGTTCCTGGAATTATTGCCAAATATCAAGACTAATATCAATGAAAGAACTGTCTTTAAATATTTTAGATATTGCCGAAAACTCTATTTCGGCCGGTGCAACATTGATTGAGATTACAATCAGTGAAAATGAAATTAAAAATAAGTTAGGGATAGTAATCACCGATAACGGCAAAGGAATGTCGCAGGAGTTTTTAAAGACTGTTGCCGATCCCTTTTCTACCACAAGAACTACCAGGAAAGTTGGTATGGGAATTTCTTTGTTTAAGTTAGCAGCAGAGCAATCTGCAGGTAACTTTAATATTGAGTCTCAGTTAGGGAAGGGGACAGTGGTTAGCGCAATTTTCGAACGCAGTCATATTGACAGACCACCTTTAGGTAATATCGGACAAACAATTGCAACTCTTGTGTCGTGTAATTTAGGTATTAATTTTAAGTATCTCCATTTGTTTAATGATAACGAATTTTCATTTGATACCAGGGAAATTATTAAAATAATACCTGATGTACCCTTAAACACACCCGATGTTGTGTTATGGATTCGGGATTATATTAATGAAGGAATAGCCAATATTTCTTCAAGTAAATTGTAAATTATATTTGCCTGATGTTTTTTACATTTGGCGGGATAGGAGATTAATATGAAAAGTTTAGCAGATTTAGAAGCAATCAGACAGAAAACTGTCAACAAAGTTAATTTGAGAAATGAATCTAAAGATGATACTCGTATTGTGGTTGGTATGGCTACTTGTGGTATTGCTGCCGGAGCCAGACCAGTTATGCAGGCTTTCGTAGAAGAAATTAACAAAAGAAATCTTGCTGATGTTTATGTTGCACAGACTGGATGTATCGGACTTTGTAAATATGAACCTATTGTTGAAGTATATGCTTCTGGCAAAGAAAAAGTTACCTATGTAAAGGTTACTCCTGAAAAAGTTGCAAAAATCGTTGCTGAGCATGTTGTTAATGGTAAGGTTGTCAACGAATATACAATTGGTGCCGTTGAGAAATAAGTTAACAATGATACCTTAATAAGGTATTGAAATGGAGGATAAAAAATGGAACTTGTAAGATCTCATGTCTTAGTTTGTGGTGGTACTGGTTGTACTTCATCAGGATCTTCACAGATTATTGAAGAATTTGAACAACAACTTAAAAATTTTGATATTGATAAAGAAGTTAAAGTTGTAAAAACTGGTTGTTTTGGATTATGTGCTTTAGGTCCGATTGTTATCGTGTATCCTGAAGGTTCATTCTATAGTATGGTTCAAAAAGAAGATGTTGCTGAAATTGTTGAGCAGCACTTACTTAAAGGTAGAATCGTTAAAAGATTACTCTATCAGGAAACGATAGAAGAAGATAATGTTAAATCATTGAATGAAGTTGATTTCTATAAGAAACAACTTCGTGTAGCGCTTAGAAACTGTGGCGTTATCAATCCTGAAGATATTGATGAATATATCGCTCAGGATGGTTACAAAGCTTTAGGTAAAGTTTTAACTGAAATGACTCCTGAAGAAGTTGTTAATGTTGTTAAAGATTCTGGACTTCGTGGCCGTGGAGGCGGCGGATTCCCAACTGGCGTAAAATGGAGTTTTGCAGCACAGCAGGTTAGCGAACAGAAGTACGTACTTTGTAATGCGGATGAAGGTGATCCGGGAGCATTTATGGACAGATCAATCCTGGAAGGCGATCCACATAGTTTGATTGAAGCAATGGCTATTGCTGGTTACGCAATAGGTGCTAATCAAGGTTATGTATATGTTCGTGCTGAATACCCGATTGCTGTTCATAGACTCAATGTTGCTATTAAGCAGGCTAGGGAATATGGTTTGCTCGGCAATAACATTTTTGGAACTGATTTTTCATTTGATCTTGAAATAAGACTTGGTGCAGGTGCATTTGTATGTGGTGAAGAAACTGCTCTTATTACATCTATTGAGGGTCATAGAGGTGAACCAAGACCAAGACCTCCATTCCCGGCTGTTAAAGGTTTGTGGGGTAAACCTACTATTTTGAACAATGTAGAAACATATGCTAATATTCCAATTATTTTCAATAAGGGTGTTGAATGGTTTACTTCAATTGGTACTGAAAAGAGCAAGGGTACAAAAGTATTTGCTTTAGGCGGTAAAATCAATAACACAGGTTTAGTTGAAGTTCCTATGGGAACAACTTTAAGAGAAGTAGTATATGAAATCGGTGGCGGCATTCCAAATGGTAAGAAATTCAAAGCTGCTCAGACAGGTGGACCTTCAGGTGGTTGTATTCCTGCTGAATTAATTGATACACCAATTGACTATGATTCACTTATCAGCATCGGTTCTATGATGGGATCAGGCGGTCTTATCGTAATGGATGAAGATACATGTATGGTTGACATTGCAAAATTCTTCCTTGAATTTACAGTTGATGAATCATGCGGTAAGTGTGTACCTTGTCGTATCGGCACAAAGAGAATGCTTGAAATTTTAACAAAAATCACTAATGGACAGGGCACTCTTGAAGATATTGATAAACTTGAACAACTTTGTTTGTCTGTTAAGAGCAGTGCTTTGTGCGGACTCGGTCAGACTGCACCTAACCCAATTTTAAGTACTCTCAGATATTTCAGACACGAGTATGAAGAACATGTTGTAGAAAAGAAATGTCGTGCAGGCGTATGTAAAGCGCTCCTTAGTTATAAAGTTGATGCCGAAAAATGTATTGGCTGCGGAATTTGTGCTAAAAACTGTCCTGTTAATGCAATTTCAGGTAAGATTAAAGAACCATTTGTTATTGATACTAATAAGTGCGTAAAATGTGGTCTTTGTGAAACAAAATGTCCTAAAAAGGCAATTAGTAAATAAGGAGGTAAGATAATAATGGAAAATGTAACACTTAAAATTAACAATATCGAAGTTACTGTTCCTGCTGATTATACAATTTTGCAGGCAGCAAGAAGCGCAAATATTGATATTCCTACACTTTGTTACCTCGAAGGTATTAACAAACTGGGTTCTTGCCGTTTGTGCGTAGTTGAAATCAAGGGTGCAAGAGCACTACAGGCTGCTTGTGTATATCCTGTTTCTGAAGGATTGGAAGTATTTACAAATACTCCTGCTGTAAGAAAGGCAAGAAAAGCAAACCTCGAACTTATTTTATCAAATCACGACAGAAGTTGTCTGTCATGCGCAAGAAACAGAAACTGTGAACTTCAGGCACTTGCTGATGAATTTGGAATTGATGAAATTCCTTTTACCGGTGAAGGTGATGCAAAATTACCTATTGACTATTCATCAACATCATATATCAGAGATAATAATAAATGCGTATTATGCAGACGTTGTGTAGCCGCTTGTGATAATCAGGCTGTATCAGTGATTGCATGCACAAACAGAGGTTTTGCTACAACAGTTAGCACCGCTTTTGAAAAGCCAGTATCAGAAGTTGCTTGTATTTTCTGTGGACAATGTATTAACGCTTGTCCTACAGGCGCTTTAACCGAAAAGAGTCATATTCCACAGGTGCTGGAAGCAATTGATACAACTGAAAAGCATGTTATTGTTCAGACAGCTCCTGCTGTTCGTGCAGCACTTGGTGAAGAATTTGGTTTGCCAATGGGAACACCTGTTACAGGTAAAATGGTAACAGCGCTTAAAATTCTTGGATTTGATAAAGTTTTTGATACAGATACAGCAGCAGACCTCACAATTATGGAAGAGGGAACTGAATTTATCGAAAGATTTACAAAACAGGAAAATCTACCACTCATTACTTCATGTAGTCCAGGTTGGGTTAAGTATTGCGAACACTTCTTCCCGGAATTTACAGATAACCTTTCATCTGCTAAATCACCTATGGAAATGTTCGGCGCTGTTATTAAATCATATTATGCAGAAAAGAATAACATTGAGAAGAAAGACATTTATTCTGTAGCGGTTATGCCTTGTACTTCTAAGAAGTATGAAATCCAGAGAGAAGAAATGTCAAATGACGGTATCGCCGATGTTGACGCTTCTCTTACAACAAGAGAACTTGCTAAAATGATTAAGCAAGCAGGTATTAATTTTGCAGAATTGCCTGATTCAGATTTTGATGATCCATTTGGTAATGCAACAGGTGCAGGCGTTATTTTTGGCGCTACCGGTGGTGTTATGGAAGCTGCAATCAGAACAGTTTATGAAATTCTTGAAGGTAAATCTCTTGACAACTTAGAACTTGAACCAATTCGTGGTATCGAAGGCATCAAAGAAGCTAATTTGACTGTTGCAGGTAAAGAAGTAAAAGTTGCAGTAGTTCATGGCACTAAAAACGCGAAGGAATTATTAAATAAAATCAAAGCAGGTGAGACAAAATACGACTTTATCGAAATTATGGCTTGCCCAGGTGGCTGCGTAAATGGAGGCGGACAGCCAATTGTTTCTGCTAAAGAACGCGCTTTGGTTGATGTGAGAGTAGAAAGAGCAAAGGCACTTTATGAAGAAGACAGAAAATCTGTTTTAAGAAAATCTCACGAAAATCCTGCTATCAAAAAACTTTATGATGAATATTTTGAAAAACCATGTTCACATAAAGCTCACGAACTTTTGCATACTCATTATACAAAAAGAACAAAGTATTAATAAGAGTAGGGCAGGTGCAATATTTGCATTTGCCCGAAATTTTTGACATTTTTTCAAAATAACTATTGATTTTTTTTAAATCTTATGTTATAATATCTCTGTTATTTAATGAAAGAGGTGAAAAT
Organism: Clostridia bacterium; assembly: GCA_045660065.1. Lineage (GTDB taxonomy): Bacteria > Bacillota > Clostridia > RGIG6154 > RGIG6154 > RGIG2094. The sequence goes on from JAZRDC010000045.1 coordinate 21,843, forward strand.
CATGAAAGAAGGATTGCATCCTGAATACCAGACAGCTACAGTTAAATGTGCTTGTGGTGAAACTTTTGAAACCAGATCTACTAAAAAAGATATTTCTATAGAAATTTGTTCAAAGTGTCATCCGTTCTTTACCGGTAAGCAGAAAATTGTTGACGCTGGTGGACGTGTTGATAAATTCAGAAAGAAATTCAATTTGGATTCAAAATAATTTTTCTAAACCTGCAACTTCATTTGGAGTATGCAGGTTTATTTTTTTATTTAAGAGAAGTAGTGTAAAATTTTAAATATATAGTTTAAAGACTACAATGTTTTATTAATAGAAATTTCAAAAATGATGTAATCTATTACAAAAATATTTCTATTAGCTCACACAAGACGATAAAATTCCTTAAAATTAAAGATAGGGCATTATGCTTGACAATATTAAAAATTTGTGATACAATTATACAAAATAAAAATTTTGTATAATTGAGGTGAGGACAAAATGGGTTTTATAATATCTGAACAGCCGTTTGTTTACAAGGAATTTCTTATGTATATGCAAACAATTCGTGGCAAATCATTAGGTACTATCTCTGAATATGCTTTAGATTTAAGTATTTTCTTCAAATTTATGTCCAGGCATTTTAAAATTGATAATTCTAAAAAATCTATTGATGAAATTGATATTACATCTTTAGACTATACTTTTGTAAAAAAAATTCAGCTCACAGACATCTACGAATATCTTTCTTATATGAACACCGTCAGAAAAAATTCTGCGGCCACACGCGCACGTAAAGTTGCATGTTTAAGAAGTTATTTTAAATATATGCACGGTAAAGCTAAATATATTGATGATAATCCAACCAAAGAATTGGAATCGCCAAAATTAAAGCAATCATTACCAAATTATCTTACTCTTGATGAATGCAAAACACTTTTAGATACAGTTTTGAAAAATTCTACCGGATATCGTGATTATGCGATAATTACCCTTTTTTTAAACTGTGGTATGCGATTATCCGAGTTAGTTGGGATTAACTTATCCGATATTAAAAATGACACATTAATCGTCACTGGTAAAGGAAACAAAGAAAGAACAATTTATCTGAACAACGCCTGCCTTCAGGCAATCGCTAAATACTTAAAAGAGCGACCTGTAGATAATGTTAAAGATAAAAATGCTTTATTTTTAAGCGCAAGAAATCAAAGAATCAGTAATAAAACAATTCAATTTTTAGTAAAAAAATATATACAACTTGCAGGATTAGATACTACAAGATTTTCTACACACAAATTAAGACATACCGCTGCAACCTTGATGTATCGTGATGGTAATACTGATCTTAGAACTTTACAGGAAATTCTTGGGCATGAGCATTTATCAACAACACAGATTTATACTCATGTAAATGATGAGCAGCAAAAAAGTGCAATGAAAAACAACCCATTGGCCAACATAGGAACAGAATAAAAGATAGAGAGGTACTAAATTTTAGTACCTCTCCTCTATTTTATATAAAAGCTATACTAAATTCTGTCAAAATCAAAAAATTCTAGAATACCATCGTAAATAGCAGAAGCAAACTGGTATTGGTTATTTCGCAGTTTTTCTGCATCGCTGGGATTAGTTATGAATGCTAATTCTATCAACATCGCAGGCATCTGAGTTCTTCTCAAAACGAATAATGTTTTATTAATTTTTACACCATTATCTTTTGTACCCAATTGTTCGGTTATTTCTTCTAATATGTCTTCTGCCATATTGTAAACTGGCGTTTCCATATTATAAACAAAAATTTCACTACCATTAAACGCAGGGTTTTCGGCTGCATTTGCGTGTATGCTTATAAAATAGTCTGCTCCCCACTCGTTGGCTTTTCTTACCCGTTCTCCTAAACTTGATGTATTATTAACGCCCAATATTTCGGCAGGTGTATTTCTTGAAGTAATTGCATCAAATCTATAGTCATTATTTAATAAATCTCTAAGATATATTCCAACATTATATGTTATATCCTGTTCACGAAGCCCGTTTCCTTCGGCACCTGCGTTTACACTTTGTGGATTATGTCCTTGATCAATAAAAATTTTTATTGCCATATTTTCACTCCTTCGTTAATAATATATTAACGAAAAATAAAAAAGTGCAAAAAGAAAAAACCAGAGAATTTCTGGCTTTTTCTTTTTTAGAACTTAATTATTTAATTGAATTTTCGTATGATTCAATCATTTTTTTACTCATTTGTCCAATACGACTATCGTCAAAACCTCCATCATCATAATGTACAGATTTACTTGTATTTTCAATCTTTCTATGGCGTTTTCGTAAGCCGGACAAATGTCTTTCAACAGTAGTTCCGGTAAAAATCTTAACCGATATTTCAAGAACCCCTTCTTCAACAGGTGTAACAAAAATTTTATCAATATACCGATTTATGAACGCTTTGTCTATCATATTATAACTGGCTTCACTTTCAGCTTTACGTAATATGTTACGTATCTCTTCAATTTTCTGTTCATATTCAGTTCTTGAATTGATTTCATTTTCAATTTCATCAATAGTTGAACAAACTTCTGCAGACTCGTCAGAAATCTGCTTGTTCATTTCCACAAAATCACGGTCACTGATTTGCCCTGCAATATTATATTCAAGTAACTTTGATTTTTTCTTTGCCAATAAGCTAAGTCGATCTTTCAGTTTATTCAACTCATCCGACGAATTATCCTTGACTAATACATCTTTATACATATTGGTATATTCTTCTATAATCCGCGCTGCATCTTCTGCTGTATCTTTAAACACATCACAAAGAATCTCTTTGATTTCTTCCTCGTAAATAGTGAAGGATGGACAAGAATCGGCTCCGTTGTTGATTTTTCCACTGCATATCCAACGAGAAGCTACTCTCCCCTTTCGGTCTTTGCTATCTTTTCGATAATACAGCTTTCCGCAGTGAGTGCAGTACATTTTACCGGTTAAAAGATTTGGGTGATTACAGCAGTTTTGCCTGTTCTTTACATCGCAGCTTCGTCTTCTTAGTACTTCATTGGCTTGTTCCCAAAGTTCTTCACTGACAATCGCAGGAACGATTTCCCCAGTTTCATCCTTAAACATAACCCACTCTTCGGGCGGCAAAAACTTTTGCTTTTTAGTAAACATATCAACTATCTTTACTTTGTTACCTACATAATATCCTTTATATTTTGGATTTGAAATCATATTGGACATTGTGCTGTGACAAATGCGTTTACCGTTATTGTTGCGATAACCTTTCTGCCAAAAGATTTCTTCTATTTGGTTCATACTATAGTTATCAGTAGCATAAAGTCTATATAGTTCTCGTATCATCTCAGCTTCTCTGTCATCTATAACAAGTCTTTTATTATCCTTACGATAACCAAAAATTCTGCTATTGCCAAGTACAACATTTTTCTTTATAGCTTCTTGGTGTCCAAATTTTATACGACTTGATAACTTTCGAAGCTCATCCTGTGCAATACCAGACATAATTGTAAGTCTGAGCTCGCTATCCTCATCTAGAGTATTGATATTATCGTTTTGAAAAAAAACTCCTACTCCGTAATTTAATAATTCACGAGTGTATTGTATACTGTCAAGAGTGTTACGCGCAAAACGAGTAATTTCTTTCGTTATAACAAGGTCAAACATTCCTTCTTTCGCATCATTAATCATATTGTGAAAGTTTTCACGCTTTTTTGTACTCATTCCCGAAAGTCCTTCGTCTATATAACCATCAACAAACTCCCAATTAGGATTTTTCTTTATAAATTCGCGATAATATGAAATCTGATTATCCAGCGAGTTTAACTGCTGATCTTTTTCTGAGGATACTCGTGCATAGAATGTAACTCGAAGAGAAATTTCATAAATACTTTTAACTCTCATTTGTTGTCTAATTGAATGTACATCCATATTTTTTTACCTCACTTAAAATATTGTTCATTGTCAAATCATATTCTTATTGTACCACATCCAATATTATAAATCAAGTTTTTTGTAAAAAGAGCTATTGTATGTATTATAAAAAAACATGATGAAATTGATCATCATGTTTTTATTTTATCTATAAGAATTCCTTAATAGAGAGGACGCATTTGTGTGCTTAGTACTCTGATATTTAGCAAGAATAGCATTATACATTTTTTGGTGCTCTCTTTCTGTGATTTCGCCCTTTTTTAATAGAACATCATTATAGTAAGTTAATCTGATAAATCTAGTAGTTGCTATAAGTTCACTACCCTTGCTTATCATTGTACCACTCCTTTCTTATGAATTTAATATTTGTATATCTTATCTATATTATACAAAAAGATAGAGAAACCATCTAAACTCAAAGAAAAGTTTGATACAGTGTATCCTTCGTTGGTTTTACATCAATTCTTTCACCGTTTGTAATTAAAATGCAAGTTTGTATCACAATTAATAGTCATTAAAATACGCCAAAGGCACTCCAGTTGGAGTGCCTTTGGTAGTTCATTTTGTTAATTTGCTGAACTTTCTCATAATAAACTACTTATTTATTTTTGTTATATAGTGCAAGATCCTCTGCTGAGAGGTCTTTGATTGGTTTAAAATGTTCTGCGCTTACCCATGCTGTGCGCTGTGGGAAATACGGGTATGATGTTTTCAGGAATCCGTAAGAATTTGGTATCTCTTTGTCAACCGCTGTTACCCAAATGCGATCTCCATATTCTACAGTTGCCTGCGTTCTGTTGTCGCCTGAGTAATCCTCGTATGGTTCAAACTGATAATTTGCAGACTTATTGTTAACCATCTGATACCAACCGATTTCTTCTGCAAACAAGCTTCTGTAAGCAACAAGTATTGCCTGCTCTATTGTGCAGCCTGCGTCAGGATCGATGGCTGTATCGCTTACGCCCTTTACAAAACCAAGTGCGTTCATAAAGCCCATAGGCGTTCTTGCCCAGTCCTGGATTGCCCAGTTGTCGGAATATTTTTCAAGCTGTGGTGTGTAGATTGTGTATCTGATGCCTGAATTATCTCTTACATACATAAGTGCTCTGTATATAAATGTTGCCATCTGTTGACGGTTAAGAGTTACATAAGGTGAGAATTGTCCGTTTCCTGTTCCTGATGTAATTCCTGCCGCATAAGCTTTTCTTACATATATATCATCTGTATCTGTAAAGGTTCCTGAAGGTGCAGGAGTTATTTCTTCACCAAGCATCTTTTCGGCAAGCTTTACCGCAAGCGAACTGAACTGCAGACGGTTAATTTTCCAAGTGTAGTCACCGCCAAGGAGAGCTTCATCCAAAAGTCCCTCTTCCTTTGCCCAGTTTAGTTCATTTTCCGCCCAACTGCTGAAATTTGCGGTAACCGGAGATGCTTTTACTGCAAAGGAATGCATTGTATCTCCACTGCCATCTCTGTTACCAACTCTTGCCTTAAGTGCAGCAGGCAACACGACAGATGTCCACTGTTTTTTTTCAACCTCAACCATATGATTATATTCAGCCATAGTGCCGAACTGATCAATTATATTCAAATGAGGGTATACCTCAAATTCCTTGTAAGCATATGCATCCTGTGCCTTCATACCGCAGTTGATGCAGGAACGCTGATATACATATTCGCCCTCGGAATTCCTTCCTATAAAAGTCTCTGCCTTGATTACCTTGGAGGTTTCCTCTCTCATATTGTGTTGCATTCTTCCTGTTGTGTGATTAAAATGTCCGGGAGGAATAAGATCGTCATTATTGAACCAATGATTTATATTTCTCTCGGGCTTTCCGCAAATTGAACAAGAATAAGAAAATGCGCGTGTATGTGCACAATCCTGCTCTATCATTACTCGGTCTGCAGTTGTTATCTCCTTATTATAGTTATGGTTTGTGCACCATTGAATTGAAACATCTTGTCCTGAATTCTTTTTCTCATAAGCATCATATACATCATTTCCTTTATATACAACAGTTTCAAACCATCTCATTCTGTTGTTTGGATTGCTATTAAACAATTCCTTTATTGCTTCAAGCTTACATTCAGGAACATACAACTTGAAGTCCCAGGTTTTTGCGCTGTAATCCTGCCACGCATAAAGCCACTGAAACGCAGGTCCGTGGCCTGCGTGCTGCTCAATAAATGAAACGGGATCAACCTCGGGGCTGAGCCACACCTCTTTAAGATTAAGCATATCTTCCATAAAGGTGTTATCCACATTATCGGCAGTATCTACTATTACACTTGTAATGCTGTAATCTAATACTCCGTCAGAAGTCTTTCCTTGATTTAAGTTATATGCATCTGTTTTGCTTTTCAATACTGCAAGCGTTGGAATTGCCTTATAATTGAAGGTATCTGCATGCTCTTTTGAAAGAAACTTTGATGTGTCCAGATATGTTTTTGGACGTGCGGCTTCCACTGTTGCGGTGAAAGAGCCTGTTTTTCTGGTTTCTTTTTCTCTGTTATATATATATTCTATTTCATTAAGCTTTGCAATGGGATTTATACCATACTTTACCGGAGGCAAAAGCTTGTTAACATTTCCCTTTACCTTGAAATCAACAGAAATCTTGTATTTATCTCCTTCGATACAGGTTCCGTCAGAATTGAATGTCCCGTCCACGGTTACTTTTGTAACCTCTATATCGGGATGAGCAGACACAATATTCAAATCAGGCTTTTGTCCTGAAGCAATAGGTGTGTAGTAAAACTGAATAATTTCCGTTTCCGAAATAACCGCAGGTTCTTCAGCAAATGTCTGCTCAGGTACAGACGGAGGAAATTCTTTTGTTAGCTTCTTCTTTTCTGTCGGTCCTTTTATAGGTGCGTTTGCCACTTCGTCTGTAAGAGGCGGAAAGGTGTACTGGAATGTTGCTTTATCAATTTTGTTGTTATATGTAACTTTTGCTTCATTTCCGTTAAGGGTAACCAGTCTTCCTTCTTTTACGATCAGTCTGTAGTCTATAACACTCTTATAATTTTCAAAGGTAACTTTATAAGTTACTGTATAAACCTCACCATACTTAAAGGTTCCGTCGTCATTAAAATTTCCATCCCATGTTGTTTCTGTCACAGTAAACAAATCAGTCTGTATAAGCTTAACTTTAGCAGGCTTTTTGCCCGGTGCAGGCTGTGTTACCCTTGCGTGCACTTCGCCAAGAGCCGTTGCTGCACTTGCGGTGATCTGCATTTGTGAGAAAAGCATTATAACGGAAAGTATTATACATAAAACGCTATTAATCTTTTTCATTTAAAAATTCCTCCATTTATAATTTTTATTTAAAAGCTCTGTAAAGGAATGTTACAATCTGACCTCTTGTGCAGGTATCCTTTGGTGAAAAATAATTGTAACTTGTTCCGCCTGTTATATTATTCACAAATGCCCAGCACACTGCCGTGTTAAGAGAAACATCACTTGCAGGAACATCATAAAACTGATTTATCTGATCCGATTCGGGAGAACCTGCACTTTTATAAAGATAAATAACTGTTTCACCTCTTGTGCAAGGAGTATTTGGCGATAGCTTGGTATTTGATATAATACCGTACTTATACGCCCACAATGCAGCATCATAGAAATAGTCGGATTCTTTTACATCTGAGAATGGATTTCCTATTTCAACCTTCGGAGAACCTACTGTTCTCCAAAGAAATGTCAGAATCTGTGCTCTTGTGCAGGTGTTGTCCGGAGAGAAGGTTGAGGAAGAAGTTCCCGATGTAACATTCTTTTCAACTGCCCATTTTACAGGTTCTGCGAACCAATCGCTTGTTTTTACGTCGGTGAAATTTCCTACGCTGCCTTCGTTATTCACCACAGCATTTGAAACAGTCTCGGTAGGGTTCCATTTAAGAACAGGTCTGCCAAGGGCTGAG
>JAZRDC010000046.1:0-10039 GCA_045660065.1 Clostridia bacterium
GAGCAGGAAGAAATGGCAAGACAGGCAACAAAAGAATATATAGCAAATAATGAGTAGAAACACGACTTGTTCCACGTGGAACAATTCGTTTTTAATTAATAATTAGTAATTTGATATTGATAGAGTAGGAACTACTCTACAATTACAACTTCCTCAACTTTGTCTTTATAAATTCTGATGAATACTCTTTGTTCGTTTGCGCCTGTCTCCCACTTTGCAATTTCGCCTGCATCTGTGATTGAAAGTTTTCCGCCTTTTGTTGATTCAAACTTATAAACCAAAGCGTCTTTTACATTGTAGTTAATTGAACTTGCATCGTTTACAGATACATTTATTGTGTCTGTGAATTTCTTGGTAACTTTACCGTAAACGATTGCCATTTCATCTGCTGCGCCGTAACTTTTATAGAATTCTGTGCCTTTTTTGGAAATGTCAAATAAAACTGTGATTTTTTCAATTTCGCCTTTTGAATTTAAAGTGTACTGAATAATATCACCCGGCTGGAGTTTTGTGCCGCCGTCTTTAACTAAAATTCCGCTGTCTTCTGTTAAAAGTTCTACTTTTTCACCGCCAACTGCTGCGTATAATTTATCAACTAAAATGTCTTCTGAATTGTTAAGTGCTGTGATTTTTTCCACAACTGCAATAGGTGCTTCAATTTTACCGTTTGAAACTGAGTTTGTAACTCTTATCATTCCTGCAGAGTGGTCTTCTTTAATATCAAACACTTCTACATTGTAGGTGCTTGAGTCAACGAATGATTTAAGTGAGCCCATTTCCATTTTATCAATGTCTGATTCGTCTTCTGCGATGTTAAAGATAATTGTTTCGTCTGTTAATTTAATTGAGCCGGTTGTAGCGCCGCTTTCGTCAACAATGTTAAGTCTGTTGCCTGATGCTTTGAACACTAACCCTTCCCCTTTGAAGTTTAAAGCAAACATATCTTTTTCAAAACTTTCAGGGAATGATGATGTTTTATCTGTTGCACGCTCTAATGCTGTGATTTTTCCTTCTGCGTTTGTTTCAATAGTAATCATTTGTTTTTTAACAGCACCGTCAGTTTTAATTGCTTCCAATGCCGCCTCATGTGTTGATTTTTGTTCGCCGTCAATTTTGATTTTATCTGCCGCTGTAAATGTTTTTACTTCACCATTTGCAGTAAAGAGTTTAATCTGAAGTTCTTTTTCAAGACCTGAAGTAATTCCTGCATTAATTAAATATGCGTAGTTTGTTGAAAGTCTGCTCTGTGCGTTGTAAGCCGCGATTTTGCCTGATGCGTCCAAGTAGAATGTGCCTTCTAATTTTAATGTGAAGTCAGCAAAATCGAGGTTTTCTGCGATTTCATATTCTTTTCCCGCAATTACAACTGTTTCGTCTGCCGCTGATTTTTCGGTAATCATACCTTTTACAGCCTCAGTTGAAACAATGGCTTTTACATAGTTTGTGTTTTTGTAAACTGATAAAATGTTCCATTCTTTGAGGGTTTCAAATTTAACGGGATTGCCGTCTTTATCTTCTAAAATTACAACAAGATTTTTATTTGTATCTGTGTTTAAATCAAGTGCTGTAAGGCCATTTTTATCGTAAATCTTTTTAGATGCAGTTGAAATTGAATCAACAACATAGTTTACATATTCATTGATAAAAATTGTGTCGTATTTATCATCTCTTGTGGTTTCCAAAAGTGTGATTGTGCCTGTTACAGGGTTTTTAAGTTCCCCTGCTTTGTCGTTGTAAATTACATTAACTTTTTCGTCAAGCATAAGTTCTTCTTTGTCTGAATCTTCGTCAGGATAGTAGAAAATGCTTGTGGCATCAGTTGTAATTTCTTCTGCTAAATCTGATGCGTTGATTGTGATAAATTTGTTTCTGTTTTTGTCTGCCATGGCAAGAATAACTGTTTCATCGCCATTTTCAGCCTTTTCTACATAGTAAGTTACATATTGACCAAGCATCTGATCTGCTTTTGATGATCCTGCGAAGAAAATTTTGTCGCCAATCTGAACTTCACCTTTTTTAAGTGCTGATGCATTTTCAAGTCTTGTAACAGAGTTACCATTTACAATGCCTTCGTCTTTTGTAATTCCAAGTTTATCTTTCAATAAAGTTTTGTCCACTACTTCGTATTTTCCGCCGTCACCAAAGCCTACCTGCTCCATAAGGTTAATTGTAAGAGCGTTGTAGGTAAGTTGAGCGGTGATGCCACGAGATGCGCCAACTCCTGCTTCTGCGTTAGCCTTTCTTGTAAGACCGATATCACTTGCAGTTACAAGATAGCCTGTAGGATATGCGCCTTTAGCAAGAGCCTGTGGTTCGTATCCTAAAACTCTTATTAAAATTGTAATTGCTTCCTGATAAGAAATAACATCTTCAGGTTTAAAAAGTCCTGTGTCGTGGCCTACAACGATTTTCTGTGCAGTAGCCACATTGATATAGCCGTTTGCCCAGTGGTCGATGCCAACATCAGGGAATTTTGAAACTCCCTTTGAACTTTCTGCTACATCTTTAAGACCAAGTGCATAAACTGCGATTTTCGCAAATTCTGCTCTTGTTACGGTGTCGTTTGGACGGAATCCGCCTTCGTCACCTATCATAATACCAAGTGCGCCAAGGACGGTTGCCGCCTCTGCGTACTGTGTGCCTGCAACATCATCGCTTATCTGATAAGCAGTTGCAGGTGCTGTAATACCGATTGCAATAACAAATGCCAAAACAACCGATAAAGCCTTTTTAAATACTGACATTTTGTTTCCTCCTGATATATTTATTTTGGTTGCGCATAAATTCGGATTATGTCAACCACGGTTATAAGCATACAATGTTTTATTCGCAATTTCAATGCAAAATATCTGGCAAATTTGCTATGATTTTGCAAAAAAACTTTAAAAAACTGATAATATTATAATGAAGAAAGAAAAAAATACAGGAAAAAATTTGAAATTTTTCATAAAAGTATCTATTTGTATTGTTTTTTTCAGTAAAAAGTGGTATAATTGACACATATAGAATTTTATAAAATAAAATTCTCCGGAACATAAGTTCCGATGTGCTCTTACGAGCACAGTGTCAATTGACGGCGTCATAAAAATGCCCTTGCAAGCAAGCATTTTTACTCCTGGTAAACTTGGATATGGGCATTGGGGTTGAACGTTGATTTTAAATATTTAATATATGTAAATTTTTTGCGGAGGGAATATGGCAAAGATAATTTCAGTTGCAAATCAAAAAGGCGGAGTGGGTAAAACCACAACTGCCGTAAACCTTGCCTCCTGCCTTGCAGAACAGGGAAAAAAGGTTCTTATTGTGGACGCTGACCCCCAGGGGAATACCACAACAGGACTTGGAATAGAAAAAGAATTTCTTACCGGCACAGTTTACGATATTTTGGTAAACGGCATGTCGGCACAGGATGTAACCACAAAAACTAAATATTTTGATTTGGACATTATTGCATCAGATATGAGCCTTTCAGGTGCTGAAATTGAACTTGTAGGCACTAATAAAAGAGAATTTCAGTTAAAAGAAGCACTTGGAAAGGTGAAAGACAAGTACGATTTTATTATAATTGATTGTCCGCCGTCTTTGGGACTTGTTACAATCAATGCTCTTACCGCCACAGATACGGTTTTAATACCAATTCAGTGCGAGTATTACGCATTAGAGGGCGTAATGCAACTTACAAACACAATAAATCTTGTAAAAAGAGCGTTAAATCCTGAACTGGATATCGAAGGCGTTGTTATGACAATGTTTGACGGCAGAACAAACCTTTCAATTCAGGTGGTTGACGAGGTTAAAAAAGTTTTCGGCAAAAAAGTGTATCGCTCGGTTATTCCGAGAAATGTAAGATTGTCGGAAGCACCATCATTTGGCGAGCCTATAAATGTGTTTGACAGAACTGCCACAGGTGCAATCGCCTACACATCTTTAGCAAAAGAAGTAATAGAAAAAAATAAATAGCGGCAGAGCCGCTCAATACGAAATTACCATTTCGTATTGGTTTTACAAATTTGTACGCTCGCGCCCATTTTTGATAAAAGTATCAAAAATGCCAAATTTAAAGGAATAAAAAGCCAGGCACATGTCCTGCCTTTTTATGATTGAATTTCAGGTGCAGCCTACAACGAGTTCTACGTGGAACAATGGCAGAAAAGAGGTAGAAAATGAACAAAAAAAGAGGACTTGGAAAGGGATTTGGTTTAAGCGCCTTAATCCCCGATACAATAGAAGAACAGATTGAGCAGGAAAAGACTTTAGCGGAAGAAATTGACATAAATCTTGTTGAGCCTAACAAGGATCAGCCAAGAAAAGATTTCGATCCTGAAAAATTACAGGCTTTAGCAGAGTCAATCAAAGAGCACGGTATGGTGCAGCCAATCGTTGCGGTTAAAGAAAACGACTATTACAGAATTGTTGCAGGTGAGAGAAGATGGAGAGCATCTAAATCAATCGGCCTTAAAACAGTTCCTGTTATTGTAAAAGAGTACAGTGTTTTGCAGGCAGAAGAAATTGCTTTGGTGGAAAACCTCCAGCGTGAGAACTTAAACCCTGTTGAAGAAGCAAACGGATACAGACGCCTTATGGATACCTACGGGCTTACTCAGGAAGAAGTTGCACAGAAAGTTGGCAAAAGCAGATCAGGTATTGCAAACTCATTGAGATTTTTGATGATGCCTTTAGAACTCAGAAAAATGCTTGAAAAAGGCGAAATTTCTCCGGGACACGCAAAGGTTTTGATGTCTGTTACAGACCTTAAAAAGATGGAAGCACTTGCAAACAGAGTTAAAAACGAGGATTTAAGTGTCCGTCAACTTGAAAATCTTGCAAAAGAAGAAAAACCAAAGAAAAAACAGGTTGTAGTTGACAGAAATGTTAAACTTCAACTTGATAAAAGCCAGAAAACTTTGGAAGAAAAGTACGGCGTTAAGGTAAAACTTAATTATTCCGAAAAATTCAAAGGCAAAGTTGAACTTGGCTTTAAAAACTACAAGCAGATGGTAGAACTTTTGGAAAAATTAGGCATTGAGCAGGAATAGAGGTGGCGTATGAAAAAATTTGACAGAAAGTTTATTAAATATTCCATAACTCTTTTTGTGGTGTCGGTGCTATTAATTTCAATCGGGGCAGTAAGTCTGACAAGAAGTTCGGAGCGAAACGATAAAGTGTATATGGAAAACGCATCGGCTAAAAACCGGATTGAGGTTTTAAGCAATGAAAACCTGCTTCTTAAAAAAGAAATTGAACTTTTGAAAAAGGAAAATGAAAATCTTTCCAAAACTTCAGAAAAATATGTTGCCGTAAATTCGATTTATGAAGCAGAAGCAATGATAGATAGCAAAGATTACGAAAATGCTTTGATTTGTCTTGAAAAAATTGACAAAAATATTTTAGACGGTTATGCACTTAAAAATTATGAAAAACTATACGAAATCGTAAAGGAGAATATAAAATGATTGACATTAAAGTTTTAAGAAATGAACCTGAAAAAGTTCAGCGTGCTTTCCTTAAAAGACGCGAAAAGTTTGATGTAGAAGGCCTTTTGGAACTTGACGACAAGAGAAAAGAAACCATCTACAAAGCAGAACAACTTAAGAATCAGCAGAACACAGTTTCAAAGCAGATTCCAATGCTTAAAAAAGAGGGCAAAGATGTTGCACCTATCTTTGAAGAAATGAAAAAGATTTCAGACGAAATCAAGGAATTGGACGCAATCGTTCGTGATTTAGACGAAAAAATCGAAAAAATTATGCTCACAATCCCGAACATTCCGAACGAAACTGTTCCGGAAGGTGAAACTGATGAAGATAACATCGAAATCAGAAAATGGGGCGAACCTACAAAGTTCGATTTTGAACCAAAAGCACATTGGGATATCGGCAAAGACCTTAACATTTTAGACGCAGAACGCGCAGGTAAAGTTACAGGTACAAGATTTACATTCTATAAGGGCACAGGCTCACAGTTAGAAAGAGCAATCATCAACTTCTTCTTGGATACTCACACCATGGAAAGCGGATACAAAGAAGTATTCCCTCCATATATGGTTCACAGAAATTCAATGGTTGGAACAGGTCAGCTTCCAAAATTTGAAGAAGACGCATTTAAAGTTGCAAATACTGATTATTTCTTGATTCCAACAGCAGAAGTTCCTGTTACAAATATGTATAGAGATGAAATTTTAGACGGAACAAAACTTCCTATCAAACACGTTGCATATTCAGCATGTTTCAGAGCAGAAGCAGGTTCTGCAGGCAGAGATACAAGAGGTTTGGTTCGTCAGCATCAGTTCAATAAAGTAGAACTTGTTAAATTCACAAAACCTGAACAGTCATACGAAGAATTGGAAAAACTTACAAATGATGCTGAAAAAGTTCTTCAACTTTTGGGAATTCCTTACAGAGTAGTTAAAATCTGCGCAGGCGACCTTGGTTTTACTGCTGCAATGAAATACGATATCGAAGTATGGATGCCAAGTTACAACAGATATGTTGAAATTTCTTCTTGCTCAAACTTTGAAGAATTCCAGGCAAGACGTGCTAATATCAAATATAAAGATTCACCAAAAGACAAAGCGCAGTATGTTCACACATTAAATGGCTCAGGTGTTGCAATCGGAAGAACAGTTGCTGCAATACTCGAAAACTTCCAACAGGAAGACGGCACAGTTGTAATTCCTGAAGTGCTCCGTCCATATATGCGTAAGGAAGTAATTGTTAAAGAAGACTGATGCCAAATTTGTTGACAAAAACCTTGTAATATGGTACAATTTTTGATGGCTTTAAGCCATAAATATCTATAATGCACCAAAGGTGCAATTCATGACGGTTTACCGTCAATTCATGAGCTGAAGGCTCAATTCACGCCGTAAGGCAATTCATTTATATTGTATATATTAGATTTTCTAATGATATAAAAATTTCAGGAGGTATGAGAAATGAACTACACACATGAAGTAGAAAATATGTGTCCAGTTGCAAAAGGTCCTCACCACGGTCCTGCACCGATTCCGGAAGAAGGAAGATGGGTAAAAGCTACTCAGATTTCTGACATTTCTGGTCTTTCACACGGTGTTGGCTGGTGTGCACCACAGCAGGGCGCATGCAAAATCACATTAAATGTTAAAGAAGGTATCATCGAAGAAGCACTCGTGGAAACACTCGGTTGCTCAGGTATGACTCACTCAGCTGCTATGGCTGCTGAAATCCTTCAGGGTAAAACAATTTTAGAAGCATTAAACACAGACCTCGTTTGTGATGCTATCAACGTTGCTATGAGAGAAATCTTCAAACAGCTCGTTTACGGTAGAACACAGACTGCTTTCTCAGAAGACGGTCTTCCAATCGGTGCTTCACTTGAAGACCTTGGTAAAGGTCTTTGCTCACAGGTTGGTACAATGTTTGCTACTAACAAAAAAGGCGTAAGATATATGCAGATGGCTGAAGGTTACATTTTAAGCGTTGGTCTTGACAAGAACAACGAAGCAATCGGTTACAAATTCGTTAAAACCGGTAAAATGTTAGAAGATATCAGACACGGCGTAGATCCAAAAGAAGCATACGAAAAGAACATCGGAACTTACGGCAGATATGATGATGCTGTAAAATACATCGATCCGAGAGAAGAATAAGAAAGGAGGAAGCAAATAATGGCACAGTTTGAAGGTAAAGAAAGACGTCAGGCGAAGATTGACGTTTGTCTTAAAGAATATGGAATGGCTACTTTGGAAGAAGCAAAAGAGCTTTGCGAATCAAAGGGCATCGAAGTTGATAAAATCGTTAAAGGTGTGCAGCCAATCGCATTTGAAAATGCAGTTTGGGCTTACACATTAGGTTGTGCAATCGCACTTAAAAAAGGCGTTACTAACGCTGCTGACGCTGCTGAAGCAATCGGTGAAGGCTTGCAGGCTTTCTGTATCCCTGGTTCAGTTGCTGAAACAAGAAAAGTAGGTTTAGGTCACGGTAACCTCGCAGCAATGCTCCTCCGTGAGGAAACAAAATGTTTCTGTTTCTTGGCAGGTCACGAATCATTTGCTGCTGCTGAAGGTGCTATCGGTATCGCAAGAAGCGCAAATAAAGTAAGAAAAGAACCATTAAGAGTTATCCTCAATGGTCTTGGTAAAGATGCTGCTTATATCATCTCAAGAATTAACGGCTTTACTTATGTTGAAACAGATTATGATTTCTACACAAGTGAACTTAAAGTTGTAAGAGAAGTTGCTTTCTCTGACGGCGAAAGATCAAAAGTTAAATGCTACGGTGCTAACGACGTATTAGAAGGCGTTGCTATCATGATTAAGGAAGACGTTGACGTTTCTATCACAGGTAACTCAACTAACCCAACAAGATTCCAGCACCCAGTTGCAGGTTCATACAAAAAATGGTCATGGGAAAATGGTAAGAAATACTTCTCAGTTGCTTCAGGCGGCGGTACAGGTAGAACTCTCCACCCAGACAACATGGCTGCAGGTCCAGCTTCTTACGGCTTGACAGATACAATGGGAAGAATGCACGGCGACGCTCAGTTCGCAGGTTCTTCATCAGTTCCGGCTCACGTTGAAATGATGGGTCTTATCGGCGCAGGTAACAACCCAATGGTTGGTATGACTGTTGCAGTTGCTGTTGCAGTTGAAGAATCAAGCAAATAATTAATCGGTGGCGTAGCCACCTCTCAATGTGAAATTACCATTTCACATTGGGTTTGCAAATTTGTTCGCTCGCGCATATTTTGTTGCGGGCAACAAAATATCAAATTTATAGGAATAAAATCCCAGGCACATGTCCTGGGATTTTATGATTTTATGCTTTTTAGCTCGGCTTCGAAGTTTAATATCTCCCCTTTTTAAATAATTTATTGTAATTTTTATGTTTGTATGATATACTGAAAATATAAAAAAGAAAGGACTAACAAATATGAAAAAGATTTTAAGTTTGATTTTGGCTTTTGTTATGTTATTTGCCCTTGCCTCCCCTGTTATGGCGCAGGATGTTAAGGTGAAACTGGGGGACGAATACATAAATTTTGATGTAGCACCAAGACTCATCAACGGCAGAACTATGGTGCCTCTCCGTGCGATTTTTGAGGCTCTCGGTGCAACTGTCAACTGGGACGAAGCAACCGAAACCGTAACTTCTGAAAGAAATAAAATCACAGTAACTTTGAAGATTAACGCTTTAATAATGTTTGTTGACGGCGAGATTGTAAATCTCGACAGCCCTGCCTGTCTGATAGATGGCAGAACTTTAGTTCCTGTAAGAGCAATTTCTGAGGCTTTTGAACTTAAAGTAGACTGGGACGATGCAACTCAGACAGTTTTAATCACAAAACCCTTAAGTTCAACAGGTGTTGATGCAGGCGGATTTAAAACAGTTACTGAATATGACGATAACGGAAATGTTTTGTATAGCGAAAGTTCAGACGGTTCATGGGTTAAATGGGAATACGACGAAAATGGAAACGCCACATATTACAAAGATTCAGGAAATGCCTGGGCAAAAATGTATTACGATATCGCAGACCATATGATTTACTACGAAAATTCTGACGGTGTGTGGCAGAAAAACGAACACGATAAAAACGGCAATTTAGTGTATCAGGAAAACAGCGACGAGTCCTGGACAAAACTTGAATATGACGCAAAAGGCAATAATACATATATTGAAAATTCTGATGGCGAATGGACAAAGTTTGAGTATGACGAAAAAGGTCATCAGATCGCTATGGAAGACTCACTTGAAGGCAAAGCCAACTGTACCTGCGACAGCAAAGGCAATGTAATTTTGTGGGAATATGAAAAAGGATTCTGGGCAAAAGCAGAATACGACGATGCAGGAAATCAGACATATTATGAAAACTCTGAAAGTTTTTGGGAAAAGTTTGCATTTGACGATAGCGGAAGACAAACCTACTATGAAAATTCCGACGGCCAGTGGTACAAAAACCAATACGACGAAAAAGGCAATATAACATATTTTGAAGACTCCGATAAATACTGGGAAAAATATGAATACAACGATAAAAATATCGTAACCTACTACGAAAA
>JAZRDC010000047.1:0-16474 GCA_045660065.1 Clostridia bacterium
TTCGGATTTACAAATAATATATCCGTTTTTTTCAAGATAATCGAGGCTTCGTGAAATAGTTGCTTTATCTTCTTCACAACGCTCACAAAGGTCTTTTGAGGTAAGTTCTTTTGACATATACAAATAATAAATGCAAGAAACGTGCGGACTTCTTAATTCATAATTAGCCATTTCTTCATTTTTGATTTTGCGGATATTTCTGTTAATTCTGTTTAATAAAACGGTAAAAATTTCAAAACGTTCTTCCATTTCTATACCTCCCGAAAAACTTGTTGAAGTTTCAACAAGTATAGTATAGCAAAAACTTGTTGAAATGTCAACAAGTTTTTCAGGTGTTTTACACAATAAAAAAAGAGATAGAACCTATTAAAGTTCTATCTCCTGATTTTATTTACTCATTTTCTCCAGGTCATTTTTGCGGATTTCAACACGTCTTACCTTACCGCTGATTGTTTTTGGAAGTTCTTCCACAAATTCAACAATTCTTGGATATTTATATGGTGCAGTATGCGTTTTAACATATTCCTGAATTTCTTTTTTAAGTTCATCTGTACCTTCTCTGCCTTTAACAAGTACAATTGTTGCTTTAACAATCTGACCGCGAACTTCATCAGGAACAGGAGTGATTGCACACTCTAAAACATAAGGAAGTTCCATAAT
Source organism: Clostridia bacterium (assembly GCA_045660065.1). GTDB lineage: Bacteria > Bacillota > Clostridia > RGIG6154 > RGIG6154 > RGIG2094. The sequence continues at coordinate 661 of JAZRDC010000047.1, forward strand.
AACGCTTTCAATTTCAAATGGTCCGATTCTGTAGCCTGATGATTTGATAACATCATCAATTCTGCCAACATACCAAAGATATCCATCTTCGTCCATTGTTGCCTGGTCGCCTGTGTGATAGTACCCGTCATGCCATACTTCGTTGGTTTTTTCTTCATCCAAGTAGTAACCAATAAAGAGACCGCAAGGAACACTGTCTTTAACTCTGATACAGATCTCACCTGCATCACCTGTTTTACACTCGTTTCCGTCAGGATCAAGAATAACTACATCATATAAAGGACTTGGTCTGCCCATTGAACCGATTTTTGGTGTTGAACCTGCAAAGTTTGCAATAGAAAGTGTTGTTTCTGTCTGTCCAAAACCTTCCATAATAGTAAGTCCTGTTGCCTTTTTGAACTGATTGAATACTTCAGGATTAAGTGCTTCACCTGCTGTTGTTGCGTATTCGATAGAAGACAAGTCATACTTTGATAAATCTTCTTTAATAAAGAATCTATACATTGTAGGTGGTGCACAGAAAGTTGTGATGTTGTATTTAGCAAACATCGGCAAAATATCTTCTGAATGGAATCTGTCAAAGTCATATGTAAACTGTGCTGCTTCGCAGAGCCACTGACCATAGAGTTTACCCCAAAGTGCTTTACCCCAGCCTGTATCGGAGATTGTAAAGTGAAGTCCGTCAGGATTTACATTGTGCCAATGTTTAGCAGTCGGATAATGACCGAGTGCATATTTATAAGAATGTGTTGCAATTCTTGGATAGCCTGTTGTTCCTGATGTAAAGAGCATAAGCATCGGATCGTTTCCGCAAGGTGTGTCTTCTGTGCGGTTAAAGTGTGTGCTGAAGCGTTCCATTTCAACATTGAAATCTCTCCAGCCTTTTTTGTTTCCGCCAACTAAAACTTTTACCATTCCCGGATAGTTTGCTGCTGCTTTTTCTGCCTCATCTGAAACATCGCCATCTGCAGTACACACAATTGCTTTAACTTTTGCTGCTTTATATCTGTAATCAAAATCGTGTTCTACAAGCTGATTTGTTGCAGGAATTGCAATAGCGCCGATTTTATGAAGTGCAAGCATACAGAACCAGAACTGATAATGTCTTTTTAACACAAGCATAACTGTATCGCCTTTTTTGATGCCCAATGATTCAAAGTAGTCTGCAGTTTTTGCAGAATACTTTTTCATATCGGAAAATGTAAAGCGTCTGTCTGTCTTGTCGTTTGCAACCCACATCATAGCAAGTTTATCAGGATTCTTTTTAGCAATAGCATCTACGCAGTCAAATGCAAAATTGAATGTATCTTCGTTTTTGAATTTGATGCCGTTAAACACGCCATTTTCGTCGTAAGAAGACTCAATGAACTTATCTGCAACTGTTTCAGATTTTTCTTTTTTAGCCGCCGCTTTTGCAACAATCATTGGAGCCTCTGGATATTCTTCACTAACGCTTCCTTCCTGCGGATTTAATACAACCGCATGGAATTCACAGCCACCTTCTGATGCTGCAACCATGCCATGAGGAATAAGGCTGTTATAGAAAATAGAATCCCCTTCACCAAGAATATCTACATGGTTTCCTACCTGAACCTTAAGAGAACCTTTAACAATAACATCAAATTCCTGACCATTATGTGAATTCAATGGAATTGGTGCGTTTTGTTCTTCTTCAATATATGGAAATTTAACAAGGAAAGGTTCTGCAAGTTTATCTCTGAATTTTGGAGCAAGGTTATCATATTCCACGCCGTGTTTCTTTACAATTTTAAGACCCTCGCCTTTTCTTGTGATAGCAAAAGATGTAAGAGTTGTACTTGTTCCTTCAAGAATATCAACAACTTCAACTCCGCAAGCCTTTGCGCACTTGTAGATAAATGTAAAACTGAAATCAGTTTCACCCATTTCCAGAATTTTATAGTCTTCTGCTGATACACCGCAAAGTCTTGCAAGTTCTTCTTGTGTGTATCCTTTTGCTTCACGCAGATCTTTAATTCTGCCTGCAACATCTTTCAAACTGTAATCCATTATTTTTGTCTCCTTTCTGGTTTTTGACAAATCTGATGTTAGGTTACAAATCTGAATAAAACAAAAACCCGCCTCAAAGTTATCTTTGAGACGAGTTATAATAACCCGCGGTACCACTCAAATTACGGAAAAATTTCCGTCACTTACCGAGTTCTAACAAACCCTTTGCCTTAACGCAGCATTACGGAAGGAGTCTACTAAGCATTTGCCTTTCGGTCCCTCGACTCAGAGGTGATAGGTCATTGGAAAGTTCTGCTATTGCCTCGCACCACCCGGCAACTCTCTCAAGGCTTCACAATCCGACCGTCCTCGTCACAGTCTTTTTGTGATATTCAAATTTGAGTTAATTATACTACTCACACTTAAATTTGTCAATAGTTTTTTAGATTTTTTACCATATTAATTGATTTTACTTTTATTATGTGCTATAATCATCAAATAAATCGAATTTCCAATTTATAAAAGGAGATATAACTTATGTTTCAGGTTGAATTTGCATTTTTAAAGTTTTTAGAGGGATTAAGGACAGAATTTTTTAATAAATTCTTCGAATTTATAACTATTTTAGGCGAAGAAACTGTCTACATTTTCTTAATTTGCATAATTTACTTTATGTTTGACAAAAAACTTGCTCAAAAGTTGTTTTTTATTGCATCAACATCTATCGGTTTAAACTGCATAATCAAAAATTTTGTAAAACTTGACAGACCTTTTGCAAAAGGCGAAATTTCCTGCATCAGGCCTGAAACTGCCACAGGATATTCCTTTCCAAGTGGACACACACAGATTGCATCAACCTGCACAAGTGCTCTTGCATTTATTTTTAAGAAAAATTGGACTTATATTTTAGCGGTTTGCGCAACAGTTTTAGTTGGGTTTTCAAGACTCTATCTTGGTGCACACTTTCCATTGGATGTTATTTTTGGTGCCCTCATTGGTATCTTAACCGCATACGCTTTAAACAAATTGCACGACAAAACAAAAAACGTATATAAGTTATATGTTATTACAGCAGTTATTTCCACAATTTTTGCAGGAATTTTTATGATTAACCCCAATCCTTTATATTTGGATTTTTACAAGTTTTACGGTCTGTTTTTAGGATTTTTGTTTGCAGTTAAATTTGAAGAAAAATTTGTCAACTTTGACTACAACACAAAAACATTCAAAAAAGTTTTGCGTGTAATTATAGGTGTTACTCTCGCCTACACTTTAAAAGAATGCATCAAACTTTTACTTGTAACCGATTCTGTTATTTTATCCTATTTTTATAATGTTTTAAGATATTTTATTTTGGTTGCAATTGTCTTTGGATTTCTGCCCTTCATTTTCAAAAAAATAAAAATGTAAATTATACAAAAAAGCAACTGCCAAAAGGCAGTTGCTTTTAATTGTTACTAAGAGACTAAATAAATATATATTTAAAGCCTCAAAAGCTATATCACTCAAAAACTTAGAAGTTTAAGGGTAAATTATGCTTTTTGAATGTTAGTAGCCTGAGGACCTTTAGCACCTTCGCTTACTTCAAAAGTAACTTCTGCTCCTTCTTCAAGAGTCTTGTAGCCATCCATCTGGATTGCTGAAAAGTGAGCAAATACATCTGTACCGTCTTCACTTTCGATAAAACCGTATCCTTTTTCAGGATTGAACCATTTTACCTTTCCTTTTGCCATTTTGTTTCATTCCTTTCGTTGAACTTTTATAAAAAGTCCACTTTCTTCGTCGTGTTATCACGCAAGTACAATGTTATCACATTTAGAGTCTACTGTCAAGCATTATTTGGCAATCTTTTTCGCACAAATGAATAATCTTTCCGACCTTTTTTGGGGTTTATTTACATCAAAATCTCCGTATACTCCCGAAATTTCAAAATCCGCTTTTTTCAGCATATCCAAAAGTTCGGTTTCTTTGTAAATACGCTCGGTGTGAACTTCATCAAACCTTAAATACTTTTCATCTTCTTTAACAAAAAATGTAAGATAGAAATTGACTTTATCCTTTAAAAGCTCGTTTTCCCATGTATAGAAAATATCATCTGTATCATTTACAAAAGTATTGTTTCCTATGATGTTTTTCAGTTTATATTCGCTGTTTATATCAAATATAAGCATTCCGTCGTAATTTAAGTAGTTATGGCAAAGTTTAAACATTTTTTGAAGTTTTCGTTTATCGGTAATGTAATTTACACCGTCTAAAACGCAGACAATTGCATCAACTGTGCCATAAAGTTCAAATTCAGTCATATCCTGATTTAAGAAAAGTACATTTTCGCACTTTTCACGAGCAACATCTAACATCTGCTCTGAATTATCAAGAGCAATAACATCATAGCCTTCCTCTTCAAGTCTTTTTGTAAAATTACCTGTTCCGCAGGCAAGTTCTAAAACCAATTCGGGTTTTAAATTATTCAGTTTAAAGATTTTCTTTATGAACTGCAAAAACTGATCGTAATCAACATCATCAGTTAATGCATCATAAATATAAGCAAAATCATTATAACAATTCAACTTAATCTCTCCTACAGTTTAGTTAATTTTGCAAATGTTGCCATAAGGTTTTTTGTACCTGCATCATCAAATGCTATCTGAAGTTTTGCATCATTTCCCATTGGGGTTACGGCTAAAACTGTGCCGTTGCCGAATTTGGCATGGCTTACTCTTTCGCCAACAGAAAAATCTGCGCTACCAGTATTGATTTTGGCATTTCTGTCAAAAATAGTTGTGAATTTTTTCTCGGTATATACAGATGTTGACTGTTGTTTTTTGCCTGTTTTTTCTATCATTGTATCCGGAATTTCATCCAAAAATCTTGATGGTACCTGATAGGTTGTAGAACCAAAGATTGTTCTTGCTCTTGAGTTTAACATAAAGAGTTTTTTCTTTGCTCTTGTAATTCCCACATAGCAAAGTCTTCTTTCTTCTTCTACTCCGCCCTCTTCTGTAAGTGAGCGCTGAGATGGGAAAATTCCGTCTTCAAGTCCTGTTAAGAACACGGCAGGAAATTCAAGACCTTTGGCACTATGAAGTGTCATAACAACAACTGCGTTATTTTCTTCATCTAATCCATCTAAATCAGAAACAAGTGCAACACCTTCCAAAAATTCTTCCAATGTTCCTGTTTCGCCATTTTTTTCAAATTCAAGCACCAAAGACATAAATTCTTTTACGTTTTCAAGTCTTGTTTTTGACTCAACGGTGTTTTCCATTTCCAATGCTAAAACATAGCCTGACAAGTCAAGCATTTTACTCACAAGTTCGTTTAATGAAACTTTGTTTTTCATTTCAACAAGTTCGTCAATCATTTTTGCAAAACCCAGAAGTTTCTGTGCTGATTTTGACAAATCTTCGTAATTAGAGATGTTTTTAATTACAGCATAAATACTTATTCCGTACTTTGACGCAATAACAGAGAGTTTATCAACTGTTGTCTTACCGATTGAGCGTTTTGGCTCGTTGATAATTCTTGTTAAACTGATATCATCGTCAGGGTTTGAAATAAGTCTTAAATACGCAACAATATCCTTAATTTCTTTTCTGTCATAGAATTTTGTGCCTGACAAAAGTCTGTATGGCACGGAATTATTCATAAATACTTCTTCTATAACACGGGACTGTGCGTTCATTCTGAACAATACTGCTATATCTTTATAACTGTATCCCTGATTTAAAAGTTCAGTTATTTTGTTTACTATGTAATAGGCTTCTTCACGCTCATTTTGTGCTTCAAAGCCAATGATTTTATCGCCGTCAGTTTTATCTGTCCAGAGGGCTTTTGATTTTCTTCCCTTGTTATTCTTGATAACTTCGTTTGCAGCATCTAAAATCTGCTTGGTTGAACGATAGTTTTGTTCAAGTTTAATAACTTTTGCATTTTTAAACTGCTTTTCAAAGTCTAAAATATTGGAAATATCTGCACCTCTGAATTTGTAGATAGACTGATCGTCATCACCAACAACACAAATATTATTATGCGCTTTTGCCAAATTATGAACAAGTCTGAACTGGCAATGAGATGTATCCTGATACTCGTCTACCATAATGTAGCGGAATTTTCTCTGATAATATTCCAAAACATCAGGATTTTTTTCTAAAAGCAAAACTGTCTGCATAATTAAGTCATCAAAATCAAAAGCATTGAATCTTTTTAATTTTGACTGATAAAGTGTGTAAATTTTAGCAATTTTCGCCAAGCGATAATCACTTCCTGCATCTGATTCAAAGATAGAAGGAGTTATCATTTTATCTTTTGCATCACTTATAATGCTCAAAACCAATCTTGGTGGAAAGTCTTTATCGTTGTAGCCAAGTTCTTTTATGCAATCCTTTACCAAAGTAAGCTGGTCTGCCGAATCATAAATTGCAAAACCTGATTTATAGCCGAGTTTTTCGCAATCTCTTCTTAAAATTCTTACGCAAAGTGAGTGAAATGTACCTGTATTGATGTTAAGTGCCTGTTCACCCAAAGTAAGTTCTAATCTTTCTTTGATTTCGTTTGCCGCTTTATTTGTAAAGGTTATAGCAAGAATATTCCACGGGGGAATATTCTTGCTTTCTATCATATTACCTATTCTGTTAATTAAAACTGTTGTTTTGCCGCTACCTGCCCCTGCTAAAATAAGCACAGGACCATCTATGGTATTTACGGCTTCTAATTGTTTATCGTTTAAATTACTCAATTATTTTGTCACCCTTAAAAATTCTTCATAAGCTTTGTCCCAAGCATCGCCATTTGCAGGTTCATAAGTTTCCAAAGGAACAGAGTTTTTAACAACCTGTCTGATTTCAGTTAAATCTTTAACTTCACCAAGAGCGTAAGCCTGAATTAAAAGGTTACCGATTGCAGTACCTTCTACAGGACCTGCAACAACTTTTCTGCCTGTTGCTTCAGCGGTAAATCTGCAAAGCATTTTATCCTGAATACCGCCACCTACCATATTGATTGTATTAATAGGTCTGCCGATAATCTTTTCAAGATTTTCAATTGCATTTCTGTATTTAAGTGCTAAACTTTCAACGATACATCTTACGATTTCGCCTTTTGTTTCAGGAACTGCCTGACCTGTTTTTTTACAGTAGTCTTTAACTGCCTGAGGCATATCTTTTGGTGCCATAAATGAATCATCAGACGGGTCAATAAAGCATTTGAAAGCATCTGCTTTACTTGCAAGTTCTACCATTTCACCAAATGAAATGTTTTCACCTCTGCTAATCCAGTGGCGTCTGCATTCCTGATTAAGCCAGAGACCGATAATATTTTTAAGGAATCTGATTGTTCCGAACACGCCGCCTTCATTTGTGAATTCAGCATCAAAAGCATCTTTGTTAAGAATTGGATCGTCAAGTTCAACACCCAAAAGCGACCATGTTCCGCAACTGATAAATGCGTTGTTTTTATCTTCAGCAGGAACTGCAACTACTGCAGATGCTGTATCGTGTTCTGCAACTGCAACAACAGGAATCTGTGGGCAACCGAGTTTATCTGCCAATTCTTTTGTAAGTCTGCCGATAATTGTGCCCGGCTGAACAACTTCACAAAGAATATCTTTGTTGATTTCAAAACTTTCTAAAATATCATACTGCCAGTCGCGTTTTTCAGCGTCTAACATCTGTGATGTGCTGGCAATTGAATATTCACTCTTCATTTCGCCTGTTAAAAGGTAATTCAAAAGGTCAGGCATAAAGAGCATTTTTGATGCATTTTTGTATGGCTGATAGTTTTCAAGATTAAAAGCGTGAAGTTGGAATAAAGTATTAAACTTCATAAACTGAATACCTGTTTTTTCATAAAGTTTTTCAGCAGGTACAACTTCAAATGCTTTTTCAATGATACCATCTGTCATAGTATCACGATAGTGAACAGGATTGCCGATAAGTCTGCCTTTGGCATCTAAAAATCCAACGTCAACACCCCATGTATCAATACCGATTGAATCGATATCTGTATGACCTGCATTAACACAGTTTAAAAGTCCCTGTTTGATTTCGTGAAAAAGTCTTAAAACGTCCCAATGGAAAACACCTGCGGCTTCAACAGGATCATTTGCAAATCTGTGCATTTCTTCTGTTTTCAAAACACCATTTTCCAAAGTTCCCAAAATGGCTCTGCCGCTTGACGCACCAAAGTCAAATGACAACATCTTTTTCATAATTAATTCCTCCGATTATGCTTAATACCGACTGCCATAAAGGCAGTCGGCAGTAAATTTTAATTATTTCTTGTAAAGTGGACCGTAGTTAGCGCAAGCTCTGTAATCCTGACCTTCTTTTTCCATACCAAATGCATTCCATGCAGCAGGTCTGAAGATTTTTTCTTCAGGAACGTTGTGCATACATACAGGAATTCTGAGCATTGAGCACATTGTAATAAGGTCTGCACCGATATGACCGTATGAAATAGCACCGTGGTTAGCACCCCAGTTATTCATAACATCATAAGCAGTTTTAAATGCGCTACCTTCTTTACCATCGCAACGTGGCGCAAACCATGTGCAAGGCCATGTGTAGTCTGTTCTCTTCCAGAGTGTATCTGAAACTTCATCAGGAAGACCAACTGTCCAACCTTCTGCAATCTGGAGAACAGGGCCTAAACCTTTAACGAGGTTAAGTCTGATCATTGTAGCAGGCATTTCAGCAGTTGTTAAGAATCTTGATGAGAATCCGCCGCCTCTGAAGTAACCAAGGTCAGCCATATTCCATGTTGTTGATTTCATAACAGTATCGCAATCTGCTTCTGTCATATCAAACCACTGTTTCATAACGCCGTTGCCGTTTTCGTCTTTAACTTCGCCACAAGCATCGAGGCAGCAAGCACCTGAGTTGATAAGGTGAATGAAACCGTCTGCTTCTTTTGCTTTGCCTTCGATTTCATAACCTGCAGCTCTCTTAACTGCATCACCGCTCCAGTATGTACGAACGTCTGCAAACATCTGTGCTCTGTTTGTTAAAAGTTTCATAAAGAGCATACCAAGACCGTTTAATGTATCATTTTCTGTTGCAAGAATATAAGGTTCTCTTGCACCGTTCCAGTCAAATGAAGTGTTGAGCATTGCTTCAGGGAAGTCACAGTTTGGATAGAAGTCTGTCCACTGTCTCTGACCCTGGAAACCTGCTGCGATAGCGTTATGACCAACCATTTCTTCTTCGCAACCTTCAGGAAGGTTAGGATTACCGTTCATAAGGTCTTTGATGATAACAGCCATTTTAACAACAAATTCAAACTGTTCTTCTTTCTTTTCAGGTGTAAGCTGTAATTCTTCAGGGTTTTTGTCAAAGCCCATTACGCATTTTTCTTTAGCCCATTTAAGTGCTTTCTGGAATTCTGCTTCGTCGTAGATACCTTCTGTCATTCTTCTGATAACTTCAACTTCGTCAACAGATTCAACTCTCATACCGAGGTAGTCTTCAATGAAGTCAACATCGATAATAGAGCCGCCGATACCCATGCAGATTGAACCAATCTGGAGGTATGATTTACCTCTCATTGTAGCAGTAGCAATCGCTGCACGACCAAATCTTAAAAGTTTTTCTTCTACGTCTGCAGGAATTTTGTCTGATTCGTCCATATTCTGAACGTCATGACCGTAAATACCAAATGCAGGAAGACCTTTCTGTGCGTGAGAAGCCAAAACTGCTGCCAAGTATACAGCGCCAGGTCTGTCAGTACCGTTAAAGCCCCAAACTGCTTTGATTGTGTTAGGATCCATATCCATTGTTTCTGAACCATAGCACCAGCAAGGTGTCACAGTAAGAGTAATGTCTACGCCTTCTTTTCTGAATTTATCAGCACATGCTGCTGCTTCTGCAACACGACCGATTGTTGTGTCAGCGATAACAACCTTTACAGGTTCACCATTTGAATACTTAAGATTTTCTGTAAACAATTTTGCGGCTGCTTTTGCCATGTTCATTGTCTGGTCTTCAAGAGATTCTCTAACTTTGAGAACGCCTCTTCTACCGTCAATTGTAGGGCGAATACCAATTACAGGATAATCACCGATAAGTCTGCTTTTTGCCATAATTTTTTCCTCCCAAATCTATTTTATTTTTTTAATTTAATAGCATCTTTTGCTTTTTCGGCAATATGCTTTGCTGTCAAACCATAAAGTTCAAAAAGTTCTGCAGGTTTACCTGATGTACCAAACTTTTCAGTACCCATAATTTTAACAGGAACAGGACATTCGTCTGCAACTACTTCTGCAACAGCAGAACCAAGTCCGCCATATACGCTATGTTCTTCAACAGTTACAATTGCACCTGTCTCGTTTGCTGCTTTAAGTACTAATTCTCTATCGATAGGCTTAATTGTGTGCATATCAATAACACGAGCATAAATTCCCTGCTGATTTAAGATTTCAGCTGCTTCCATTGCCTGTTCAACCATAAGTCCACAAGCAATAAGTGTAACATCTGTTCCTTCTTTTAAAACTACACCTTTACCAATTTCAAAGTTTGTGTTTTCATCGTAAAAAACAGGTGTTGCAAGACGCGCAAATCTGAAATACATTGGGCCTTCATAATCAAGAGCCGCTTTAATCATCCATCTTGCCTGAACTGCATCACTTGGTGTCATAACAACCATACCAGGAAGTGTTCTCATTAAACCAACATCTTCTAAACACTGATGTGTTGCACCGTCTTCACCAACTGAAAGACCTGCGTGAGTTGCCGCAACTTTTACATTAAGTTTCGGATAGCAGATTGAGTTTCTGATCTGTTCAAAGGCACGACCTGCTGCAAACATTGCAAATGAACTTGCAAATACAGTTTTTCCGCATGATGCAAGACCTGCTGCAACTGACATCATATTTCCTTCTGCAATACCTGTATCAAAAAATCTTTCAGGGAATGCTTTTTTAAAGTATACTGTTTTTGTAGCGTCTGCAAGGTCTGCATCTAAAACTACAAAATCTTTATTTGTTTCACCAAACTCTACAAGTGCTTTACCAAAGCCCTCACGAGTTGCAATTTTTTCAGCCATTTATTTTCCCTCCAATTCGTTGATTACAGCGTCAAGTTCTGCGAGTGCAAGGTCTGCTTCTTCTTTGTTAGGACCTTTACCATGCCATGAGCCAACATTTTCCATAAATGAAACGCCCTTACCTTTTACTGATTTACAGATAATAGCAGTAGGTTTGCCATTTTTATTTTTTGCTTTTTCAACTGCATCTGCAATCTGCTCATAATCGTGAGCATCAATTACATATACGTTAAATCCGAATGCTTCGAATTTTTTATCAATAGGTTCTGCTGACATAACTTCGCTTGTAGGACCGTCAATCTGAAGTCCGTTTACATCAACGAAAGCAACAAGATTGTCAAGTTTGTAGTGTGCAGCATACATAGCAGCTTCCCATACCTGACCTTCTTCGATTTCACCATCGCCAAGGATTGTGTAAACCATATAATCTTTTTTATCAATTTTACCCGCAAGAGCCATACCGTTAGCAGCACTAATGCCCTGTCCCAAAGAACCTGATGACATATCAACGCCCGGAATACCCTTCATATCAGGATGACCTTCTAAATAACTGTCTGTTTTTCTTAATGTCTGAATGTCTTCAACAGGGAAAAATCCGCGTTCTGCCAATGCACCATAAAGTGCAGGAGCACAGTGACCTTTTGAAAGAACAAGACGATCTCTGTCATCCATTTTAGGATTTTTAGGATCGATGTTCATTTCCTTGAAGTACAAAACAGAAAGAATATCTGCAATTGACATTGATCCGCCCGGATGACCTGATGCGGCATTAAATGTACCAATAATTACATTTTTTCTGATTTTGTACGCCATAAGTTTTAATTTGTTTACTTCTTGCGTATTCATTTTATTTCTCCTTTATATTATAGTTATTTTTAAATCCAAGCCCTAAAACTTCTCTTACATCTGACACAATGACAAATGCATTTTCATCTTCGGACTTAACTATATTTTTCAATTTTGAAATTTGATTGTTACGGATTATACACATAAGCATCAAAGACGCTTTTTTGGTATACATTCCGCTAATGTTTATGCCTGTTACCCCACGGTTGAGTTTTTTCATTATAAGCCCCGAGATTTTTTCAGGCTGTGAAGTTATTATATACACGCCCTTTGCAAAATCAACACCTGCAATAATTTTATCAATTACATACGTTGAAACGTAAAGGGAAATAACTGCATAGATTATAAGGTTTAAATCTTTAAAAATTACCCACGAACTTAAAACTACCAAAGAATCAACTGCAAGAATAAGTTTGCCCAACGAAATATCAGGTCGATAAAAATTAACTATTCTCACAAGGATTTCGGTTCCACCTGTTGACCAGCCTTTCATAATTACAAGGCCTGTCCCCACTCCCATCAGCACTCCGCCTGCAACTGATGCTAAAAGCACATCATCCGTCAGAGCCTTCAATGGAACAAATTCAAGAAAAACCGACAGTATTATTACCCCAAAAAGAGTCTTGCCAACAAACTTTTTACCAAGAATAATCCAAGATGCTGCAATTAACGGAACATTGATAATCAGCACCGAAAAAGAGGGTTTTAAACTTATCATGTGCTCTAATATAGTCGCAATACCGCTAACACCACCAAGGGTAATTCTGTTTGGAATTATAAATCTGTTAAGGGCAATTGCAATTACTAAAAATCCGCCGGAAACTTTAATGTAGTCAAAAAGTTTTTTCAATTCTTATCATCTCCTTAAAATTATTTTAAGGAAAGGATTAAGAATTTATTCAAAATCGCCGCAGGCCTCTAACAGTTCTCTTAGTCTTTCACTATCACCTTTAAGATGCAAATATCCTAAAAGTGCTTCAAAGCCTGTGGCTTTCTTATATTCAGCCAACCCTGCATTTTTTGCTTTTGTATTGGTTTTGGCATTTCTGCCTCTCTTAAAAGCAGAAAGTTCTTCCTCTGTCAAAAGACTTTCAATTCTGTCAAAAGCCTCGCACTGAGCCGCAGCCTTAACATATTTAACCGCCATTTTATGTAAAATATCAGCAGGAGCGTTTGTCTTTTTCAAGATTTTTTCTCTTACATATACCTCGTATACCGCATCGCCCATAAAAGCAAGGGCTAATGCGGAATACTGTTTAATATCTATACTCTTTTCCATTTTACACCCTGAGGAGTATCTTCAAGAACAATTCCCTGGTCTTTCAGATAATCACGGATTTCATCAGCACGGGCAAAGTTTTTATCTTTTCTTGCCTGCTGTCTTTCTTCAATAAGTTTTTCAATTTCTGCTTCAAGATTATCTGATTTTTCTTCTTTGAAAATACCTAAAATATCGCAAAGTTCTTTTAAAAGGTCATAGGCCGCCTGTGCAGATTTTTTTGACAAATTTCCTTCTGCAATAGCAGTGTTTACATCTTTAACCATTTCAAACAATACAGAAATTGCATCGGCTGTGTTTAAATCATCATCCATTGCGTCGGTATATTTCTTTTTGTATTCTGAAAAATCTTTGTCAACAGAACCTGTAGCATTTTCAATATAAAATTCAAGATTTTCTGCACATGTATCAATTCTTGTAAGTCCATTTTCTGACTGTGCTAAAAGTTCATCAGAAAAATTAATAGGACTTCTGTAATGAGCAGAAAGCATAAAGAATCTTATTACTCTGTATGGGAAATGCTTGATAATATCTCGTATTGTAAAGAAATTGCCTAATGATTTGGACATTTTCTGACCGTCTACATTAATAAATCCGTTGTGCATCCAGTATTTTGCAAAAGTGCATCCGTGAGCACATTCACTCTGTGCAATTTCATTTTCGTGATGCGGGAACATTAAGTCTTTACCACCGCTGTGAATATCAATAGTTTCACCAAGATATTTGTTTGCCATGGCAGAACATTCAATATGCCATCCCGGTCTTCCCATACCCCATGGACTTTCCCATGCAGGTTCACCTGGCTTTTGCTTTTTCCATATTGCAAAATCCAAAGGATGCTTTTTATCTTCATTAACATTTACTCTCGCACCTGAAACAAGGTCGTCAAGAGGCTGTTTGGAAAGTTTTCCGTACCCTTCAAACTTTAATGTAGAAAAGTACACATCACCGTCAACATTGTATGCATAACCTTTTTCAATCAAAGTGCTTACAAGTTCAATAATTTCTTCAATATGTTCAGTTGCTTTAGGATGAACAGTCGCCTTTCTTATTCCAAGACCTTCTGCATCTTTGAAATATTCTTCAATGTACTGTTCGCCAAGTTCCTTAACTGTAATTCCAAGTTCATTTGCCTTGTTAATCATTTTATCGTCAATATCAGTAAAATTCTGAATGAAATTTACTTTATATCCGATGTATTCAAAATATCTTCTTAATGTATCGAAAATAATAAATGGTCTTGCATTACCAAGATGAAAATAGTTGTAAACTGTTGGTCCGCAGGAATACATATTTACAACGCCCTCATTTACGGGCACAAATTCTTCCTTGGATTTAGACATTGTATTATAAATTTTCATTTTATGCACCATCGCTTTCGTCATTCAATTTCTTTTCAAGCTGCTCTAACTTTATATTTATGCGGCAGAATTCCTGTGATACAGGGTCCGGCATATGAATATGGTCGAAATTAGCACCCACTCTTTGATTGTTCTTTTTAACTATTCTTGCAGGAATTCCCACACAAGTACAATCAGGTGGTACTTCTGTTAAAACTACCGCATTTGCTGCGATTTTTGTATTGTCGCCAACGGTAAACGGGCCTAACACCTTTGCACCTGCACCAACTAAAACATTGTTACCAAGAGTCGGATGTCTTTTCCCTTTATCTTTACCTGTACCACCAAGTGTAACTCCCTGATATATGGTACAGTTATCACCAACAACAGCAGTTTCGCCAATAACAACTCCGGTTCCGTGGTCAATAAACACACCTGAGCCGATTTTTGCCGCAGGATGAATTTCAATCCCATACTTGCGTCTGGTTTTGTTTGAAATCATTGTCGCTAAAAATTTATGTCCCCTGTTATACATCCTGTGAGCAACTCTGTGCCTCATAATTGCTTTAAATCCGGGATACATAAAAAATACTTCCAAAGCATTTCGGGCGGCAGGGTCTCTGTCCAGAATTGCCGAAATGTCAGTTTTTAATTCTTTGAACATACCATACCTCCTCCAATTTACAATAACTCTAATATATGATATCACATTTTTACAAAAACTGCAACAGAATTATTCTTTTTTTTGAAAATTTTTCTCTCTTTTTTACAATCCATTCTTAATTCAAACATTTAATATTCCAGACACAAATCTTCCCTCAAATGCCTTGACATTTAAGCGAAATAATTGTATAATACCTAAAGAAAAAAAGCAGATGCCTGATACGCATCTACTCAATTTTTCAATTCAATATGGAGTGGTATCGAAGTGGTCATAACGGACATGACTCGAAATGTTTGAGAATGAGAAGATTTTAGAAACCCAAAAATCCAGTAACCATGCGGGTTTGCGGGTGATGGAAAATTTTCCCAAGTGCCAGTTCTCTCCTAAAATTCTCTCCAAAATCGTACTCCCATCTATGTACGATTGGAAACCAACTTTTGAGAAAAACTTGCAAAAAAACGTAAAGAATTGAATCAAAATTTTAATATTGAAAATCTGATTTTTGGGAGCAAATTTTCCAATAAATCTGATAATAAATATGGAGATGTACCCAAGTGGTTGAAGGGTCCGCACTCGAAATTGTCCCAATCTTTTAGAAGTTGTTGGAATACAATTCTCCGCAAGCCCTGTAACAGTGCGGTTTTCAGCAATCGGTGCTGACAATAAAGAAATTCTTTTCTA
>JAZRDC010000048.1:0-3712 GCA_045660065.1 Clostridia bacterium
TCAGGCTTAACCTCTTTCTTTGTCATTGAATAGATTAAAAGAGGTAATGTCTGAAAGTCGTTTCCTGTTGTAAAATAACTTATAACAAAGTCATCAAGTGACAATGTAAATGCCATAATAAAGCCCGAAACAATTCCAGGCATAATATTTGGAAATTCAACATTGAAGAATGCCTGAACAGGTGTGCATCCAAGGTCCAGAGCTGCTTCTGTCAATGATTTGTTATAACTTAACACCCTCGGTCTTACCGACAAGATAACATAAGGCAGACAGAAAGTAATATGTGCAATTAAAATAGTGTTAAATCCAAGTTTTTCTTCCGCACCGATGATTCCTCCCACGAAAACAAACAAAAGCATCATTGAAATACCTGTTACGATTTCAGGGTTCATCATAGGAATATTGGTTACAGATAAGATTGAACCTTTAACTGTTCTATTTTTCATTTTTTCTATTCCTACGACCGCGGAAGTGCCGATTATGGTAGAAATAACCGCAGTTGAAATTGCAAGTATAAGTGTATTTTTAAGTGCATTAAAGGTTTCAGGGCTAGAAAAAAGTTCTCTGTACCAATAAAACGAAAGACCTGAAAAAGAACCTGTATTGCCTGTACTATTAAAAGAAAAAAGCACAAGTACAACAATAGGAATATACAAAATAGTGAAAACTAAAAATGTATAAACTTTAGAAAGTGTCTTCATTATTTTGCACCTCCTTTTTCATTTGAAAATCTGTTCATTACAAACAATGATAAAAGCACCAAAATCATCATAACAAGCGAAATTGCCGCACCTACATTGTATGTAGAAACGTTCTGGAACTGTCTTTCGATGGTATCACCAAGAAGTTCAAATGTTCCTCCGCCAAGTTTTTGTGAAATGTAGAATGTGCTTATGCAAGGGACAAAAACCATCGTAACTCCTGAAACAATTCCTGTTGAAGAAAGCGGAAGTACCACTTTAATCATAGTCTTAAACGGATTACAGCCAAGGTCTGATGCCGCATCCATAAGACTTGTATCAATTTTTGATATAACAGTATATATAGGCATAACCATATATGGAAAAAAGTCATACGCCATACCAAAAATAACTGCACCTTTTGTTCCAATCATACGGAAAGTATTAAGGTCAAGGCTTCTTAAGAATGTGTTAATCATTCCACCATCATCCATAATAGCCATCATAGAATATGTTCTTATAAGAAGATTAGTCCACATAGGAAGCATTAAAAGCATAATAAAAAGTTTCTGTTTCCTTGCACTTGATCTTGCAATAAGATATGCAAGGGGATAGCCTATAATAAAACAGAAAAATGTTGCAATAACCGAAAGACTTACAGAAAGTGCAAAGGTTTCCGCATGCTCGTTAAGTGCTAATATATTTGCAAATGTAAAATTTCCTTCTCCGTTTGTAAAAGCAAAATACACAACAAAGATAAGCGGAAGTATGATAAAGAGCACAGACCACACAATGTGAGGTATGGCTACGCTTTTACCTGACTTAAACAAATTTCTCATTCTTATTCCTCGTTATCAATAATAGAAAGTTCTTCAATTTCGTCACTGAAGGTTGAATAGTCGCCAAACTGACCTGAATATTCAGATTTTTTCATAATATGAATTGCATCGGGTTCAATAAAAAGACCAATTTTTTCATTTTCTGCAACATAATCCGTAGTCTGTATCATCCATTTGAAGCCACCGATATCAACGATGATTTCCCAGTGGACACCTTTAAAGGTTACAGATGTAACAACACCTGTAAGCATACCCTTTTCAACATCAACGACATCAACATCTTCAGGTCTTACAACAACATCAACTGCTTCATTTTTGCCGAAATTTTTATCTACACAATCAAAAGTGTGCCCTGAGAATTTAACCTTTAAATCTTCAAGCATTACACCGTCAACGATGTTACTTTCTCCGATAAAATCTGCAACGAAAGCATTTTCAGGCTCGTTATAAATATCAGTTGGTGTGCCTATTTGCTGAACTTTTCCGTCTGCCATAACCACAACTACGTCAGACATTGAAAGTGCTTCTTCCTGATCGTGTGTAACATAAATAAAAGTAATACCAAGTTGTTTTTGTATATTTTTAAGTTCTACCTGCATATCCTTACGGAGTTTTAAATCAAGAGCACCTAAAGGCTCGTCCAACAACAACACATCAGGCTTGTTTACAATGGCACGGGCAATGGCAACACGCTGTTGCTGACCGCCACTTAATGAAGAAATATCCCTTCTTTCAAAGCCACTTAAGTTGACCATGTTTAATACATCTTTAACAGTTGCAGCAATTTCTGCAGAAGGGAGTTTCTTGAGTCTCAAACCAAAAGCAATGTTTTCAAAAACATTCATATTTGGAAACAAAGCATATTTCTGGAATACAGTGTTTACCTGTCTTTTGTAGGGTGGAACGTCGTTAATACGTTTGCCTTCAAAATATACATCACCTGAATCGGGAGTTTCAAATCCGCCAATAATTCTAAGTGTGGTTGTTTTGCCGCATCCTGAAGGACCAAGCAAAGTGAGAAATTCATTTTTCTTAATGGATAAGTTCAGTTCATTTAGAACTTTAGTGTCACCATATGTCTTTGAAATGTTCTCAAGACGTATGATTGAGTTTTTCATTTATCAATCCCCTTTACTACATAATATATCAATTATTAACTATACCTTTTTTTTGCGAAAAAGTCAATGAATTTGACGATTTTTTTACAAAAAAATTCAAATATTTTTATATGGAAGAAGTTCTGATAAAAAATAAGGCTGTGCTTAGCACAGCCTTTAAAATTTATCTCTCATTTTTAACTTCTTCAACAAAGCGTTTTAGGTTGTTAAATCCGCGTGTAATACCCTCAATGCAGTCTTCCATACCTTCATATTCGATTGAAAGATAACCGTCATAATCGTTCATATTAAGGATTTTGATACATTGTTTAACAGGAACATCACCTTCACCAACCGCTTGACCTAAAAGATAATTTGCACCCCTTGTATGAAAAGCACCTTCAGGCAGTTTACCATTGTATTTTGTGTATGAAAAATCCTTTGCATGGGCGTGGATAGCGTAAGGCGCAAGTCTTGAATATGCCATAACAGGATCACAGTCTGCACAAAGGAAGTTACCCATATCCAGCAACAAACCAAAGTTGTTGTGGTCTATTGCATTGAAAAGTTTTTCACATCTGTCATAGTCTTGACAAATATGTCCGTGATTTTCAAAACAAGTCTTAATTCCGAGAGTCTGCGCATAATCAGCAACTTGTCTGAAATTCTTAGCAAGAGTAGGGATAGCCAGATCAAAACTTCTGAAGCGGTTAAGATGATGTATAGCATCATGACGCATTACTTTGGCACCGAGTGCTTTTGCAACTTCAAGTTGACCTTTTAATCTTGTAAATTCTAAATCGTCCTGATAATCAGTATCCATACACATATCAGAGCCGATAGTGTAAGCGTTGATTTCTATACCTAAACGATCTGCTTCTTGTTTGATTTTATTAGCCAGTTCGATCTGCTTTTCTAAATCTTGACTTCTTGAGTCAATATTAGGGTCTGCAATCAAGGCTGTGAATTCAATTGCACCAAAACCAATTTCCTTTGCCTTTGCAACAGCATCGAACTGTGTCATTTTACCCTCTGTGATATATTGTGCAAAAGAATAAGAACTTACTGAAATTTTCATAACATCACCTCATAAAAT
>JAZRDC010000049.1:0-17930 GCA_045660065.1 Clostridia bacterium
CCGGTAGCCTTAAACAGTGTTCTGCCTCACGATATAACTGTTATCGATGCAAAACAGGTGCCTGATGACTTTGACGGCAGATTTTCAGTAAAAAGAAAAACCTATATCTATAAAATCCACAACAGTGAATTTAAAAATCCATTTTTGAAAAATTATGCCTGCCACTATAAGTATAAACTTGATATTGAAAAAATGAAAAAAGCGGCAGAATATATTTTAGGCACACACGATTTTAAATGTTTTTGTGCATCAGGTGCTCAGGTAAAAACAACCGTTCGAACTGTTTACAGTCTTGAAATTACTAAAGATGGTGATGAAATCGAAATTTCAATTTCATCAAACGGATTTTTATATAATATGGTCAGAATTATAGCAGGAACGCTTATGTACGTAGGCGGCGGAAAAATGGAAGCGGACAGCGTGAAAACCATTATAGAAAGTGGGGACAGACGCTTAGCGGGTATAACTGCACCGCCTGAAGGACTTTACCTTAAAAGTGTTGAATATTAAGGAGCATAAAATGAAAAAGGTTAATGTGAAAAGATTTTTAACTATTGCAATTGCAGGGATTATACTGGCTGTGATTGTTATTAAACTTGCGACATTTTTAGTTGGATTGATTGCAGGAATAAAAATCACAGATACAGGAAGAACAATCACACCTTCTGTTGTGTCTGAACACGATTTTGATGAATATAACGGAAAAATTGCAGTGGTAAATTCAAAAGGTGTGGAGTTTTACGACAATAAAGGTAACTACAATTCTGATATTGCGTTTAAAATTTATTCACCATTTATTCATTCAAATGAAAAATTTGCGGCAGTAGCAGACATCGGATCGCAAAATGCTCTTGTGCTTAAAGGTTTGAAACAAGCATACAAAATCACAGAGCAGGAACCTATATCTTCTGTCAGCGTGAATAAAAACGGTTATACAGCAGTAATCACAAACGAAAGCGGATATAAATCATCTGTGGTTATTTACAATAATCTGGGCAGTAAAATCTACACATGGTATTCGGGAGATTTATATGCAGTTGATGTTAAAATTTCTGACAATAACAAAAGATTTGCAGTAGTTGGAATTGATGCGGAAGACAGTTTGAAATCTGTTGTAAAACTTTTTAAAATCAGTGAAGATGAACCATATGGCGAAGTAATATTTGACTCTGAACTTGCATATCAATTAGAGTATAAAGGAAACAACTTAATAGTGCTTACTGATAAAAAAATCAGTCTTGTGTCAGCAAAGGGCAAAGTGAAAAGAAGTTACGACTTTGACGGACAAACACTTCTTTGCTTTGATATTAAAAATACAAAAATGCCGGTGCTTACATTAGATGATAAAGAAACTGCGGGAAGCAAAGTGGTGATTTTGAATTCGTCTTTAAAAGAAAAAGCAGACTGCCCGATAGAAGGACAGGCAAAAATGATGGATGAAAACGAAAAAGATATTATAGTTTCAAACGGAGATTCTTTATATTTAATCAGTTCCTTTGGTAATCTTAAAGCTCAGGGACAAATGCACAAGGAAGCGGAAAATATTAAATTTTCTGATGATAAAAAGCATATTTTCACTCTTTCAGGAAGCACTTTGGGAGTTTATGAAGTAAAATATGGCAGACAATAAAAAAAGGTGGAGAAAATGAGTTTAATACTTGATATTTTATGCGTTCTTTTAATATGGGTAATGGCGGCAAAGGGCTACAAAAAAGGTCTTGTAAAAGGACTTTTTAACCTTTTGTCATTTGTGCTATCAGGAATATTGACTGCGATTATATATAAGCCCGCAAGTGAATACATAATGAATATTTCTTTTGTGAAAAACAATATTGCCGTCCTGGGAGAAAAAATTTCAGGACTTATTGCCACACCTGCACAGGAAGAAATAAGTATGCTTCCTCATTGGCTTTATGATACTGTGTATAAAACATCAGAGGCGGCAAACACCGCTCTTAGCAATGCGGCAGTTACAATAATTATAAATATATTCTGCATTGTAGTTATATATTTGCTTGTAAAAGTTGCATTAAGGCTTTTTGAAGGGATATTCAATGCGATAATGAAACTTCCTGTTTTAAACCTTGTAAACCGCACAGGGGGTATGATTTGCGGAATTTTCACATCTGTTGCAATTTTGTGGATTGCACTTGCAGTGGTAGTTTTATTTGCAGGAACAGATATTTTTAAGCCTGTAAATGAGGCAATACAATCAACATCGGTGCTTAAATATTTTTACAACAACAATCTTTTGATGAAATTGATTATAAAATAGGGAGAGTTTATGGATATCAGAGAACTTAATGAAAAAACCTTGATGGAACTTCAGGAAATTGCAAAAGAAAACCAAGTAAAATCATATTCAAAATACAGAAAAAGTGAACTTATAGAATTGCTTTCTGAACTCTTTAAAGAAGAAACTTTACCTCCTCAGGCAGAACCTGAAGAAGAGAAAATCGAAAAAGAAGAACTGCGAGAAGAAGTAACAGGCGTTTTAGAAGTTTTGCCTGACGGTTATGGTTTTTTAAGAGGTTCAAACTATTTATCAACAAATAAAGATGTTTATGTTTCTCCCGCACAGATAAAAAGATTTAATTTAAAAACAGGGGACAAGGTAACAGGAAACACAAGAGAAACTAAAGAGGGCGAACGTTTTAAACCCCTTATTTTTGTTAAAACCGTAAATGACGATTTACCTTATGTATCATTAAGACGAAAAAGTTTTGAAAGTTTAAGACCTGTTTATCCTGATAAAAGAATAACGCTTGAAACTGCGCAGAGCGGCTTTTCAATGCGACTTGTTGATTTGATTGCACCTCTTGGTAAAGGTCAAAGGGGGTTAATTGTTGCGCCTCCAAAGGCAGGCAAGACAACGCTGCTTAAAAATATTGCAAATTCAATCACAACAAATCATCCTGAAACTGAGCTTATTGTTCTTCTGATTGACGAGCGTCCTGAAGAAGTTTCTGATATGCAGGATTCAATCAGCGGAGATATTA
This sequence comes from Clostridia bacterium, assembly GCA_045660065.1. GTDB lineage: Bacteria > Bacillota > Clostridia > RGIG6154 > RGIG6154 > RGIG2094. Next base: position 3,000 of record JAZRDC010000049.1, read on the forward strand.
TTTATTCAACCTTTGATGAGCAACCCGAACACCATATCAAGGTTGCAGAAATGGTGTTAGAACGTGCAAAACGTTTGGCAGAGCACAGAAAAGATGTTGTAATTCTGCTGGACTCAATCACAAGACTCACAAGAGCATACAACTTGGTTGTTCCGCCAACAGGCAGAACTCTTTCAGGCGGTATTGACCCTGGAGCTTTATATTTCCCAAAAAGATTTTTCGGTGCTGCCAGAAACTTTTCAGGAGGCGGAAGTATAACAATTCTTGCAACTGCCCTGATTGAAACAGGCAGTCGTATGGATGAGGTTATTTTTGAAGAATTCAAAGGCACAGGAAATATGGAAATCCACCTTGACAGAAAATTGCAGGAAAGAAGAATTTTCCCTGCAATTGACATTACAAAATCAGGCACAAGAAGAGAAGATTTGCTGCTTGGTCAAAAAGAACTTGAATTTGTGTGGAAAATAAGAAAAGCTCTTGGCGGAGAAACCACCGCTGAGGTTACAGAAAAAGTAATTTCAATGCTTTTAACAACTAAAAACAATGAAGAACTGGTTAATGGCTGATTTTTGCAAAAGATAAAAGAAAGGACAAATTATGAACTACGAATTATCACAGGATGTTTTAAACTATCTCGAAAACGCAAAACAGGAAACTATAGATTTAATAGAAACACTTTGTAAAATTCCTGCTCCATCTCATCACGAAGAAAAAAGAGTAGAATTTATTAAAAACTGGCTTGAAGACCTGGGGGCAGAAGGCGTATATATTGACGATGCTAAAAACTGTGTGTTCCCGATGAATTGCGATGGCAGAGACGATATTACCATTTTCAACGCTCATACAGATACGGTTTTTCCTGATTTTCAGCCAATGGAATTTGTAAACGACGGCACATATCTTCACTGCCCCGGAATTGGTGATGATACTGCAAATGTTGCCAAAATGATGATGGTAATCAAGTATATCTTAAAAAATAACTTGAAGCCACAAAATCCTGTGCTTTTTGTGGCAAATTCCTGTGAAGAGGGACTTGGTAACTTAAAAGGTATTAAAAAAATATTTGAAGATTATAAAGGCAGAGTAAAAAAACTCTTTGCTCTTGATCTTGGATATGATTGGGTATGCAATAAATGTGTAGGCTCTCACAGATATGAAATTATTTTTGAAACAGAAGGCGGACATTCATTTGAAGCCTTTGGAAACAGAAATGCAATTCATGCAATGAGTGAACTCATCACAGAACTTTATAAGTGCGATGTGCCGCAAATTGATGATTCTCAGACCACATATAATGTAGGGGTGGTAGAAGGCGGAACATCAGTAAACACTATTGCACAACAGGCAAAAATGATGTATGAATACCGCTCTGACTCAAAAGAGTGCATAGAGATTATGAAAAACTTCTTTGAAGAAAAAATTAAAGAAGCACAAAAAGACGAAAAAGTTAAAATAACAGTAAATGTTTTGGGAATTCGTCCTTGCGGCGGGGAAGTTGACAGAACTGTTGTTGACGAAATGACCCAAAAAGCACTTTATGTGTGTGAAAAATATTCAGGTGAAAAACCGAGAATTGAGAAAGGTTCTACAGATTGCAATATCCCAATGTCATTGGGAGTTCCTGCAGTTTGTTTTGGAACCCATATAGCAGAAGGTGCTCATACAAGAGAAGAAAAACTTTTGATTGAAAGTATACTTGCAGGGCTTAAAATTACAGCCCATATGATATTATCGGAGTGTGAATTATGAAAACAATAATCTCAAATGAATTTTTAACAGTAACAATTTCAAGTTTAGGTGCTGAAATCCAAAGCATCAAAAAAGGCGAAAAGGAAATGCTATGGCAGGGAGCGGAAGGCTTTTGGAGCAAACATGCACCTGTTTTATTCCCGATTTGTGGATTTATTAAAAATAATGAATATACCTTTGAAGGAAAAACTTATACCCTTACAAAGCACGGCTTTGCAAGAGGAAGTGAGTTCATAGTTGAAAGCGTAGAAAAAGAAAAAGTTGTATTTTTATTAAAATCAACCGAAGAAACAAAAAAATGCTTCCCGTTTGATTTTGAATTAAGACTTATATACACTTTAGATGGCGATGTGGTTAAAGTTGATTACAGCATTAAAAATTTAAATGAAAAAGATATGTATTGCTCAATCGGTGCCCACGAAGCTTATGCTTGTCCGGGCGGAATTGAAAATTACAGCGTAATTTTTGATCATAATGAAACCCTTAACTCAATGAAATTAAATGATGCACTTTTAAGCAGAGATACCTTTAATGTTGGTGAAGATACAAATGAAATCAAACTTTCATACAAGTATTTTGTTCCTGAAATTGACACACTTGTGTTCTCGGATTTAAAATCAAGAAAAGCGTGGATTAAAAATAACGAAACAGGTGAAAAAGTTGAAATTTGCTATGAAGGGTTTGACTACCTCGGTATCTGGACAACAAAAGATGCAGAATACATCTGTTTTGAACCTTGGTGCGGAATTCCTGACTTTGCAGATACAACCGGCGATATAACAAAAAAAGAAGGAATATTGAAAATTCCTGCAAAAGAAACTTTGGTAAAAACACATACAATGAAGTTTTAAATAAAAAACAAGGCGGATTTTAAATCCGCCTTTTATTATGCTTTAAATACTGTTCTGCCTTCGACAATTGTCATTGAAATATTAATATCATCATCAAAAATAACAAGGTCTGCATCTTTGCCAACTGCAATTGAGCCTTTTTTATTTGCAATGCCAACAAGTTTTGCAGGGGTAAGCGTCATCATCTTAACTGAATCTACCATTGAAACTTCAGCAAGTTTATGCATAACTCTTACCAACTGATTTGTTGTTGCGATGCTACCTGCAAAAGCAGTTTTGTCAGGAAGTTTTGCAACACCTTTGTCAATAATGCATTTAAGACCGGTATCGCGGTTTCCTAAAACAGTTTCCCCGTCAGGCATACCCGCACCACGCATTGAGTCGGTAACAAGAGCAATCTTGTCTGCACCCTTTGACTTGTAAACAAGTTTTAAAATTTCTTTTGGCAAGTGATGACCATCTGCGATCAACTCTACATTCATATCGTCAATTACATAACCACTTTCAATAACGCCAAGTTGTCTGTAACCTTCGGCATTTCTTGTAATAGTTGACATTGAACTGTAAAAGTGGGTTAAAAGATTAAATCCGCTTTCATAGGCTTTCAAAACATCATCATAAACTGCATTTGTATGACCGATTGATGCAAGAATTCCTTTTTCAGTTAAGAATTTTCCGAATTCTGCAGCACCGGGGAGTTCAGGAGCAACAGACCATCTTAAAATAGCACCATTTGATTCGTTATAGAGCATTTCATAGTGCTCTTTTGTAGGTGATTTTATGTATCTCGGGTCCTGAGCGCCTGCCTGAGCAGGGTTGAAAAAAGGACCTTCCATATGAATACCTAAAAGTTTTGCTCCGTTATACTCTGAATTTTTAGCCTGATGGAAAATCTTAAATGAACTTACCATATCTTCATCAGGACCTGTTGTAAGAGTCGGCATAATGGCAGTTGTGCCATACTTTGCGTGAAGTGTTGCTGCTACGATGTAAGCATCTAATGTACCGTCCATAAAGTCAGCATCTCCGCCACCGTGACAGTGAATGTCAATAAATCCGGGAGCAAGATATTTGCCTTTTGCGTCAAATCCTTCGCCATCGAAGTCTGCTAAATCAAGATTGGTTCCCCAATCGGTGATTTTGCCGTCTTCATAGATTAAATAACCATTTTTGATGAGTTTATCAGGTAATACTAAAGTAGCATTATAAATTAAATTTTTCATTTTAAATACAATCCTATTCCTGGCATAGAAATATTTGTCATATCGTCATTATTATAAATCTTGTTAGTAATAATATCTGTGATATTTACAGGATTTTCACAATGAGCAGGTTTTTCCATACCGATAACTTTTAAAATTTCAGGATATACGTTGTAGTTGTCGATGGTGTAAAGATCTATATCATCTACACCAAATTCTTCTTTTAACATATCGAATGTTCTCAAAAGATCGAAAGTTCTTATTGCACACAAACTGTCACCAAGGAAAATAAGGTCGCAGTTAAGTTTAAGTGTTGATATTTCGCTACTACCCCAAGGAGACATGGAATTTGGAGCACTTTTTCCCATGGCGGTTAGATCAACAACCAATGCGGCTCTGCCTGAACTGGTGATTTTTTTGATAACTGACGCATTTTCAACAATCTTGTCAGTACCACCTGTCCAAAGACAAATGGTTACAGGGAGTTTTTCATCTTTTTTACTTTCGGCTTTGAACATTACACCGCGGCAAGGAAGATGTTCCTGTGTAAACCACAATAAAAATTCAGCGTTCATTTCTTCTGCAGTATCAGTCCACATATGACGAACATTTAAAGCACATTCTTTTCTTTCATTGTAAATGTTTTTAAGAAGAATATCCTTTGCATTTTTACATTTTTTCTTCGTAAATTCAGCTTTGTTTGCTTCAAAAACGGGCGTTGTACCTTTTTTATCTGCAATAAGCTGACCTGATTTTGTTGAGTGAAGAAGAGTGCTGTCTTCGATTGGCTCAACAATTTCGGCGTCAATCTTTTTACCCTTTAAAACATCACTGAAAAATTCAGCAGCCGCCTTTGCAAGGGCAGGGGTGTATGCGTGTGTACTGTCATCCCAAAAGATTCGCATATCGTCTTCTTTGCCAAAAAGTTTATAGAATTCTTTTTCTTTGTTATATACTTTTTCAGTACCTTCACGGCAGAAAAAGTCACTTTTTACACCTAAAATCAGGAAAGGCTTAGGGCAGAAACAAGAAACAAGTTCATAATGGTCGAACAAATCACGTGTAATACCCGGCCATATTTGTTCTGAGTCCTGATGACTGCCTGCGTACATATAATCACGACGTGTGGTTATGAATGTACCCGGAGCTACGGCCTTGATTCTGTCGTCTACAACACCCATAACAGCAGTCATTGTGCCACCGCCTGATGAACCTGTTGCACCGATTTTGTCAGCATCAACTTCCACACGGGACTGTAGGTAGTCAACACCACGCATTGCGTCGGCAATAAAATACTTGGCAAGTACTGAACCTGCAAGTAAGCATTGATCACCACAATACTGATGCTCTTTTGTAGGAGAATCGGTTGGGCCAAAAAGTTCAGGATAGCTCTGTCTTTCACCCTGACCTATAGGGTCAATACTCAAAACAACAAATCCTGCTTTTGCAATAGTTGTCATTACTCTGCGATAACCATCGAACAATCTACCCTTTGCGGCATGTCCGCACTGCATTAAAATTCCGGGGAGTTTTTCTGTTGCATTTTCAGGAACATAAAAAGTTGCTGTAACATAAACATTTTTTCTTGACTGGAAAATTACATTTTCAATTCTTATTCCGTCATAAACTTCTGATTTAACAACTTCTGCGTTAAGGGGCAGTTTGTTATCGTATGGAATTTTGCCCATACTTTTTAAGAAAGTTTTTTTAGAGGATTCCTGATATTTCAGGAAATCCTCTTTGGTTTTTATTCTGTTTCTTCTTTTATCAGCTTTGTCAAATGCGGCAATAGATTTATCACGAACGTGAAGGAAAAATTTATCCTTTGTCCAGTATATGCCGCAGACAGTATTCTGAATGTCATTTAAAGTTGACATTTTGAATCACCTCATTAAAAGTTTACAATACCTGATGCACTATTTTCGTCAACATATAAAATCCAGTCTTCGTGTGTTGAAAGAAGTGTAGCAGGAACCATAGGTGTAACTTCTTTAGCTGTAAGTGTGTTTTTGATTGCTTCAGCTTTTACAGCGTTAGGAACGCAAGATACAATTCGTTTGCACTGCATAATCTGGTATGTTGTCATAGAAACAGCCTGCTTTGGAACATCGTCGATTGTAGCAAACCAACCTTCGCCCATCTGCTGTTTTTTGCAACGTTCGTCAAGGTCTACAATGATGTAAGCTTCTTTTGTATCGAAGTTAGCCGGTGGATCGTTGAATGCGATATGTCCGTTTTCACCAATACCGATAAGACCGATATCAATAGGTTCTTTTCTGATTTCTTCTGTAAGTTTTGCGATGCAACCTTCTGTTCCGTCAACAAAGTTAACTGCTTTTAAAGGACCAACTTTGTCAACAAAACGTTCCTGCAAGTATTTTCTGAAGCTTGCAACGTGTGTGATAGGAAGATCAACGTATTCGTCTAAGTGGAACATTTCTACTTTATCCCACTGAATACCTTTTTCTTCTACCAATGCTTTTAATGTGTCAAACTGTGATGCACCTGTTGAAAGGCAAAGTCTTGCATAGCCTTTTTCTGCGATAACATCTTTTAATACCTGTGCAACGTGTTTTGCTGCACTTTTACCTAATTCTTCACTGTTTTTACAAATTCTGAGTTCCATAATTAATATCTCCTTTTATATTTATTTAGCATATTTTTTCAAATCGCCATAAAATTCACTTAATTTAACCTGTCTGCCTTCTTTCATAGAAATGTTGGCAGCCATACCGATACCGATTGACATAAGACCTGATGTGGTGTCCGCCATCTGACCGAGTGGGTCGCTGTCAAATCCGCGGAACAAGTTATCACGGAGTTTGTCATCTGCACCGCCGTGACCTTCTGCACTTTCCTGCGGAAGTGTGTAAACAATCTGTTCACCCATTCTGTTATAAACCTTAAGTGTTGCAGAAGAACCCTGTTCTGAGAAGTTTGCCGCATGTGATGCATATTTGGTAAATTCAAGCCTGCCTTCTGTACCATTTAAGATAATATTGAATCCTTCGATAGGAGAGTGAGCAGTGAGTGAGTAGCTCATAACTGTTCCGCCACTGTACTGAACGTTTACGCTAACGCTGTCCTGAATGTCGATTTCATCTGCAAATACACATCTGTCACGGTAATAACCGTCAACATCTTCGCAATCTGTGTACATTCTCTTGTATTCAGCATATTTGTTCTGATCGAAGTAGAATTCGCATTTGTCTTTGTGTGGGCAGGTTGTACATCTTTCACCACGCTGATCTCTTGTGTGACCATAGAAACGTGTTGTGCCGAATGCATTGACTGCAACCGGATCTTCTTCTAAAATCCAGTTGATAAGGTCAAAGTGATGAGTTGATTTATGTACCATCAATGAACCTGAATTTTTAAGTTCTCTGTGCCATCTTCTGAAATAGTCGGCACCGTGAGAAGTATCAAGCATCCACTGAAAGTGAACACTTAAAATATTTCCTATAATGCCTGATTTTACTATTTCTTTCAAGCGCTTGAGAACAGGCATGAAACGGCAGTTGAATGTAACTGTAACGTCTTTTCCTGTTTCTTCCTGAACTTTTTTGATGTTCAGTGCTTTTTCAAATGTAGTAGTAAGTGGTTTTTCACTGATAACATCGCAACCTGCTCTCATAGCACGGATAACGTATTCGTCGTGAGTTGCATCGATTGATGTTACAATAACTGTGTCCGGTTTAACTGTGTTAATCATTTCATCAAAGTCGGTAAATACCGGAATTTTTTCACCTACAAGGTCGCTTACAGCTTCAGCACGTTTGTAGTTGATATCATACACGCCGCAAAGCTTAGCACAGTCTTTGTAGTCTGCAACCAACTGTTTTGCATATGCAAGAACGCCTCTGGCACCGCAACCGACCTGAACATATTTTTTCATAATTGCATCTCCTTTTAAAAAGATAATTGACAACTTAATTATATTATGCTATCATTTGAATGTAAAGGGATAAAATTATGTTTTTTAGGATAAAATTATAATTTTGTCAAAATTAAGGTGTGCTAAAGCACAGTGCTTTTTAAGCAGAGTCAGGATAAAATTATAATGGATAGGATAAAATTAGGTGATTTTATGTCAAATTTAACTATGAAACTTGAAAATTTGAAAGTTACGCCATACTCGGTGCATTTGTATGTTCCGCCGATTGTTTGGAAAGGGGACAGAATCGGGCATATTGGTGAGCGTGATGTGTTCTTTTTTGTGCTTGAAGGTGAGTGCTTTTTAAGTGTGGACGCGCAGAGTTACATCGTTAAAAAAGGTCAACTTGCATTTTTGCCAAAAGGCAAAATGCGTATGTATACACAGGCATCGGAAAATTTTTCAATGTATGAAATGCGTTTTAATGCAAAAGTTAATGGGGATAAAAATCTTATGGAAGTTTTGGGACTTACGGAACAAAACTTTGTTGTGGATGTTGAAAATACAGACGAACTTATGTCGCTTTTTGAAAATTCAAACAGAGATGAACTTTTTAAAAATTTAGTTTATGATGTTGCCTGGTGTGCAAATATCATCAATATAATAAAGGTTTATGCAGAGCAAAGACAAAAACAAAATGACAGCGACTATATATTTTTCAGACCTGTTTTTGAATATATGACATTGAATCTTGCAGAGCCCGTGAAACTTGAAGACCTGGCATCAATAGTTCATATGCATCCTACATATTTTGTTAAAAAATTTGGCGAAAAATGCGGTATGCCGCCACTTGCATATTTAAATAATATCAGAATGTATAAAGCAATGAGCCTTTTAGCAGGGACAGAAGACAGCGTAGAAAAAATTGCAAAATCAGTGGGAATTTCCGATGCATCATATTTTGCCAGAATGTTTAAAAAACACACAGGAATTTCACCTACCGAATACAAAAATATTTTTAAATAATTATAATATGTAAAAACCACCCGGTTTTAATGAAATTTATATTGCAAATTTCAGAAAAATATAGTATAATACAAAAGTTAGGTTATATTATTTTACGGGAGGTTTTTTTATGAAAAAACTATGTTTACTCCTGGTTGTTTTGGCGCTCGCAATTTCGCTTGTGGCGTGCGGCACAGCATCAGGAACAAAAATGACAATGGGAACAGGCGGAACATCAGGTACTTATTATGGGTACGGCGGTGTTTTGGGTCAGTACATCAGTAATAATGCAGGTGTAACAGTTAACGTTGTTTCAACAGATGGTTCAAAAGCCAACATTCAGGGTATTGCCGCAGGCAATTATCAACTTGGAACTGTGCAGTCAGATGTTATGGCGTATGCATGGGACGGAATGCGTTCTTTTGAATCAGAAGGAAAGATTGATTCTTTCAGAGTAGTTGCGGGCCTTTACGCTGAATCAGTTCAACTTGTAACAATGGACCCTGCCATTAAATCGGTTAAGGACCTTAAAGGTAAATCAGTTTCAATCGGTGCACCCGGTTCAGGAGTTTACTTTAACGCAGTTGATATTTTAACAGCGGCAGGTCTTACAGAAAGCGATATTAAAGCGCAGTATCAGTCATTTGCAGACTCTGCTGATGCATTAAAAGATGGCAAAATCGACGCAGCATTTATCGTAGCAGGGGCACCAACTCCTGCAATCACAGAACTTTGCACAACAAACAAAGCGTATCTCGTACCGATTGACGGTGATGTTGCAAAAGCGTTGATGGATGCTTGCCCATTCTACACAACATTTGATATTCCTGCAGGAACATATGCAGGGCAGGATAAAGATGTAACAACAGTAACTGTAAAAGCAACTTTAATTGTAGATGCAAACGCATCAGAAGAAGATGTTTACAAACTTACAGCGGCAATTTTTGATAATATAGATGCAATTACTGCAGAAAATGCAAAAGGCGCTGAACTTTCAATAGAAAACGCAACAAGCGGTATGACAGTTCCCTTCCATAAAGGTGCGGCTAAATACTTTGCAGAAAAAGGCGTAACTGTTGCAACAGAATAAAAGTGGTCTTTATGGCTGTGACGATAATTCGCCGCAGCCATTTTGTCGTTAAAACTTTTAAGGAGGATTTTTATGAATTTCTGGAAAAAGAAAACTCCTCAGGCAGCAGAACCAATGGATTTAGATGCGGTTATGAAAAAATTTGACCGCGAGTCAAACACAAGAATATGGGAAGGAATTCCTAAAATTGTTGTTACTTGCGTGCTTGCGTTGTTTTCGGTTTTTTGTTTATATGTAACTTTGTTTGCAAGTTGGCTTGAAGAATTAAGACTTACAACTTTTGTTGCTTTTATTGTTTTTATAGGTTATTTAATGTACCCTGCGAGAAAAGGTAAACAAAGGGTGAATTATATGCCCTGGTATGATGTTTTGCTTATGTTTTTGGGAACAGGTGCGTTTTTGTATTACGCATTCAATGCAGTTACAATTATTCAACAGGGAAGTAATTTTGAAGTTTATCAGGTTGTAATAGGTATAGTTGGTATTTTATCTTTGGCAGAACTTTGCAGAAGAAGTGTAGGTCTGCCAATAGTAATTGTGGCTGCCTGCTTTATAGTCTATGCACTTTTGTGGGGACTTTCCAATCCTACACTCTGGGGTAAACTTAACTATATTGTTCATTATCTTTTCTATGGAAAAGAAGGTATACTTTCTACACCGATTAATGTGTGTTCAAAGTTTATAGTTGTGTTTATTATCTTCGGTGCCTTTTTAGAGCGCACGGGAATTGCCGACTTTTTTATACAGATTGCAAATGCGGTTGTTGGCGGATTTTCAGGAGGACCTGCTAAAGTTGCGGTAGTGGCATCTGCTTTAGAGGGTATGGTTTCGGGATCTTCTGTGGCAAACACAGTAGGTTCAGGCTCGGTTACAATTCCTTTGATGAAAAAAACAGGCTACAAACCTGAATTTGCAGCAGCGGCAGAAGCGTCAGCATCAACAGGTGGACAGATAATGCCACCGATTATGGGTGCAGCGGCATTTTTGATGGCAGATTATGTGGGTGTGCCATACAGTAATATAGTTGTACGTGCAATTTTACCTGCGGTGCTTTATTTTGCAGGGATATTTATAACAGTTCATTTAGAGGCGAAAAAAGAAGGCTTGAGAGGCCTTACAAAAGAAGAACTTCCAAGACTTGTGCCACTTTTGAAAAAAACATATTTGTTGCTTCCATTGATAATTCTGATTTATCTTGTGGCTACAAGCAAACGTTCAATTCAGTATGCGGCGGCGATTGCAATCGTTGTAGCAATAGTTGTAAGCCTTTTTAATAAAGGAAACCGAATTACACCGAAGCGTGTGTGGGAAGCATTGGCAGCAGGTGGTCAGGGAATGATTACTGTTGCATCTGCTTGTGGAGTTGCAGGAATTATTGCAGGAACAATCACTATGACAGGTCTTGCAAATATCATGATTAACGGAATAGTTGCATTGGCGGGAAATGAAGTTATTATCGCACTTTTTCTTACAATGCTTTGTTGTATCGTTCTTGGAATGGGAGTGCCTACAACCGCAAATTATTGCATTATGGCGGCGACTTGTGCACCTATCCTTATAAGAATGGGTGTACCTGCTATTGCGGCACACTTTTTCGTGTTTTATTTCGGAATAGTAGCAGACCTTACCCCGCCTGTCGCTTTGGCGGCATATGCAGGTGCGGCAATTGCTCAGGGTAATCCTATGAAAACTGCAATCACTGCAACAAAACTTGCAATAGGTGCATTTATTGTGCCTTATGTGTTTGCACTTAATCCTGCGATGTTATTTATTGATACTACCGTGTGGGAAGTTATTTTGATTTGCATAACCTCTCTGATTGGAATTTTCGGAGTATCTGCATCTTTGGAAGGATATCTTTTTAAGAATATGCCTATTTATCAAAGATTAATAAGTTTAGTTGGTGGATTACTTTTAATATATCCGGGACTTGCAACAGACCTTGCAGGCTTTGCGCTTGTAACTTTGGTTGTAGCGCTTCAATATATTGGGAAGAAAAAATGAGAATAAAAAACAGGTGCATATATGCACCTGTTTTTTTATCAGATAATAAGTAAAATCCGCACACTGTTGTGTACGGATTTTTGGAGGTGCCACCCGGATTTGAACCGGGGAATAAAGGTTTTGCAGACCTTGGCCTTACCACTTGGCAATGGCACCGTGCATATATGAGTCACCATAAGGTGACTTTTTTACAAAAGGCGCCTTAAATTTTAAAGCGCCTTTTGATTTTATGGAGCGGAAGACGAGATTCGAACTCGCGACGTTCACCTTGCCAAGGTGACGCTCTACCACTGAGCCACTCCCGCATATGGTGCCTCCGGGTGGAATCGACCCGCCGACACAGGGATTTTCAGTCCCTTGCTCTCCCGACTGAGCTACAGAGGCATGTCACTTTAAATGAACAAAATAATCGCGACCCGGAAGAGACTCGAACTCTCGACCTCCTGCGTGACAGGCAGGCGTTCTAACCAACTGAACTACCGGGCCGTATGGTGGGAACAATAGGGCTCGAACCTATGACCCTCTGCTTGTAAGGCAGATGCTCTCCCAGCTGAGCTATGCTCCCATACTATTTCGCTCATCAGCGACTGTTATAGTATAACAAGAAATAATTAATTTGTCAATACTTTTTTTGAAAATTTTTTAATTTTTTTTAAAAGTTTTTTTAACATGCCCAATTACGGCAATCATTATCATAGGAAAAACCGCTATAAATAGCAGTCCCGCCTTAATTCCAAGTTCTAATTTGCCTATACCAAAATTTTGCAAAAATGCATATGCTTCATATGATTTTACTACAAAATCTGAAATTTGTCCAACAATCCAGGGCCCGATTGAGCAACCAATATCACCCGCAAGGGCTAAAATTGCAAAAAGCGCCGCGCCTGCCTTGGGAAAATATCCTGCTGCCATACTTAAGGTTCCGGGCCACATAAGACCAACTGAAAATCCGCAGACAGCACAACCTAATAAACTTATAATAGGATTTTTGGAAAGAGCGGCAAGTAAGTAGCACAAAAGACAAAGAATTGCGCTGAATAAAAGTCCTTTACTTATGTCGATTTTGCTTCCTTTTATACCATATATAACTCTCGCGCTACCCATTAAAACTGCAAAAAGGCAAGGCCCTAAAAGATTTCCCACTGCATTTGAAACCTTAAGACCTGCTTCTGCAAAGTATGATGCCCACTGACTCATGGTCATTTCTGCGGCACCTGCAGACAGCATTATAACAATAAAAGCAAGAAATGTTTTGTTGTTAAATAAACTTTTGACGGTGATATTTTCGTCGTGTGGCAAAGCGTTTACAGGCACCATCATAAAAAAGAAAATATTTACAAATGGAACCAATGCCCATAATAGTGGAAGATATGTCCAATTCTGATTGCCAAAAACACTGAAGAATATAGTAGAAAGCAAAACAACAATAACCTGGCCCCAGGAATAAAATGAATGAAGAAAACTCATAACCGAGGCTTTTCTTTTCATAGGAAGTGCTTCAACTATAGGGCTGATGATAACTTCTGTAAGTCCACCACCGATTGCGGCAATTACAGTTGCGGTTAAAAGTCCCATATAAGGGCTTGGGAAAATTCTTGGAAAAACTGAAAGTCCACCAATTCCTATTGCACACAAAATATGTGCCCAAACCGCAGATTTTTTTAAATCAATATGATTGCTGAATTTAATTGAAAGAGCATCTACCAAAAGTTGAACAAAAAAATTTATTGTCATTAAAAGTGCAATCTGTTTAAGATTTATTCCGTATACATTTTCAAAAGTATAAAACAAAAGTGGGGCAAAGTTTATAACTAATGCCTGACATATGTAGCCTATACAACTTGCAACAAAAGTGCTTTTATATGTAAGTTTCATAATCGGTCTCCTTTTTAAAACATCCCGATTATTGTAGCATTTTGGTATGCTTTTGTCAATGCTATATTAAAATTTGATTTTAGCAATTCCCTGATGGCCAAGTGGAATAATAACTCCGTTTTCCACAGGGCAGGGAAGGTCAGGATAACCTGCAAAAGATTCCTGGAAAAGAAGCTTCGGAACGTTTATATCCGATATATCGCAGATTGTTACAATGCCATACATTTTGTCTGATACATATAAAATTCCGTCTTTTACAACAGGTTTACCTTTAAGCCAAATATCACCGATTCTGTGAACTTCAAATTGAGAAAATGGTTTGTTTTCACGGATGTCGGCAACCACATAACCACCTCTTGTTATGGCAAGTGCTTTATAAGGGTCAGCAAGTCCTGTAACACCTTCAAAAAAGTTCAAGCCTGTCTGACAAAAATCGGTCTGTACGGGTTCGTTTCCTGATAAATCATACCACTTGCATATGTTTCCATTACAGTAACAACCGTAATATTTACCACCTACACCATCAAATGAAATCTGGCGGTGATAAACCAAACCCCAGTTATTAAAGTCAGTTGATGAAATATGTGGATTTGAAGGGGTTGATACATCAATAATTGAGAAGTGCTGATCACCTGTGTGCACCATTAAGAACTTGCCATTTTCAGATGGCACTACCTGAGCACAGAATTTATTGTTAACACTTAATTCGCTTACTTTTTGCAAAGTCTGTTCCGTTGGTTTATAAATTATAATGCCATTTGTTCCTGCGGCAACATAGATATAACCGTTAGATTCACGGATATCCATTGCAATCCCTGAAACTGGTATCTGATTTAAATGAGTAAGATTTTTGTCATAAATTCCTATGCCTTCATTTCCACAGGCAACATATATCAGTCCATTTGCATTTAATACTGAGTGAGCCTGACCTTGAGTAGGAATTGTTGAAATGTTTTCATTTTTGCTTATGTTGCGCACATAATAGTCTTCGCCTGATTCACAAACATTTAACTCCGATGGTTTTGCAGGCTCGGAAAAATAATTTGCTTCTGCTATATGCAAATTCTGATGTTCTAAAGCGATATAAAGCCTTCCGTCACCCACAGCAACGCCTGTTACTGGTGCAAATGAATCTTTTTTCGGATCAAATGGGAAAATCATTGGTCGTACATTTAATGTGTTCTCGTTCCATGATAAAATATCACACATGGGTATGTTGTTGGCAAAGGCGGTCTGGTCAACAAGAACAGGTGCTTTTAAATCAGTAATATCATATATCCA
>JAZRDC010000050.1:0-4890 GCA_045660065.1 Clostridia bacterium
CAGCTATACCGCAACCAACATATTTGCCCGTTGCTTTTTCTTTAACCATAACCCATAGGTCTGCTTTGTAAACAGGTGTTTGGGTATAACTCTTGATAAGCTCCGTGTTTACTGAAATGTCCGTATATGAATCGTTTATTATCTGCACAATTGCTTTAATATCTTTTTGTGTTGCGGTTGCAATTTCAAAATCATCCGTTGCAATTTCAGGTATATCTTTAAGACTATGATACAAACGAAAAAACTTTTCATCAGTGTATTCAGATAATATGTCAGATAAAAAATCTCTGTCATGTAGAATTCTCATATCCGGCGGAATGGTTATGTTTTTAGCTTTCCAGTACGGAATAGAAAGAGTACCACAAGGGTTGTTCAGATATTCGGTTAGTGTAATCATTTTAAACTCCAAAATAATAAAAGGCACCTCCGAAACGGAGATGCCTGAAATTCACAGAAAGATATAAATTACATCAATCGCAAACGGACAAAACGGCTCTCCGATTCATTGTGTTAATCATCATTGTCATCTTGTCCACCTGCCTTTCGGTAATTTTTTATTTATTGTAACAATATAAGAATAATTTGTCAACAGTTTTCAGTTGCAGTGCAAAAGTGTTGGTTTTAAATTCAAAAATGTTTGCAACAGATTCCGAATGGCGCACTTCTATACATATCCTGACAGAATGTAAAATGCGCAGCTCCGCTGATGAAAAATCAAAGATTTTAAACAAGGGGTTTACCCTTGCGTTGTAGAAAAACTATCCCAGTTTTATATTATTTAAGCCTAACGGGCGCAGCTCGGAGAAAAGATTTATAAATTTTCTCTCCGATTTTTGTTAGGGGTTTGGGGAAGAAATTCACCAACAAGCGGTAAAAAACCGATGAGAAAAATTATGAACGAATTGTAAATCGGCATAATTTGAAAATGAGGTTTTTGCAAAAGTGGGTATCCACTCGCCCTGCTTGCAAAGATAGTGAACGGTGAAAACGGGAACGGTTTTGCAAGCGGGATTTGCGAGAGTGTATACACACTTGCCCTGCTTGCAAAGTTAGTGAACGGTTGAAAATGGGAACAACTTGCAAGCTGGTTTTGGCAAGGTTGTAACCACACTTGCCATGCTTGCCAAGTTGCAAACAGTACAATTTGGCAAGCAAAAATGCAAATCTTACGTAGGTTTGCACTGCTTGCTGATTGGTAATATGTTACAATTGCTAAATTAATTGACAAGTAACAAAGCCAAAGATTTAAAATAAATCCTTGGCTTTGGTTTAAAATTTATTCAGTTTCTTCGATGTCTTGTTTCGAAAAATACGGCAATATTTCTACTACATCTTTTTTTGAAGAAATAACCTGATGTTGAAAAACCACAGTTACCACCATAAACTTTTTCTGTATTATCTTTATAATCTCTTCTTGTGGTAAAAATACTCCTTCAAAAACATATTGTCCATCTGCTCGTTGATAGTTTTTAACTTTTTTCTCTAATTCTTCTTTTGTTAGAGAACGAATTTCAACATTGTTTAAAACACAGTTAAAAGAAAAACCATTTTTAGTAACAAGCATTTCGCCGTTAATTATATTGCTTGAAAAGGATTCCCAAAGAGTGGCTGAGTCTGCAATTTTTTTCTTCACATCTTCAGACACAATAAAAAACTGTAATCCGTTTTTTATCCAATCTGTTGCAAATGAGAATTGAGTTAACAATAAATCAGAAATATTTTGCTCAAAGTTCTCGTCTTTATAAATTTTTTGGCAGTCAACAAATTTATTAATATCGTTGAATATTCCGTCAGAAAACATATTAAAAAACATATCATCAAAATTTATTGCTTCCGGGAATTTCTCCATACAAACACAAAAGGCACGAGAAGGATTTGTAATTTCAAGACTATTGTCAAAGTGCCATTCTTTAGATAATTTGTTTTCAATATGAGCTTTTAGTTTTAGAGACAGTTCTTCATTTTTTAAATCGGATGCTTTTGCAACATCCTCATCCAAATCTTTTCTTTTTAGCTCATTGATAAGGTTGAAAAATCTATGCTCGTTTTTTTCAATAATACTAATAGTTTGAAAAGCATTTGAAGAATCATCATAAAACTTTACTGTTTCAAGCATTGATTCGGTTGGAGTAAATTCGCCATCATCGTTGAAACATTTTTCTCCGAAGTTTTTGATACGATGTTTGTATGTGTTATTGGAAATAAGATTTGAAAATTCAAAGCGGAAAAGATTATGGCTGTTTAAAAGGTGTGATAAAAACCAATCTATTGCATATCCGGTATCAAAGAATATCCACTTTGCTGAATTTGTAAACAAATTGTATTCTAAAGCTGTTATATTTTTTGCGAATAGAATTACAAATTCATCTAAAGAAACAACGAAACTGTCTGAGATATAACCAAACAAATCCTTCCATGAAATTATTTTAGTTTGTTCATCAATTCCGTCTTCAATAATAAAGTCTGATATTTTGATTTTTAACTCATTAGGCACATCGTTTTCAGATTTACATAAATAATATAAATGCATACTTAACAGTGCAAATATTGTGGTAGAGGTTGAATTGTCTTTTAAGCTGTAAGTTAAAGTTGAGAAATGTTTTCTTATTTCTTTTAAAACCAGAAAATTTTCTGATTTCACAGCACCTGCTGCGATAATTATCGCAATTGATGACATAAAATCTTTTTCTTCGTTTTTTAGTGATGATTTATATCCAACATAGCTTATTAAATGAGCAATTCTTATAGCTACATCTTTTTGTGTGTATGTGTAATTTAAAAGTCTGAAAATAACACGAGTTGTGAGATGTATGTTTTGCTTAATGTGCACAAGCAGACTTTCTTCAATTTGTAAGTGTGAATAAACAATATCAAAAATGCTGTTTAGCAAACTGTTTGCAATTCGTTGTTTTTCTTCCGATTCAGGCATATCATCTAATCCGAATGCAATGTCAGTTTGATATTCTAATAATTTTAAAAGTAAATGTTTTTTGAAATCTGGACTATCAGATTCGTGATATAAGCAAATAAATGATTCATTAAAATTTTTGCTAATGATCAAGTACTTAATTGCTTCTTTGAGTTCAACAGACGCCTCTTTTTTATGTTTATAATTATGCAACAAACAGTTTCTTAATAATTTTAATATTGCTTTTTCCTCTTTCATAAGCAAAGGAATTTCGGTATATGCTATGTAAATACAAAATATTACAGAAACTAAAGATATGCCAATAGCGGCGATTATTAAATCGCACATATATAACAGTAAATTTGAAGCACATAATATAATTGAAATCAAAATTATTTGCAGGAAAGAATAATGTAATTCAATTCTCAATAAAAATAACTTTGAAACTTTTATTCCGAAACATTCCTCATTCTGAAGAGAAACAGAAATACCTATAACAGAAACAACTAATGCAATAATTGCGGTGATAATTTGTGATGAAACTCCTATTGTGTCGCTATAGTTGTCTGGCCATTTTATAAACTGATACTGTGAATTCAACACAGAAACAACAATCGATACAATAAGAATTAAACCCATTATGATATTGATTGTGAAAAATGATTTATTTTCTTTAAAACTGTTGATGATTTTTTTGAGTGTTTTCAAAATCCGCCCTCCCAACTCAAATCCAATGATATTATACAATATCTTACAGAATGTATCAACTGATTTGACAAGTTGTGGTTATTAAATTTTTTTACAAATGACCTTTTTAATACTTATGCAAAAATGTAGTTGACAACTATATTTATTTGTGCTACAATGATTACACAATAAAATATGGGAGGTGAAACGATGGAAATCATCAGCAAAAGGCTGAAAGCGCTCCGTGAAAGTGTGGGTCTTTCTCAGAACAAACTTGCTCAGATTTCGGGAATGAAGCAGTCAAGCATCAATCGTTATGAAAACGGTTCGGCAACACCTTCGCCTGAAAATATGGTCAAGCTTGCAGATTACTATGACGTGTCGCTTGATTATATCTACGGCAGAACGGATAATCCGCAAGGCAGACTGTATGAACACAAAACAAAGTACAGCCCCGAAATGGAAAAGTTTGTTGAAATGTGCTTTGACCCCAACTCCAGAGCAAACCATCAACTCAAGGCAACTCTTCTGAAACTTTTGAGTTCTGAGGGGGTGACAGATGATTGAAAGCAGTTATCTACGCACGATACTCTTCCGACAGTCAGCGTGAAGAATCAATTGACGGTCAGATTCGTGAATGTACTCAGTATTGCGAAAAGAACGGTATAACAATCGTGAATCATTATATTGACCGTGCGTTTTCTGCAAAGACCGATAACCGTCCAGAGTTTTTACAAATGATAAAAGACAGTGCCAAGGGAAACTTTGAAGCGATTATCGTTTGGAAACTCGACAGATTTTCACGAAACAGATATGACAGCGCTCACTATAAAGCTCTTTTGAGAAAGAACGGAGTTAAGGTTGTATCTGCGACGGAAAACATAGCAGATGGACCCGAAGGAATTATTCTTGAATCATTGCTCGAAGGTATGGCAGAATATTATTCGGCGGAATTGTCCGTGAAGGTTACCAGAGGTCATACGGAGAACGCCCTGAAATGCAAGTACAACGGCGGTACAATAACGTTTGGTTACAAAATTGATGAGGATAAACATTATCAGCTCAATCCCGAAACTGCACCGGTTGTTCTTGAGGTTTTTCAGATGTATGATTCGGGAGTAACAATGCAGCAAATCTGCGATTATCTCAACGAAAAAGGTGTAAAAAGTGTAAGGGGCAAAAATGTTGACCTGAATTTTGTCAGAGGTATTCTTCATAATCCGAGATACAAAGGTGATTATGTATATCGGGATATAGTTATTCCGGATGGTATACCTCAAATTGTCAGTCGGGAA
>JAZRDC010000051.1:0-12667 GCA_045660065.1 Clostridia bacterium
ATTGTAGGATTTGCAGTAACAGTTAAAATCATTGGTTTCTCCTTTAGCCGAAATAAATATATATACTTATTCTTTTTAATTATACCACACTTTATGCTAAAGTTCAACTACATTTTAATGTATATTCCCCCATTATCAGCGGAAATTTTATGCGCAGGAATTATCTCATTTCCTGCCACATATATTTTAATGGAATATATAAAGCAAGGAGTGTTTTTGTGAACACAGATATTGAAGAAAGAACAATAAATATTGCAAACTTCATCATTGATAAAAAAGCAACCGTCAGAAGTGCCGCTAAACACTTCGGCATTTCAAAATCAACGGTACATAAAGATGTAACAGAGCGGCTTTACAACATAAATCGGGGACTTTACAAAGAAGTTCAGCCTATTCTGGCTGAAAACAAGGCGCAAAGGCATTTAAGGGGCGGAATTGCTACAAAAAACAAGTATCTTAAACAAAAGGAGGATAAAAATGCGTAAGTTCTTTCCTGCGGCTAATACTCCTGATGGTTTTATAAGCAGATTTGACAATATTTACAACGAAAAAGAAGACAAAAAAGTTATTTACATTAAAGGTGGCAGTGGCACGGGCAAATCCACCTTGATGAAAAAACTGACCTTGGACGCAACAAATTCAGGCATTGAAGTTGAACAGTTTTTTTGCTCCTCTGACCCCGATTCTTTAGATGGGGTGAGATTTTTAAGCGCCAAAACTGCTATCGTTGATGCCACAAGTCCCCATATCCAGGACCCTTTGATGCCCGGAATTTCCGGAAAAATATATAATGTTGCGGATTTTTTAGACGAAAATATTTTAATTTCTCACAAAGACGAAATAATCTCACTTGCAAAAGAAAAAAGAAATTGTTTTGATATATGCTATAAGCACTTAAAGTCTGCTCAAGCCCTCTATCCTGCCCTGAACAGCAAAATTTCTGATAACAAAGTTTCAGAAAAATTCGAATTTAAGCCAACGGGTAAAATTGGCAGAACACGGCAACTTTTTGCATCGGGAATTACGCCCAAAGGTAACATAAATCTTTTGGATGAAATTCTTATTGGAAAAATAATCGGAATTGAAGAAAGCGCTGAAAGTTCTGCTATTTTAAAAGAAATAAACAAAAATGCGAACAAATCAGGCTATGATACCGAACTGTATTTCTGCCCCATGTTTCCAGACTCAAAAGCAGAACACCTTGTAATAAAAGACTTACATCTTTCATTTACAACAATAAATCAATATCACAATTTCAAAAATTGTGATGATATAATTGAATCAAAGAAAAAAGCAGAACATTCAACCCATATAAAATCGCTTATTTACACCGCCTGCAACTATTTAGCAAAAGCAAAAACATATCACGCAGAGATTGAGAAAATATACATATCCGCAATGGATTTTGACAAAATGGACAAAAGTTATGAAGATTTAAAAAATGAATTATTATAAACAAAAAAGGAATGTGATTTCTCACATTCCTTTTTTTTAATCAACCCACGGTACAGGCATCTTTGCTCTTTCATCTGCTTCTGCCTTAAGGCTGAAAGCATAATCTATTTTACCTTCCATAAAGAGTTTGTAACCCTGCTTTACAACAGAATGATGTGCTTCGCAGGTTAAGATATTTTTATACGCGTTAAGTCTTTTCTGTTCAGTTTCTTCTCTTGGATCTCTGATAATTCTCCACTGAAGTCTTTCTGCCATCCAGCCGATGTAATGCTTATACATAAGTTCATCGTCATGAATAACTTTTGAAAGTTCTTCAATATAATCAAGCATTTTCTGCTTGTCTTCACCTTTAAATACAGAAACTTTTGTTGCAGGATTGTTAAATCTGTATGGAATAAGTTCTGCAATTTTAACGCCTTCTTTAGTAACTTCTGCCATAACCATATATCCATAGAACCATGCGCGTGAAAGGTCTTCCAAACCGCCGTTTATACCTCTTCCTGACTGGAATATAAAGTTACCCATACTGTAAATAATAGGCTTACCGTTGTAGTATTCATATCCTTGCGGACAATGTGTGTGCCCTGCAATAATTGCATCTGCACCAAATTCGATAATAAGTCTGTATCTTTCAACGCAGTCAGGTGAAGGGATTGGATTTTCTTCATCACCGCCGTGGAAAACAACAATAACATTATCTGACTTTTGCTTTTCTTCCTGAATTTTTTTGCAAAGTCTTAATGCATTATAACCTGCTGAACCATATGTATCCTTTGTTGCAATACCAAATTCGTTTTCACAGATTGAAATAACTGATACTGTAACACCATCTTTTTCAAGAACTACTGCGTTATATGCTTCATCAATATTTTTACCTGCACCTGCGTGTTTCATACCGATGCTGTCCAAAAGTTCCAAAGTATCTTTTGTTGCTTCTTCGCCAAAGTCGCCAATGTGGTTATTTGCCAAAGCAGCAATATCTGTGTTTAATTCTTTATAGAAACAAATATTTTCTGCAGAAGAAATAAGATTAGGACCTGATTTTGAAATAGGTTCGTATTTATTGATATCACCCAAAGGTTCTTCCATATTTACAACTCTGAAATCTGCATCTTCAAGATAAGGCTTAACATCACTTAACATATATTCAGCATCTGCTTTTGTAAGAGGTCTTTCCCATCTTGAAAAATTGGCATCGCCCATAAATAAAATTTTCATAAGTTCACCTCGTAAAATTAGTTTATTCAATAATACCACACCTCCTCAAAAAAAGCAATAGATTATTGACAAAATCACAAAAAATCTGTATACTGTAAAAGAGGTGGATTATGAATACTAACAGTTACGAAGCGCTTTATTTTTCAGGTGCAAAATGCTCTTTGAAAAAAAGTATAGAAAAAAATATAGAAGGCATTTTTGAAAGTTATTGCTATAACGAAATTTGTCTTCCTGTTTATGAAAACGGAGTATGCTCTGACATTACAAAATCTTTTGCAAAAGCATTCTCAACTGAACTTAAAGACTCAATTTTACCTGAAAGAGTTTTTTGCTCAGGCAACAGTTTTTCAGAAAAAGCAACCCTTGGCAGAGACGTTGGTGAAATTTCACTTTCAGGGGTTGGAATTGCAGGAGAGGCAAATCCAAAAGCCGATGCAGAAATTATTTCAGTTATGGTAAATTCACTTTTGGGTATCGGAATGACAGAGTTTACCATAGGCTTGTCAAACGCAGGATTTTTAAAAGGTTTAGCAGGTGATTTAAATCTTGACGAAAACGAACTCAAGGCGTTGATTTTTGAAAACAATTCAGCAAAAATCGAAAGTTTTCTTGATAAAAACAATGTAAATGATGACTTTAAAGATTTGATTTTGTCAATCCCTACTCTTTTCGGCGATCTTAACATTTACGACGAAATTGATATGGAAATTTTAGGCGAAAATTCCAAAAATGCTTTATCAAACATAAAACGCATATACAAACTTCTTTGCGACTATGATATGGAAAAATATATTTCTGTTGACCTTTCAATTGCCGACTATCCTGAATATTACACAGGTATGGTGTTCAAAGGCACAGTTAATAAAACAGAAGATTTTGCAGTTTGTTCAGGTGGAAGATGCGATAATCTCTGCAAAGAATACGGCAGAAACATTAAGATGGTATCAGGCTTTTTGGAAACAAGCAAAATTACAGAACTTGTGTATTCAGACGCAGATACTGACTCAAAATTAATTCCGTTGGCACTTATTGCATCAGATATTCCCAAACTTGCCTACAAAGTTTCTTTCGGACTTCGTGCCCAGGGACTTAAGGTTGAAGACTTTGTTTCGGGTGCATCTATGATTGAAGCAATTGAATATGGCGAAGAAAAAGGCATTACCATTGTAATATGGGTTAACGAAGAAACTGCTATAATGCGCAACTTAAAAACAGGTGAAATGAGTGAAACTTCACTTGATAAATTATTAAACGGTTGACAGAATAAAAAATATACAAAAGGAGGTGCGGCAAATGGATAAAATAATTGAAAAAGCAAAACAAGGCGATATGGCGGCATTTGAACAACTTGTGCTTAAATATCAGGGAATTATTTACAACACTGCTTATAAAATCTGCTCAAACCCTGAAGATGCTTATGACATCACGCAGGAAACTTTGCTTAAAATCTATAAAAACATAAAATATTTTGAAGGAAAATCAAAGTTTACTACCTGGATTTACAGAATTGTTACCAACACCGCACTTGACTTTATCAAAAAGCATAGAAAAACCAATATATACTCTCTAAACGCTGAAATGGGCGAAGATGGAGATTCGTATATTGACAATATAAAAGATGATTCCCCTTCTCCTCATGAGTTGGTTGAATCAAAAGAAACACAAAAACTTGTGCAACAGGCACTTGAAAAATTAAGTCCTAATCACAAAGCCGTACTTGTTCTTCGTGATATCAATGGACTTTCATATGAAGAAATTGCACAGGTGCTTTTGTGCAGTGAAGGTACTGTAAAATCAAGAATAAATCGTGCAAGAAATACACTTTATGAAATTATTTCAAAAAATAAGGAACTTTTTTAAATTTAGTTCGTCTTAATTTAAGTAAACAAACTTTATTAAATTGAAGGGAGGGCAAAAAATGAATAATTGCAGTAAAATATCAGAACTTTTAAGTGCATACATAGACGGTGAAGTTTCTGCCAAAGAAAAAGAATTAGTTGAAAATCACCTTTTAAGTTGTACTTCTTGCAAGCAAAAGTTTGATATTATGCAAAAAACAAAAGACATTTTGAAAGATTCTCCCAAGATGCCTGTACCCGAAACACTCTTAAAAGATTTCGAGGAATACAGAAAAAAAGCAGAGCAATCCGAGAAAAAAGTTGTTCCGCTTTACAAAAACTATCGCATTTATGCTTCAATTGCCGCAGTCTTTGTGTTTGCTTTCGTTCTTAAGAGCGGACTTTGGCAACAAGACAAGTTTATGCCCGACAATTTGACACAGATGCCAAAATCAGAGCAATCAATTGATGCACCGATAGTTACAGGCAACGAAACTTCAGTTGCAGAAAAAGTTCCTGTTGTTGAAGAAAAAAAGGAATTAACAAACAAGAAAAAGGTTGAAGAAAAAACAGTTGCTCCAAAAACTGCAGTCCCTGAAAACACTGCAATCAACTCAAGTGAAGCAACCACCGAAGTGCAGCCAGAGGCAGTAGAAAACGCTCCTGCAGTTGCAGAAGAAGATGTTGCATTCGGCGGTGGCGGTGGCAGCGGAGCAGCATATGACCAATCCCAGGAAGTTTCACCTTTGGCAAGAACAATTGAAGAACCTACCATAGCCGAAGTTCCTGACCATATGATTGTATATGTTGCACAAGAAGACCTTGAAAAAGCCGAAAAGTTATTATCAGACGGCGAGTACTTCTACTCTCAGGTTGAACAAAAATTAAACGATAACTTTATCGCTTTTGAGTCAAACTTACTTTCCATTGATGAAGGTATTCCTCATAAAGTGGTAGTTATGGTAAAAGAATAGTAAAAAATGTTAAAAGGTGTAAAACTCAATGAGTTTTACACCTTTTCTTTATTCAAATTCAAATGAGCCTGATAATAGCGTAACTTCATTCGCGCCTACCGTCAAAAGTCCGCCTTTTGCAAAGGCTTTCTTTTCGCTGTCATCATCTAAAAGGATAGTAACGGGGGCTTCAACCAGGGAAGTTACAAAAGGAATGTGTCCTGCCATAATGGCAAGTTCGCCTTCAGTTCCTCTTACATCAAGTTTTACAACATCACCCTGAAATTTATTTCCATCAGGTGATGAAACAGTTAATTTAAAGGTATTCATCGGTTATTTCCCTTCTTTCGCCTTTGCTACCGCTTCATCAATTGTGCCAACAAACAAAAATGCAGATTCAGGCAAATCGTCATGCTTACCTTCGATAATTTCTTTAAATCCTCTTACAGTTTCTGATACAGGAACATATTTTCCTGTAATACCTGTAAATTTTTCAGATACATCAAATGGCTGTGATAAGAAACGCTGAATTTTTCTTGCACGACCTACCAAAAGTTTATCTTCGTCTGAAAGTTCGTCCATACCCATAATGGCGATAATATCCATAAGTTCGTTATATCTTTGAAGTATTCTCTGAACTTCTTTTGCAACTTCATAATGTTCTTCGCCCACAATATCAGGTGATAAAATTCTGCTTGAAGATTCAAGTGGGTCAACCGCAGGATAAATACCCATAGATGCAATATTTCTTGCTAAAACCGTAGTTGCGTCTAAGTGAGCAAAAGTTGTAGCAGGAGCAGGGTCTGTAAGGTCATCAGCAGGCACATAAACTGCCTGAATTGATGTGATTGAGCCTTTTTTTGTTGATGTAATTCTCTCCTGCAATGCACCCATTTCTGTTGCTAAGGTTGGCTGATAACCAACCGCTGACGGCATACGACCTAAAAGTGCTGAAACTTCACTACCTGCCTGAGTAAAGCGGAAGATATTGTCAATAAACAAAAGCACATCCTGACCTTCAGTATCTCTGAAATATTCTGCCATTGTAAGCCCTGAAAGTGCAACTCTCATACGCGCTCCCGGTGGCTCGTTCATCTGACCATAAACAAGTGCAGTATTACCCAAAACCCCTGACTGTTTCATTTCGTTATAAAGGTCGTTACCTTCACGGGTACGCTCACCTACACCTGAAAATACCGAAATACCGCCATGTTCTTTGGCAATGTTGTTGATAAGTTCCATAATAAGAACTGTTTTACCAACGCCTGCACCGCCGAAAAGACCAATTTTACCACCCTTTGAGTATGGGCAGATAAGGTCTATAACTTTAATACCTGTTTCAAACATTTCATCGCTTGTTGCAAGTTCGTCATAATCAGGAGCGGGACGATGAATATCCCAACGCTCACCTGTTAAATCAGGCTGATTATCAACCGCATCACCAAGCACGTTAAAAATTCTTCCCAAGGTTTCTTTTCCTACGGGAACGCTGATTGGCGCACCTGTATCTTTTACATCTACACCACGCTTTAAACCGTCGGTTGATGCCATTGCAATACATCTTGCGGTGTTGTCGCCAATATGCTGCGCTACTTCAACAGTTAAAACTCTGTCAGTCATATCTATTGTAAGCGCATTATATATTTCAGGAAGTTCCCCTTCGTTAAAACGAACGTCAACTACAGGTCCCATTACCTGAATAACTTTTCCAACTGTTAAATTTTCCAACAAATTCACCTCTTAATCAATTGCCGCTTCCGGCAACAATTTCAGTAATTTCCTGAGTAATCGCACCCTGTCTTGCACGATTGTACTCAAGTTGAAGGTCGTCTATCATCTGCTTTGCATTTTTACCTGCACTGTCCATAGCCATACGACGCGCTGCAACTTCTGATGCAAAACTTTCTCTTGCATATGAAACAATGCTTCCTGCTAAATACTCTTTAACAAGATTATTTAAGACAGTTATGTGGTCAGGTTCAAACACAACGGAAGATCCATCATTTTCACCTTTTTCAAAAGGCAGAAGCCACTTAATCGCCGCCTCACCTGACATAACAGAAATATACTTTGTATAAATAATTCCAAGTTTTGCAATCTTGCCTTCCTTAAATTCTTCGCAAAGAGTTTCTGCCAGTTCATTTGCCTGTTTAAAAGTATACTTTTCAGAAGAATTAACACTTTTTTGGTATTTCTCACAAGCACGCTTTCCGA
Organism: Clostridia bacterium; assembly: GCA_045660065.1. GTDB lineage: Bacteria > Bacillota > Clostridia > RGIG6154 > RGIG6154 > RGIG2094. The sequence continues at coordinate 7,679 of JAZRDC010000051.1, forward strand.
TTGGAATAAACTCTGCATCGGGAAATTCAGATGCTAAACGAAATACATTTGCGTTGTATCCGCCAGCCAGACCACGGTCTCCTGCTATAACAATAATCTTTGTCTTTCCGCCCTCTGATTTTCTCATAAAAGGACTTTTAAGGCTTTCAGTATCAGATGTTAAAATGTTTATAGCATTTTCCATAGAAGCAAGGTATTCTCTTGCTTTAAACATTGCATCATTTGCTTTTCTGATTTTTGATGAAGCCACAAGTCCCATGGCTTTGGTAAGTTGCAAAGTAGATGTAACACTTTTAATTCTTATGCGAAGTTCTTTGGTATTGCCTGCCATAGGTTACACCTGCACTTCCGTAAGAATTTTTTTGAGTGTCTGTTCATCTTCTTCATCGTAAAAGCCGCTTTCAATTCTGTTTAGCCAATCTAAATATTTACTTTCAATTCTCTCAAAAAGCACTTTTTCGTATTTCTTAACATCTTTTATTTCAACGCTGTCAAGATATCCTTTTGTAACTGCATATACAATCGCAACCTGACAACCTACACGAACAGGTTCGTTTTTGTTCTGCTTTAACACTTCAACAATACGCTCACCCAACGCAAGACGTCTTTTGGTATCTGCGTCCAAATCACTTCCGAACTGAGCAAATGACTGAAGTTCACGATACTGCGAATACAAAAGTTTAAGTTCACCTGAAACTTTTTTCATGGCTTTAAGTTGCGCTGAACCACCAACACGGCTTACTGAAATACCCGGGTTGATAGCAGGCATAATACCTGAATGGAAAAGTTCAGTTTCTAAGAAAATCTGACCGTCTGTAATTGAAATTACGTTGGTAGGAATGTACGCAGATACGTCTCCCGCCTGAGTTTCAATAACAGGAAGAGCAGTAATAGAACCGCCGCCGTATTCTTTTGCAACACAAGCCGCACGCTCTAAAAGTCTTGAGTGGAGATAGAAAACATCTCCAGGGTATGCTTCTCTTCCCGGTGGTCTTCTGATAAGCAAAGAAAGTGCACGGTATGCAACTGCGTGCTTACTTAAATCATCATAAATGATTAATACATCTTTACCCTGTTCTCTGAAATATTCTGCCATAGCGCAACCGCTGTATGGAGAAATATATTGAAGTGGTGCACTTTCTGCAGCAGTTGCCGCAACGATTATTGTATAATCCATTGCACCATTTTTTTCGAGTTCTCTTGCAAGTTTTGCAACAGAAGTATTTTTCTGTCCGATTGCAACATAAATACAAATAACATTAGTATTTTTCTGATTTATAATTGTATCAATAACAATTTCGGTTTTACCTGTCTGACGGTCGCCGATAATAAGTTCACGCTGACCACGGCCGATAGGAATCATACTGTCGATGGCTTTAATACCTGTCTGCAATGGTACGCTAACGCTTTCTCTTTCAATAATTCCCGGTGCATTGGACTCTATTGGTCTTGTTGCAGAATATTCAATTGCACCCTTGCCATCAATAGGTTCGCCAAGTGCATTTACTACTCTGCCTAAAAGATTTTCCCCAACGGGAACAGACAAAACCTTACCTGTTCTTTTAACAGAGTCGCCCTCTTTGATGTCGCTTTTATTTGAAAGCACAGCAACAGATACAGTTTCTTCTTCCAAGTTCTGTGCAACGCCAAAACTTCCGCCGTCGAATTCCAAAAGTTCGTTTGCCATACAGTTTTTAAGGCCGTAAACTCTTGCAATACCGTCGCCCACAAGGATAACTGTTCCTGTTTCTTCCATTTTTACACGGGATTTGTAATTTTCAATCTGTGTTTTTATGATGTGGCTGATTTCTGCCGGATTATTCATTGTTTTATCACTTCCTTCAAGTCTTTAAGACGCTTTTCAATACTTCCGTCCAAAACTTCATCTTCCATTACTATTTTAATTCCGCCAAGCAAAGATTTATCTTCTTTATATGTTGCAATAACAGTTTTCCCAAGTTTTGCTTCAAGTTTTTTCACAAGTTTTTCTTTTTGTTCATCGCTTAAAGGCACACTTGAAACAACCTCTGCCGCTACACTTTTTTCAAGCACATTTTCCATAAAGATAAATTCTTTGATGCACTCATTTATTTCTTTTATATGACCCATTTCGCACATAAGTTTTAAAAATGATACAATTTCTTCTGGATATGAGCCAAAAGCTTCGTCAATTGCTGACAACCTTTCAGAAAGTGGGAGTGCAGGAGAAGATAAAAACTCTGTATACTCCCCGTTTTCCTCCACAAGTGAACCTATTTCTTTTAAAATATCAGAATATTCGTCCACTTTAGATTTTTCTTTTGCAATCATAAATAAAGCCTGTGCATATTCTTTAACGATTTCCTTCATTATTCTTCACCTATTTCTTCAATAAAGGAATCAATCATATTCTGGTGGTCCTGTGGGCTGATTTCACGATCAATCATTTTTTCAGCAATTAAGGTACCAACTTTAACAATTTCTTCTTTGATTGCTTTTTCTGCCTTTTTAGTTTCAAGTTCGGCATTTTCTTTTGCTCTTTTTATAATACCTTCTGCCTCTTCTTTGGCTTCTTTTATAATTCTGTCTTCGCGGGCTTTAGCAACCGCAGATGCTTCTTCAATCATACTGTCAGCATCTTTTTTTGCGCTTTTTAATTTTAATTCATATGCTTCCTTGTCAGAAAGTGCCTTGTTTTTAGCATCTTCTGCTTCTTTATAAGCCCCGTCTATTGTACTTTGTCTTTTTTCAAGCATATTTTTTACAGGCTTATACAAAAATTTTCTTATAAGCCAATACAAAATCGCAAGATTTGCCAAAGAAATAAGCATGTTCCAGATATTAACCGAAATAATACTTAATGTTTGCATTTTTCCTACTCCTTAATAAAACAATATTAAAGTGATTTCATTGTTTCAATAAGAATATTTACCAAAAGGTTAGGTGCAACAAAGATAAGAAGAATTGCGATAACCAACGCATAAAGACCTGTTGTTTCCGCAATAGCACAACCCATAAGCATTGTTGTTGTAACGCTGCCCTTACATTCAGGCTGACGGCCGATAGCCTCGCAGGCTTTAGCAACTGCGTTACCTTCACCAATACCAGGTCCGATACCTGCTATCATAGCAGTACCTGCACCAAGTGCACAACATCCTAAAATAATACCAATTGCAATTTCCATTTTTTCTTCCTCCTAAAAATTATTTATTAGTTAATTGTTTTTGCATTCTTTTTATTTTTCTTTTTTCGTATTCATCAATTGCAAAGCCGCCTGACACATTAAGCATTGTCAGCATCGCAAAAATGAACGCCTGCAAGCATCCGCTGAAAACATCGAAATAAATCGAAAGCACCGCAGGAACACCAATCTGAAGCCAGGGGATATCTGCTAAAAATCCCGGTAAAAATTTCAACAAAATGGCAGAAAGTCCTGAAAGCCCTGCGGCTATCAATGTTGAAATTACCGTTCCTGACAATATGTTTCCGTAATGACGGAAACTCATAGAAATCGGGGTCGCAAACTCACTTATAAAGTTAATGGGCGCCAAAAGCGGTATAGGTTCTGTAAACCCTTTAAGATAAAAAAGCGGTCCGCATTTTAACTTGTAGTAAGTTATGAGTATAAACACCAAAAGTGCCCATCCGCCTACAACATTAAGATCTGATGTTGGCGGAAAAAGTCCCAAAAGGGACATAAGACTCGATAGTGCCGAAAGCGCCATAATTGCTATGATGAATGGTGAATAACCTTTAAAGTATTCGCCCATATTTTCCACAACAAGCCCGTCAACTTTTTCAACAATAAGTTCTGCAAAATGCTGTCTTTTAAGGCTGACGCGTTCTCCAATCCCGTGAGTCATAAACTTACAGAAAAAGAAAAGTGTTATAAGCACAAGCCATGAATTAATCTGCGCTTCTGTTATAGGTAGGTCCTGAATCGGCATCGGAACAGTAAAAAATATCCTTGCCCCCGTGAGAGTGATTCCTTCCACCTGCGGTTTGGTAAGCACCTGAAGTACAATACCCAAAAGCAGTGGTACAATCATCATCACAATATAAAAAGCATCTAATATTTTAAATTTTTTGGTCAAAACATCACCGCCTATTCTTTAACAATAAATGGTCTTAACATTACTGCAATTCTCGGGAAAAGATATGGAATAATCACCGAGAGCAAATTAAATACAGAAACTAAATATCCCACAAGTGCGAATAAAAGCATCATAAAAAGTCTTGAGGTCTGGGAAACTTTCATGAGATTTTTCGCTTCTTTTTCCTCTTTTATTACTGCTTTTTGCACCGTGAGTCCCATTAAAAAGAAATTTAAAACTGCCGCAAAAGCACCTAAAAGGTTCCCCAAAAGACACATATATGTCCATTTGCCCATTACCAAAAAAACCGACTGCATTAAAACGCTTAGTATTATAGTAACTGTCGCAATATATTTAGTTTCTTTTAAAACAACTTTATCTATTTTTTCCATTTTCATTATTATTTACCTCGCCGCAATTTTTAAAACGGAAATACTAATTTACATATAAGTATATTATACCTTATTTGGTAAATAAATGCAATAGAATAATCAAATATTTCGTTTTTATGATTATAAAGCAACGAAAACCTGCCTTTATGACAGGTTTTTACAATTATTAATTATAACCCTTATTTTTATTTATCATCATTGGCGGGATTATTTATTAATTTTCCGTTTTTTTCAAATCTTGAGCCGTGGCAGGGACAGTCCCAGGAATGCTCCTGCTTGTTGTATTTCAAAGCGCATCCTAAATGCGGACACCTTGGTGCTGTTGGCGTCATCAAACCCTTTAAGGACTCAAACATATTCACCGCAAGTTGCGGATGAAGCACCGACCTTGACGGCAAATACACTCGCTCATAAAGATTTTTCTTCCCGCAAATCATATCAGTGAGCAACATTGCAGAAACCATAGAAGATGTCATTCCCCACTTGTTAAAGCCTGTTGCCACATAAAAATCAGGAGTTGATTT
>JAZRDC010000052.1:0-8898 GCA_045660065.1 Clostridia bacterium
ATCATCGGCAAAAAAGGTGAAGGTATAGAAAAAACAAAACAGGCACTTATCAAAATGACAGGCAAAAACGTTTCAATTGAAGTAGTTGAAATCAAACAGCCTGACGTATGTGCACAGCTCGTTGCTGAAAATATCGCAGCACAGCTCGTAAAGCGTGTTTCTTTCAGACGTGCTATGAAGCAGGCTATGGGAAGAACAACAAAAGCAGGTGCTATGGGTATTAAAGCTGCTTGTTCAGGTCGTTTAGGCGGTGCTGAAATCGCTCGTACAGAGCAGTATCATGAAGGTACAATTCCGCTCCAGACAATCAGAGCTGACATTGACTACGGTTTTGCAGAAGCAGATACAACATTCGGTAAAATCGGTGTTAAAGTTTGGATTTATAAAGGCGAAGTTCTTCCTGGAACTGGTAAGAAGAAGGGAGAGAATAAATAATGTTATTGCCTAAAAGAGTTAAATACAGAAGAGTTATGAGAGGTCGTATGACCGGTAAAGCTACAAGAGGTAACAAAATCAGCTACGGTGATATCGGTATTCAGGCTGTTGAACCTGGTTGGATCACAAGCAGACAGATCGAAGCTGCCCGTATCGCAATGACAAGATACACAAAAAGAGGCGGTAAGGTTTGGATCAAGATCTTCCCAGACAAGCCGATCACAGAAAAACCGGCTGAAACACGTATGGGTAGCGGTAAAGGTTCTCCAGAGTACTGGGTAGCAGTTGTTAAACCAGGCAGAGTAATGTTCGAAATCGGCGGTATCGCTGAAGACGTTGCAAGAGAAGCTCTCCGTCTTGCTATTCACAAGTTGCCTATCAAATGTAAAATAGTTACTAAGGCTGATACAGAAACGGAAGGTGAAGCTAATGAAGGTTAATGAAATCAGAGATTTATCTTATGAAGAATTAGCGCAGAAGCTTGTTGACCTTAAAGCTGAACTTTTTAATTTAAGATTTCAGCACGCTACAAGTCAGTTGGATAACCCGATGCAGCTTGTTGAGGTTAAGAAGTCAATCGCTAGAGTAAAAACTGTTATGAGAGAAATTGAGCTTAAAGAAGCTCAGTAATATTCCTTGTTATATATGGGAAAGGAGGAACCGACTTGTCAGAACGCGGATACAGAAAGACAAGAATTGGAAAGGTTGTTAGCAATAAGATGGACAAAACTATCGTAGTTGCCATCGTTGATAGTGTTAAACATCCTTTGTACGGAAAAATCGTTAAAAAGACCTATAAATTAAAAGCTCACGACGAACAGAATGTTTGTGCAGTAGGCGATAGAGTTAAGGTTATGGAAACAAGACCTCTTTCAAAGGATAAGAGATGGCGTCTTGTAGAAATCGTAGAAAAAGCTCAGTAATTTAATAGAGAGCAGAAAGGAGATTTTGCCATGGTACAGCAACAGTCATTGTTGAAAGTAGCAGACAACAGCGGTGCAAAAGAACTTATGTGCATTCGTGTGCTCGGCGGTACAAGAAAACGTTATGCAAGCGTTGGCGACGTTGTAGTTGCTTCTGTTAAGAAAGCAACACCGGGCGGAGTTGTTAAAAAAGGCGAAGTAGTTAAAGCTGTTATTGTTAGAACTGTTAAAGGCTTGAAAAGAGCTGACGGTTCATATATAAAGTTTGATGAAAATGCAGCAGTTATTATCAAAGAAGACAAGAACCCAACAGGAACTCGTATCTTTGGACCTGTTGCAAGAGAATTGAGAGATAAAGAATATATGAAAATATTATCTTTAGCTCCTGAAGTATTATAATAAGGAGGTACAACCATGAAAATGCATATTAAAAAAGGTGATACAGTAGTTGTACTTTCAGGTAAAGACAAAGGCAAGAAAGGTAAAGTACTTGCTGTATTCCCAAAAACTTCAAAAGCTATTGTTGAAGGCGTTAACGTTGCTACAAAGCACTCTAAGCCAAGAAGACAGGGCGAAGAAGGCGGAATTATTAAACAGGAAATTGCAATCAATGCATGTAAATTAATGCACGTTTGCTCAAAATGTAACGAAGCTACAAGAATCGGCCGTAAAGTTATGGATGATGGTTCAATCGTTCGTTACTGCAAAAAGTGCAATGAATTATTCGCAGATTAATCAAAGGAAGGAGGAATTTTAAATGACCCGACTTTATGAAAAGTATGTTAATGAAGTTGCACCTGCTCTCATGAGCAAGTTCGGTTATAAAAGCCCAATGCAGATTCCAAAGATTGAAAAAATCGTTATCAACATGGGCGTAGCAGAAGCTAAAGAAAATTCTAAAGCATTAGACGCTGCTGCAAATGACTTGGCAATTATCACAGGTCAGAAACCTCTCATCACTAAAGCTAGAAAATCAGTTGCTAACTTTAAAATCAGAGAGGGTATGAACCTTGGATGCAAGGTTACATTAAGAAAAGATAAAATGTACGAATTTATGGACAGATTGTTCAATATCGCACTTCCACGTGTTAGAGACTTCAGAGGTATAAATCCTGATTCCTTTGATGGTAGAGGAAACTATGCTTTCGGTCTTAAAGAACAGTTGATTTTCCCTGAAATCGAGTACGATAAAATTGATAAAATCAGAGGTATGGACATTATCTTTGTTACTACCGCTAAAACTGATGAAGAAGCTAGAGAGCTGCTCACTCTTATGGGTGCTCCGTATTCACACAATTAAGGAGGTAACTTATCTTGGCTAAGAAAGCAATGATTTTAAAACAGCAGAGAACTCCGAAGTTCGCAACAAGAGCTTACACAAGATGTAAGATTTGCGGAAGACCACACCCTTATTTGAGAAAATTCGGTATTTGCCGTATTTGCTTCAGAGAATTGGCTTACAAAGGTCAGATTCCTGGTGTTAAAAAGGCTAGTTGGTAAGATAAAGGTGGCAGATGCCACATTACAGTTATGTTATAAGTAATATGGAAGGAGGCAACAAATATGCATATTACAGATCCTATCGCAGATATGCTCACTCGTATCAGAAACGCAAACGATGCAAAGCACGAATCAGTTGACGTTCCTTGCTCAAATATGAAAAAGGCTATTGCTGACATTTTGCTTGAAGAAGGATATATCAAAAATTATCAGATCATTGACGATAATAAACAGGGTATCATCAGAATTACTCTTAAGTATGCTGCTAACAAGAAAAAGGTTATCTCAGGTCTTAAGAGAATTTCAAAACCCGGTCTCAGAATTTACGCATCTAAGGAAGATTTACCAAGGGTGTTAAGAGGTTTAGGTATTGCTATCATCTCAACTTCTAAAGGTATCATGACCGATAAGAAGGCTAGACAGAACAATGTAGGCGGCGAGGTTTTAGCATATATCTGGTAATCTACTATCAGATATGCACATAAGTTAAGGAGGTGTATACGATGTCCAGAATAGGAAGAATGCCAATCGAGGTACCACAGGGCGTCGAAGTAAAACTTGGTGCGGGTAACGAAATTACAGTTAAAGGTCCTAAAGCTACTCTTTCAAGAGTATTGCATCCTGAAATGCAGGTTGCTTTAGAAAATGGCGTTATTACTGTAACAAGACCTTCGGAGAATAAGACACACAGATCACTCCATGGACTTACTCGTACTTTGATAAATAATATGATTGTTGGTGTAACAGAAGGTTATACAAAGACTCTTGAAATCAATGGTGTTGGTTACAGAGCTCAGAAACAGGGCAACAAACTTGTTATGAACCTTGGTTATTCACATCCGGTTGAAATGGAAGAACCAGAAGGCGTAAAAGTTGAAGTTCCTAACCCTAACCAGATTATCATTACAGGTAGCGACAAACAGGCTGTTGGTCAGTTCGCTGCAGTGGTTAGAGAAAAGAGACCACCTGAACCATACAAAGGCAAGGGTATCAAATACTCTGATGAAGTTATCAGACGTAAAGAAGGTAAGACAGGTAAGAAATAATGCTGCCTGACACTTTAGAAAGGAGTGGAGAGTTTTGATTAACAAAAAAGCAAGTAATATTGCAAGAGTTGCAAGACACGCTAGAGTTAGAAAACAGATCTCAGGAACACCTGAAAGACCACGTCTTTGTGTTTTCAGAAGCTCTAAGAATATATACGCTCAGATTATCGACGATGTTAACGGCAACACTTTGGTTTCAGCTTCTTCTTTAGAAGCAGGCTTCGAAGGCGTTGGTTCAAACAAAGAAGCTGCTAAAACAGTTGGTAATATGGTAGCAAAAAAAGCACTGGATAAGGGTATCAAGAATGTTGTATTTGACAGAGGCGGATATGTTTATCACGGTAGAGTAAAAGAATTAGCAGAGGGCGCCAGAGAGGGCGGCCTGGAATTCTAATCAGGAGGTAAACTATGGCAGATTTAAACACAAACGGTGTTGAATTAAAAGAAACCGTTGTTAATATCAACCGTGTTGCCAAGGTTGTAAAAGGTGGTAGAACCTTTAGATTTAGTGCTTTGGTAGTAGTAGGTGACGAAAATGGCCACGTAGGTTGCGGAATGGGCAAAGCTGCTGAAATTCCGGAAGCTGTTAGAAAGGCTATTGAAGACGCTAAGAAAAACATGGTTTATGTTCCAAGAGTAGGAACAACAATTCCTCACGAAATCATCGGCGAATATGGCGCAGGTAGAGTATTACTTAAACCTGCTGCTCCTGGTACCGGTGTTATCGCGGGTGGTCCTACCAGAGCGGTACTTGAACTTGCTGGTATCAGAGATATCAGAACAAAGTCATTACGTTCAAACAATCCTAAGAACATGGTAGGCGCAACAATCGCAGGTCTCGCAAGCCTTAAAGAAGCAAAAGGCGTTGCAGAACTCCGCGGAAAAACAGTAGAAGAAATTTTAGGTTAAGGAGGAGACAATAATGGCAACAATTAAAGTTACATTACAGAAGAGTCTTATCGGAAGAAAGAAAGACCAGATTGCCACTGCTCACGCTTTAGGTCTTAAAAAGATCAGACAGACAGTTGAGCATGAAGCAACTCCTCAGATTTTAGGTATGGTTAATAAAGTATCACACCTTATCAGCGTAGAGGAAAATTAATTATTTAAGGAGGTGCACTAATAATGAAGCTTAATGAATTATCACCAGCTCCGGGTTCTGTTAGAGAACACTACAGAAAAGGTAGAGGTCATGCTTCAGGTAATGGTAAGCAGGCAGGTAGAGGTCATAAAGGTCAGAACGCGCGTACAGGCGGCGGAGTAAGACCGGGCTTCGAAGGCGGTCAGATGCCATTATACAGAAGATTGCCTAAGAGAGGTTTCACAAACATTTTTGCGAAAAAATATGTTGAAGTTAACCTTTCAGCACTTAATGCATTTGAAGAAGGTTCAGTAGTTACTGCTGAATTGTTAAAGAATATGGGTATCATCAGTAAAGTGTGCGATGGCGTTGTTATTTTAGGTAACGGCGAAATCGAAAAGAAACTTACAGTAAAGGCTGCTAAATTCACCAAGTCAGCACAGGAAAAAATCGTTGCTGCAGGCGGAAAGGCAGAGGTGATGTAAGATGTTTCAGACATTAAGAAATGCCTGGAAAGTACCTGAACTCAGAACTAAAATCTTATACACAATTTTACTTTTGGTAGTTTTCAGATTCGGTTCAATTATTCCTGTACCGGGTTTGGATCCTCAGGTACTCAAATCATTGGTAGAAAGTGGTTCAAATTCACTTTTCGGATTTTTTGATACTATCAGCGGCGGTGCTTTTGGTAACGCAACAATCTTTGCCATGAGCATCACACCGTACATCAACTCATCAATTATTATGCAGCTTTTGACAATTGCCATTCCGGCACTTGAAAGATTGTCAAAAGAAGGCGAAGAAGGCAGAAAGAAAATTGCAACTTACACAAGATATTTAACTGTTGTATTAGCTTTCATTCAGGCAGCAGGCCTTTATGCAGCACTTCAGGCGTCTGTAGCACAGACAGGTTTCTTGTCATTTGTTACAATTGCTCTTACCTTCACAGCAGGTACTGCATTCTTGATGTGGCTTGGTGAAAAGATTACAGAAAAGGGTGTAGGTAACGGTATTTCACTTATCATCTTTGTTGGTATCATTTCAAGAGCAGACGATGGCGTTAAAGCGCTCTTCAGCTATATGGCAGGTAAAGTGTATAGTTTCTGGAGCATTATTGCAGTAGTACTTTTCTTAGTACTTGCACTTGCAATCGTTGCATTTGTTGTTATTATCAACGCAGGTGAAAGAAGAATTCCGGTTCAGTACGCAAAAAGAGTTGTTGGCAGAAAGATGTACGGCGGCCAGAGCACACACATTCCGCTTAAGGTTTGTATGGCAGGCGTTATCCCGATTATCTTTGCAATGTCAATCTTGGCATTCCCAGGAACAATCGTACAGCTCTTCAGCGCTAATCCAACAGGATTCTGGGGCGGTTTCTTGAAGTTATTCAACCCTGACAACTGGGTTTATGCTATTATTTACTTTATGCTTATCATTTTCTTCACATATTTTTACACTTCAATCCAGTTCAATCCGATTGAAATGGCAAACAATATGAAAGCAAATGGCGGTTTTGTACCTGGTATCAGACCGGGCAGAACAACATCAGATTACATTGCAAAGATTTTGTCAAGAGTTACCTTAATCGGTGCTATTGCACTTGGTATCGTTGCTGTAATCCCGATTGTATTAAGTAATGTTACAAGCATGAACATCGGTATCGGCGGAACATCTATCTTAATCGTAGTAAGTGTTGCGCTTGAAACTGTTAACCAGTTGGAATCACAGATGCTTATGCGTCATTATAAAGGCTTTTTAGATTAATAAACATCAACTTCGGGAGGGACCTGTAATGAAAATAATTTTACTTGGAGCGCCCGGCGCCGGAAAAGGTACACAGGCTGAACAGATTTCCAAAAGATTAAATGTTCCGTCTATCTCAACAGGCTTTATTATCAGACAGGCAATTGCAGATAAAACCGAAATCGGTATTATGGCGAAAGACCTTATTGATAAGGGGCAGTTGTTACCTGATGATGTTGTAATAAAACTTTTACTCGAAAGAATTAAAAGTGATGATTGTAAAAATGGCTACATTCTTGATGGATTTCCAAGAACAATCGCTCAGGCGGAAGCATTGGAAGAACACGGCATTAAAATTGACTATGTTGTGGACATCGAACTTGCAGATGAGATAATTGTTGAAAGACTCTCAGGCAGAAGAGAATGCAGCGTGTGTGGAAGCACATATCATATTTCACACAATAAACCAAGTGTAGACGGCAAATGTGATTCTTGCGGTGGCGATCTTGTTCGCCGCAAGGATGACGAGCCTGAAACTATAAAAAACAGACTGACAGTTTATCACGAGCAGACAGAACCTTTGATTGCTTTTTATAAGCAAAGAGGCATCTTGCTTCCAATAGACGGTCAGGGAGAAGTAGCGGTAACTACAAACAAGGTATTTGAAGCAATGGGAGTGAGTTTATGATAAGCGTAAAATCACTTCGGGAGATTGAACTTATGAGATCTGCCGGAAAGATTACCGGAGAAACCTTGCAGCTTTTGGCTGAAAGTATTCGTCCCGGTATTACAACTTACGAACTTGACCAATTGGCTGAAAAGTACATCAGAAAGTGCGGAGCAATACCGTCATTTAAAAATTATGGCGGCTTTCCGGGCAGTATCTGCGCATCAGTTAACGATGAAGTTATCCATGGTATTCCTTCAAAAAAAGTAGTGCTGAATGAAGGCGATATTATCAGTTTTGATATCGGCGCTTGTTACAAAGGATATCACGGTGATGCTGCAAGAACAATCGGAGTTGGAAATATTTCCGCTGACGCACAGAAACTGATTGACGTAACGAAACAGAGCTTTTTTGAAGGTATTGCATTTGCAAAACCGGGAAACAGAGTGTCTGATATATCAGCGGCTATTCAGGAGTACACCGAAGGTTTCGGTTACGGAGTAGTTCGTGATTATGTGGGACATGGTATTGGCTCTGATTTGCACGAAGCCCCTGAAGTTCCGAATTTTGCGGACTCAAAGCGCGGCAGAGGTGCAAGACTTGTTGCAGGAATGACATTGGCGATTGAACCTATGATTAATATGGGCGACTACAGAGTTAAAGTTTTAGATGATGATTGGACAGTCAAAACTCTGGACGGCTGCTTGTCCGCTCATTATGAAAATACTGTTTTAATCACTAATGGTGAACCTGAGATTTTAACGCTGCTTTAAAATTTCGTAGAGGTGATTTTAATTGGACGTTTACCCTGGGCGAATTGTTAAATCAACAGCTGGAAGGGATAAGGACAAATTTTTCATTGTTCTTGACACGGTAGATGAAATTTATTGTTTAATCGCTGACGGAAGAACAAGAAAAGTGGATATGCCCAAGAAGAAAAAGATTAAGCATTTGATTGCTACTGAAATCTGTTCTGAGGGTATAAAGGAAAAATTAGAAACCGCTCAGACGGTTACCAATTCAATGGTCAGAAAAGAGCTTAAGGCTTTTGAAGACGGAGAAATGTAACTAAATTTCTTATTAAGGAGTGTGTATCCATGTCGAAAGACGATATGCTGGAACTTGAAGGAACAGTTGTAGAATCACTTCCTAATGCGATGTTCCAAGTTGAACTTGAAAACGGACATGTAATTTTAGCACATATTGCAGGTAAACTTCGTATGAACTTCATCAGAATTTTACCTGGTGATAAGGTTACTGTGGAAATGAGTCCATACGACCTTACCCGTGGAAGAATTACATGGCGTGCAAAATAATTAAATTGCGTTAAGGCAAATAATTTCGCCGTATATACGGCTGAGAAAAATGGAGGTTATTTTTTATGAAAGTCAGACCATCCGTAAAACCTATTTGCGAAAAATGTAAAATCATTAAGCGCAAAGGAAACATTATGGTAATTTGTGAAAACCCTAAACACAAGCAGAAACAAGGCTGATAAAAGGA
>JAZRDC010000053.1:0-4610 GCA_045660065.1 Clostridia bacterium
ATACGGATTTTACCCTGTGTTTGCGGACTTAAATGGGGTTGATTATACAGAAATCCCATTAAAAGAGGACTTTACAATAAACATAAGCGATTATTTTGGATTAAACAAAACAATTTTTATTGCAAATCCAAACGCACCAACAGGCATAGCACTTACAACATCAGAAATTGAAGAAATACTTAAAAACAATCCTGATAACGTTGTTGTAATCGATGAAGCTTACGTTGATTTCGGCGGTACAAGCTGTGTTCCACTCATTAAAAAATATGATAATCTTTTGGTAACACAGACCTTTTCAAAATCCCGTTCTATGGCAGGTGCAAGACTTGGTTTTGGTGTAGGATCAAAGGCATTGATTGCAGATTTAAATACCGTTAAATATTCTACCAATCCATACAACATCAACAGAATGACTATGGCAGCAGGTATCGGTATTTTAGAAGATAACGATCAGGTTATAAAAAATTGTAACGAGATTATAAAAAACCGTGAGTATACAATTAAAGAACTCAAAAAACTTGGGTTTACAGTTACAGATTCAAAAGCAAATTTTGTGTTTGCAAAACATAACGAAATTGACGGGAAAACTTTTTATCTTAAACTAAGAGAAAAAGGAATTTTAGTCCGCCACTTTGACAAAAAAGAAATTTCGGATTATAATCGTATAACAATAGGCAGTATGGATGAAATGAAAGCATTTGTAAATGCTGCTGCAATTATTTTGGAGGAAAACAAATGAGAACTTCAGAAATTACAAGAAAAACTGCAGAAACAGACATTTTTCTTAAACTTGATATTGACGGAACAGGCAAAAGCGAAATTGATACAGGATGCGGATTTTTAGATCATATGTTAACCCTTTTTGCAAAGCACGCAAGATTTGATTTAACAGTAAAATGTGTTGGTGATACATATGTTGATGACCACCACACAGTTGAAGATATCGGTATTGCTTTAGGTTGCGCTTTTGATAAATCAGTAGGCGATAAAAAAGGAATTGAAAGATACGGAAGCACAATTCTTCCTATGGACGAAAGCCTTATTTTATCAGCAGTTGATTTGTCAGGCAGAGGATGCTTGGAATACAATCTTGATATTCCTACACAAAAAGTAGGAACATTTGATACAGAACTTGTATGGGAGTTTTTTATTGCATTTGCAAGAAATGCAAAATTAACACTTCACATTAAAAAACTTGATGGAAGCAACTCACACCACATTATTGAAGGTGCGTTCAAATCAGTTGCAAGAAGCCTTAAACAGGCAGTGAAAATTGATGAAAATTATAAAGACGAAATTCCGTCAACTAAAGGAGTGCTTTAAATGGTTGCAATTGTTGACTACGGAGTTGGCAATCTGTTTTCTTTAAAAAGTTCTCTTGAAGCAATTGGTGAAGAAGTAATTGTTTCAGGAGATAAAAATGAAATTATTAACGCCGAGAGAATAATCTTGCCCGGCGTTGGTGCTTTTTCAGATGCTGCGGCAAAACTTAAAGACTCAGGACTCGATAAGGTAATAATTGATGAGGCACAAAAAGGAAAACCTATAATGGGAATTTGCCTTGGTATGCAAATGCTTTTAGAGAAAAGTTTTGAATATGGAGAATACGAGGGTTTAGGTCTTATTAAAGGCGAAATCAGGCCGATTGGCGACACTATTCCCAAAGACTTGAAAATTCCTCATATCGGCTGGAATGCCCTTGAGTTTAAAGGCGAAAAGAACGAGATTTTCAAATATTTAAAAGAGGGAGATTTCGTTTATTTTGTTCATTCATATCATGCCGAGAATTGTCCTGATATTATCGCAACAAGCGAGTATGGGGCACCGCTTACTGCTGCAGTTGCTAAAAACAATGTATATGGATGTCAGTTCCACCCTGAAAAAAGCGGTGAGGTTGGACTTAAAATTTTAAAAGCTTTTTGCGAAACGGAGGTACAAAGATGATTATTTTTCCCGCAATTGATTTAGTTTCAGGAAAAGCAGTTCGTCTTTTAAAAGGCGATTACGATAAAATGACTGTGTATAGTGATAACCCATTGGAAATTGCTCTTGATTTTAAAGCCCAGGGGGCAACACATATTCATCTTGTTGACTTAGAGGGCGCAAAAGACGGTACAACACCAAATTTAGAAACAATCAAAGCCATAAGAGATGGGGCTGATTTGTTTACGGAAGTTGGCGGTGGCATAAGAAATATGGAAACTGTGGAAAAATATATTTCTGCAGGTGTCGACCGCGTAATTTTAGGTACTGCCGCAGTTAAAGATCCTGAGTTTTTAAAAGAAGCAGTAGAAAAATACGGCGATAAAATCGCAGTAGGTGTTGATATAAAAGACGGCTTTGTTGCCATTAAAGGCTGGATAGAAAAATCCGAATACAGTTTTCTTGATTTTTGCAAAAAAATGGTGGATACTGGAGTTACAACCCTTATTTGCACAGATATTTCAAAAGACGGTGCAATGCAGGGTACAAATCACGAACTTTATAAAACCCTTTCAGAAAACTTTGGTGTAAATATCACAGCATCAGGAGGAGTTTCTTCAATTGATGATGTAAAACGCTTAAGAAAACTTGATTTGTATGGTGCAATCATCGGAAAAGCGTATTATGCAAATGCCATTTCATTAAAAGAAGCAATCGAGGTGGCAAAATGATAACAAAAAGAATTATTCCTTGCCTTGATGTTAAAGTCGGCAGAGTTGTAAAAGGTGTTAATTTTGAAGGGCTTTCAGATGTTTCATCACCTGTTGAACTGGCAAAATATTATAGCGACAACGGTGCAGATGAACTTGTGTTTTACGATATTACCGCATCAGCAGAGGGTAGAAAATTATTTACCGATATTCTAACTGAAGTTGCAAAAACAATATTTATTCCATTAACCGTTGGCGGTGGAATAAATACAGTTGAAGATTTTGACAGAGTTTTAAAATGCGGCGCAGATAAAGTAAGCGTAAATTCAGGTGCTATAAGAAACCCTGATTTAATTGAACAGGCCGCAAAATTATATGGCGACCAGTGCGTTGTAATTTCAGCAGACGTAAAGCGTGTTGACGGAGTATTTCGTGTGTTTGCCAAAGGCGGAAGAGAAAACACAGGAATGGAAGCAATTGAGTGGATTAAAAGATGCGTAGGCAACGGCGCAGGAGAAGTTGTTTTAAATTCTATTGATACAGACGGCGTAAAAAAAGGCTTTGACCTTGAAATGCTTGAGGCAGTTTGCAATGTGGTAAATGTTCCTGTTATTGCATCAGGCGGTGCAGGATGCATTTCTGACTTTACAAAACTTTTTAAAACACTTCCGAAAGTTGATGCAGGTCTTGCGGCATCTATTTTCCATTTCGGAGAAGTTAAAATCAGCGATTTGAAAAACACTTTAAAAGAAAACGAAATTCCTGTGAGAATTTAACGGAGGATATTATGATAAACATTAACGAACTTAAATTTGATGAAAAAGGTTTAATTCCTGCAATTGTGGTAGATTCTATTACTAAAAAAGTGCTTACACTTGCATATATGAACAAAGAAAGCCTTGAAATTTCAATGGAAAAAGGCTTAACATGTTTTTACAGCCGTTCAAGAGATGAACTCTGGCTTAAAGGCGAAACAAGCGGAAATTATCAGCATATAGTGTCAATTACTGCTGATTGTGACAACGATGCTTTGGTTGTAGTTGTGGAAAAAGACGGTCCTGCCTGCCATAAAGGAACAGACAGTTGTTTTGAAAATCCTGTATGGGAAAGCGAAGAACTTTCAGAATTTTCTATGCAAGGTCTTATGGACTTGATTGAAGGCAGAAAAATTGATAAAAAAGAAGGTTCTTACACAACATATCTTTTTGAAAAAGGAATTGATAAAATCCTCAAAAAAGTAGGGGAAGAGTGCACAGAAGTAATTATCGGTGCTAAATCAAACGACAAAAAGGAAACCATTTACGAAATTGCAGACCTTGCATATCACACAATGGTTTTAATGATTGAAATGGGAATTTCTTTGGAAGATATCCACAGAGAACTTGCATCTCGTCATGTTATTGACAAAAAAGTAAAACAGGAAAAAATGACCAATTAGTTTTGAGGAGTGAAAAACTTGGAAATTAAGTGGAAAAATTGTTTTAAAGTAGGTTTAAGTGTATTTATATTGTATTTGTGCATAGTGTACTGGCAGTTTATTGCAGGTGCAATTTCAAAGTTTTTTGGGGCGGCTGTGCCACTTTTTGCAGGTTTTGCCATTTGCTATGTTGTAAATATCTTAATGTGCTTTTATGAACGAAAAGTCTTTGGTAAAATAAAAAAAGCAAAGTTTGAAAAGTTTAAAAGACCGATTTGTATCATACTTGCCATTTTAACATTGATTGCAATTATTGCACTGGTTATAGGTTTGGTTGTGCCGCAACTTGTGTCTTGTATAAAACTTGTAATCTCAATGCTTCCTGGTGCTATAAACAAATTGGCGGTGTATTTTAACACAATACCTGCCATACCTGAAAATGTAATAGAATTTCTCGAAAATATTGATAGCGAAAAACTGATTTCACAAGGCGCAGAACTTATAACATCAGGCTTTGGAAATGTTATGGATACAGTTTTAAAAGCCGCAACCTCTGTGGT
>JAZRDC010000054.1:0-3831 GCA_045660065.1 Clostridia bacterium
AGAAAGAATAAAAATTATAAATTCCTTTATGGACTTACCAAAGTTTCTGTGATATGATTGCATTAACAAGAATGGGGATTTAAGCCAATCTTCAGCTTCGAGTCCTGTAGGTTAGAGCAAATAAGCGGAAGTTAAAGGAAGTTAAATAACGATAAAAACTGCGTAAAATAAAGGCTTTGAGGGCTTAAAAACCTTCAAAGCCTTTACTGCGCTCTAAATTAACGTATTGCCACTTTTACTCACTTTTCTAACCATTTCTGCTAGAAAAAATGTTAGAAGAGGTATTTAGGTAGATGAATTTATAATTTCCTTTTAATCAAGTATATTTCCGTCTGTTGAAATGGTTACAACTCGCCATGGAATAAATTTTCCGCTTGCCTGAAGGGCATTTTTAACTGCATTTTCAATGCCTCCGCAACAGGGAACCTCCATGCGAACAACGGTTACGCTTTTTATATTGTTGTTTGCTATAATAGCGGTAAGCTTTTCTGTGTAATCGCCTTCGTCAAGTTTCGGGCATCCGATAAGGGTTATATGCTTGCGGATAAATTCATTGTGAAAGTTTCCATAAGCATAAGCTGTACAATCGGCAGCCACCAAAAGATTTGCTCCGTCAAAGTATGGTGCATTCACAGGGACAAGCTTAATCTGAACAGGCCACTGCGTGAGCTGACTTGTTGCAGGTGCAAGAGGCGCATTTATATCATAGCTTTCTCTCTTTATTGCCTTTGAATTTGTTCCTAGGCAACCGCAAGGGAGAGGTGCTGATGCCTTTTGCTCCTTTGCCTTTTTAACAGCCTCTTCGTCGTAGGCAGGTGCCTCTCTTTCTTCAAAGGTAATCGCTCCCGTAGGGCAAGCAGGCAGACAATCACCAAGACCGTCGCAATAATCCTCGCGGGTAAGCTTTGCCTTTCCATTTATCATTTCAATTGCACCTTCGTGGCAGGCTTTAGCACATAATCCACATCCGTTACATTTTTCTTCATCAATTTTTATAATTTTTCTTATCATAAAAGGTTACCTCCTTGATTTTCTATTCACATTATAGTATAATAATTGTGACAAGTCTGTTGTATTTACAACGAAAGGTGAAATTTATGAAAAAATTTATGACCATATTAAAACGCACCCGATTGTTCGCAGGCGTAGGTGAAGATGAAGTTGACTCACTACTTTCCTGCCTTGGCGCAAGGATTTTAGAATACCAAAAGGGTGAGTATGTTTTAAGACAAGGGGAACACATCTCTGATATTATGATTCTGGCAGAGGGAAATCTCCACATACAAAAAGATGATTACTGGGGTAACCGCAGTATATTGGGTCAGATTTCCGTCGGAGAAATGTTTGGCGAGGCGTATGCCAGCCCCCAAAGCGGTGCTATGCTAAATGATGTTGTTGCGGTGGAAGACAGCAAGGTAATATTTTTTGATGTGAAACGGATTTTAACCACCTGTTCTACTGCCTGCCGATTTCATTCTATGGTAGTCAGGAATATGTTTTTTGCAATTCCCGAGAAAAACAGAAAACTTGTGCAAAAGCTCGGTCATATGTCAAGGCGTACGACAAGGGAAAAACTGATTTCATATTTGTCTGAAGAGGCGAAAAAACAAAACAGTTCTAAATTCACAATCCCTTTTAACCGCCAACAACTTGCAGACTTTTTGTCGGTTGACAGAAGTGCCATGTCGAACGAGTTGTGCAAGATGCGTGATGAAGGACTTCTGGAGTTTGAGAAAAATCAATTTGTTTTATTTGAAACGGAGAACTGATATGATAAATAAACTATTTAAAAGCATATTAGACCAAGACACAGCACCTGTGGTTGTTTGCGATATGGACGATATAATTGTATATATGAACCCGTCTGCGATAGAGCGTTATCATAAGGATTTGACGGGCGCAAGTATTAAAGACTGCCATCCGCCAAAAGCCAATGAAATGATAGAAAAGGTGCTTGCATGGTTTAAGGAAAGTAAGGACAACAACACCATTTATACCTATCGCAATGACGAGGAAAACAAAGATGTGTATATGGTCGCTCTTCGTGATGATGACGGCACACTGATTGGCTATTACGAAAAGCACGAGTATAGAAACAAGGAAACAGTCGGACTTTATCAGCCAAAGAAATAGTAAAACGATAATTTAACGAGGTTGTGTTATGGGAAATTTAAACTTTAGATATGCAACAGAAACTGATTCTGCATTGATATTGGAATTTATCAGAGAATTGGCTAAATATGAAAATATGCTTGATGAAGTAGTAGCCACAGAAGAACTGCTTCGTGAATGGATTTTTGAAAAGAAAAAAGCCGAGGTTATTTTTGCTTTAGAAGACGGCATCGAGGTCGGATTTGCACTCTTTTTCCATAACTTTTCTACATTTCTCGGCCGTGCAGGAATATACTTAGAGGATTTGTTTGTAAAGCCCGAATATCGTGGCAAAGGTTACGGCAAAGGACTTCTTAAAAAGCTTGCTCAGATTGCAAAAGAGCGAGGTTGCGGGCGACTTGAATGGTGGTGCCTTGACTGGAATAAGCCAAGCATTGATTTTTATCTGTCCTTGGGCGCAGAGCCTATGGATGAGTGGACTACCTATCGCATTGCCGGAGAAACTTTGGACAAACTTGCAGAAGATTGATATTAAGAGGAATTTAAAATGAATGAAGAATGTTTAATTTGCAAAGCACCGCTTGAATATTTAGAAACAGATACAATGATGGAGTGTGTGATTTGCCATAAAAAAGAAAACAGCAAAACAAGATGCGTAAACGGTCATTTCGTTTGCAGTAAGTGTCATACAAGCGGAATGGACGAAATTATTGCTTTATGTTTTAATGAAAAATCTAAAAACCCTATTGAGATTTTAGAAAAAATGATGTCAATGGACTTTTGCCATATGCACGGTCCCGAGCACCATGTTATGGTGGGGGCTTCACTTCTTACTGCATACAAAAATGCAGGCGGAGAGATTGATTTAACCTCTGCGCTTTCTGAAATGTATGCAAGAGGAAAACAGGTTCCCGGCGGTGCCTGCGGATTTTGGGGTGCCTGCGGCGCAGGTATCAGCACGGGTATGTATATGTCGATTATAACAAAGTCCACACCACTTGCAAAAGAAGCCTGGGGTCTTTCCAACCAGATGACAGGACATTCTCTAACTGCAATCGGCAAAAACGGCGGTCCCCGTTGCTGTAAAAGAGATTCGTATCTTGCAATTATGGAAGCTGTAAGATTCACAAAAGAAAAGCTTAACGTCGAAATGGAGCTTGACGAAATCGAGTGTTCACGCTCAAAGCTGAATAATCAATGTATAGAAGAAAGGTGTCCTTTCCATGCCAAAAACTAAAATAGCATTTATATGCGTACACAATTCCTGCCGAAGTCAGATGGCTGAAGCCTTTGGGAAAATGTATCTTTCAGAAAATTTTGACTGTTATTCTGCAGGAACGGAAACAAAGCCACAGATAAACGGGGATGCCGTGCGAATTATGAAAGAGCATTTTGGTATTGATATGTCAGGTCAGTATTCAAAGCTGATTTCGGATATTCCTGCCCCTGATATCGTTATCACAATGGGATGTAATGTTCAGTGCCCCTATATCCCTTGCAAAGAAAGATGCGATTGGGGACTTGAAGATCCCACAGGAAAAAGCGACGAAGAATTTATAAAAACAGCGAATTTAATTAAAGAGAAAGTTTTGGATTTAATGAGGAAATAGAAATGATAGAAATTACTGCTTGGACAAATATGTTTTTGAATGTCTTAAATGACCAGTTCGGCGACCGTGTGTGGTTTGTTGGTCTGCAGGGCAGTTTCGCTCGTGGCGA
>JAZRDC010000055.1:0-3497 GCA_045660065.1 Clostridia bacterium
AGTATGGTGCGTTATAGCTGCATTCGGTGAATATGATGAAATGATCGGCAGTGCAGTTGTTAACATCGAAGAAGTTGAAGCTTCAAGCTTAACAGATGAATTTGAAGTAAGCTTTACAACAAAAGCAGGCAAAACTGCTAAAGTTGTTAAGATGTTCGTATGGAACAGCAAACAGGACATGGTTTCATACCAGCACGCTGAAGACATCTGGACAGAACAATAAAAGCTCATAAAAATCCTACAAGGACTTCCTTGTGGGATTTTTTTTGCTGATAACAGAATAGGGTGCTATGGTCCTTGCCTTTTTGTTAAGCATTTATTTTTTGTAAAAAATGAGCAAAATTCAATAATGTAATTAACATTGACGCTTTAACATTCAATGTGGTATAATCTAATTAAGTGATATGTCCACGGTAAAGTGAAGGCTTTGAAGCAAACTTAACAAAATTGTTGGTAGTTTGAAAGGTAGCGTACCTTTACCGAAGTATAGTGATATAAATAAACTTTATAAAAGAGGATTTCAATGGTTAAGCAAATTATAAAAGACATATTAATATTTAAAAAAGCCGAGGTTGCAACAAAAGATGATTTGCAGGTTGCGATAGATTTGGTCGACACACTGCGAGCTAATGAGGATATCTGTGTTGGTATGGCTGCAAATATGATTGGCGTTAATAAAAGGATTATTGTATTTTCTATAGGTCCTATGATTATGACGATGATAAATCCGGTAATTGTTAAAAAGTCAAAGGAAACTTATGAAGCAGAAGAGAGTTGTTTATCTCTCTCCGGTACTCGCAAAACAATAAGACATCAGGGGATTGAAGTTGAGTATCTGGATATGAATTTCAAAAAGCAACGACAATTTTACAATGGCTTCCCTGCACAGATTATTCAGCACGAAATAGATCATTGTGATGGTATTGTGATATAAGAAGTTAAATAACACAAAGTAAAACCTCTCCACCCACATAGTGGGGGAGAGGTTTATATTTTAATCAAACATATCGGATTCTATTGCGAAGATGTCATCGATTGGGATTTCTGTGCCGTCGTCCATAATCAGGTCCCGTTCAAATTCGCGGATTTTTTTGACTACCCCTGTTTTGGTAACATATGCACCGCCTGATTTTCGCTCATCGGGAATAAAATAAGTTACTGACACTTCTTCATCTGTGGCAAAATCATTGATAATACGAAGTTTTTCGTTAAGTTCTGCTTTTGTATATTCGTCAAGTTCAGTTTTTGTGTCAGTAAGTCGTGCGGTTTCGTCTAAAGCATCATTATGTCCCACAACTGCACGAAAAGCACCGAACTGAGCTGCTCGTTCTACCATTGTCATATGTTTTCGGCTCGGAGATTTAGTATATTTATGATTAATAATATCGTCAAACTTTCCCATTGTTGTCCTCCTCATGCATTGCCTGATGCCCACCAATCTGCTTGTTACGCTGTATGGTTGTTGCACCTTCTTGCAGATTAAATCCTTTCAGGATAGCATTTTTACCATAACGTTCTTTTATTTTAAGAGTCGCATTCTGAATGGCTCTTTCTTTTTTTAGTATTTTTTCTTCTTTTTCACGCTTAATTTGTTTTTCCTCATAACTTGAAAACATATCAAGTTGTTCGTGTTCAGGACTTTGTGGAATATCAGCTTCGCTTATAATATGATTTGCGGAAATGTTCACCCTTCTGACAAGTAAATCTTTATTTACAATTTTGTCAAACAAATCAAGGGTGGCATTTGTTATCAGCATTGTTGACGATGTGTATCTGCCGATGTTTGCAGTGCCGTGGGCGTGCTTTGGAACTTTTCTGCCATAAAAATCTGTTGTTATTTCGCCTGTATATTTACTGCTTCTTTCACTATCTGTAAGATTTTCAATGTCATAGCCTATTGTTAAAACTATCTGATCTGTAACAAGTTTTTGAGAAACCAATTTTAGACTTAACAACTCAAGCATTTCCCTGACAATGAGTTTTGCTCCTTCAAAATCGTAAGGGGAGTGCAGTACCTGACCTTCTCCCCAACTCTTATTCTCAGGCTTATATTTCATAATATCTTCTATGGTGCAGGGCTCATATCCCCAGGCGTGATCTATGAGCAACTCGGTGTTTACGCCAAACAATTTGTAAAGTTTATCTTCAAGATACTTGTCAAGTGAGGCTCTTGCAATATCACCCATACAGAAAAATCTGTTTTGTTCAAGTTTCTTTGCAGTTCCTTTACCAACTCGCCAGAAATCGGTAAGTGGAGTATGTTCCCAAAGTTCTTTTCTGTAACTGATTTCATCAAGTTCGGCAATTCTTACACCATCTTTATCTGCAGGCATTTTCTTGGCTTTGATGTCCATTGCAATCTTGGCAAGATACATATTTGTACCTATCCCTGCAGTTGCAGTAATGCCTGTTGTTTTCAGCACATCACGAATGATTGTCATAGCCAAATCGTGAGCACTCATGTTATAGGTGTTAAGATAATTTGTTATATCAATAAAAACCTCGTCTATTGAATATATGTGCATATCCTCAGGTGCAACGTATTTCAGATAAATATCGTAAATCCTTGTGCTGTACTCAATATATTTTGCCATCTGCGGAGGTGCAATGATAAAATCAAGCTCCAATCCCGGGTTTTTGTTTAATTCTACAGAATTACAACCTTTGCCGGTAAACTTTTTTTCGGGAGCTTTTTTTATTCTTTCACAATTAGCAAATTTTACTTTCTGAATTACTTCAAAAAGCCTTGCTCTCCCGGGAATTCCATATGCTTTCAGCGATGGCGTAACTGCAAGACAAATTGTTTTTTCAGTTCTGCTTTTGTCCGCAACAACCAGATTGGTTGTCATAGGATCAAGCCCAAGTTCCCTGCATTCTACGGACGCGAAAAAAGATTTCAGGTCTATACACAAATATTGTTTTTTCATCTTTTTCGCCTCCTTGTTTTTTAACTGTAATTAGTATATCACAACTTCCACAAAACTACAACAAAGTGTTGTAAAGTCCAAAACCGGCTGAAAATGTCCAAATTTAATAGAAGTTGACGGTGTGGTAA
Organism: Clostridia bacterium; assembly: GCA_045660065.1. GTDB lineage: Bacteria > Bacillota > Clostridia > RGIG6154 > RGIG6154 > RGIG2094. Next base: position 3,056 of record JAZRDC010000055.1, read on the forward strand.
TAAAATGATATAATTTATATTGAGTTTTATATATTTTACTTAAAAAATATTATCTATGACGGGACTCCGTAGCAATCAGAGTACAAGAGGTGATTTTATGCCACTTAAAATTATAAGACAAGATATAACAAAAATGCAGGTTGATGCCATTGTTAACACTACCAACGAAGAAATGGTAGGGTATAGTGGTATTGATTTTGCTGTGCATCAGGCGGCAGGACCTGAACTTGATAAAGAGTGCGCAAAGCTCGTTCCTCTTGGCCTTGGAACTGCTAAAATAACAAAAGGATATAATCTTGATGCGAAATATGTAATACACACATCGGGACCAATCTGGCAGGGAGCTTTAGAAGGCGAAAGTATTCTGCTTAAATCCTGCTATCTGGAATCTTTGAAATTGGCAGTTGAATATGGTTGTAATTCAGTTGCTTTTCCGCTTATA
>JAZRDC010000056.1:0-1586 GCA_045660065.1 Clostridia bacterium
AAACCTCACTGTGCGGCATACTCAAGTAGTATATCACGCAAAGTGAGGTCTGTCAATAATTTTATTCATTTTTAAAAAATTCTTTTCACACAATACAATGTTGTCTTAGGATCCCAATTCTCATAATAGTCTACACCTTGAATCAAAGTATCGTATTTTGAATTCAACGCATGAATCATCTGTCCGTTTCCTAAATATATGGCAACATGACTGACTCTTCCATTTTGCTTGTAAAACAACAGGTCACCCGGCTTCCATGAAGAACGGGAATTTTTACTTACAGTTGTTCCTCTGCCCACCTGCTCACCAGATGTTCTTGGGAGACTGATACCAAAATGCTTTTTAAATACATACTGGGTAAATCCACTACAATCCCATCCCTTTGTAGGTGATGTTCCGCCAAACACATAACTGCGTCCAACATATTGAGTCAATGCTGACAATTCTTCTGAAATAGCCCCGTAATTGTATTCAATTGTCACTTCCTTTTGGTATATCTTTGAATAAGAACCAAAAAGTTTTTCATTGTTAACCACGCAATATGCTCTTACTTTATAATTGGATTCTGCATCCTTTGCAAGACCAGATTCAGACCATGTTAATGTATCTGCATTATCAATTGTTTTTACCAAATTATTATTTTTATACACTTCGTAACCTTGTGCTCCGGAAACTTTTTTCCAGCTCAATGTAACTTTTGTATTACCATCTGTTGATTGTCCGTTTAATCCAACACGATTTGGTGTCGTTTTTCCTGAAATAACTGCCGATGCATCTTCATATATCTTTGCATCTTCTATCGTCTGACAAGCTTTGATGTAGTAATAATAAACCTTACCAACTTCACATGTTGCATCAGAATAAGAGGTTGCCGCGCCATCAGTAATTTCAGAAATTAAGGTATACTCTCCATCTTTTACAGTGTTTCGATACACCTGATATCCGGTAGAACCTGCCACCGCCGGCCATTCCACTCGAAGCGTATTGTAGGCTGCATTTTTCACTGCAGAAATAACTGGAATCGCCAATGGGGTATATTGTTTTACACTATCGGATGGTGCACCAAATAATGTTTGATTATCAGTAGACATAGCAGCGCAAACATAATATTGGTATATCGCATTCAGCTGTATATCCGTATCCTGATAACTCAACGCATTACTATCAGAAATTAAAGAAAACGTCTGTCCGCCATCTGCACTTTTAAATAACGAATAACTTTCTGCTCCTATTGCTTTATCCCATTTCAGTTCAATTACTTCACGTGTTGCTGAAGCAATTTGTAAATTCTTTACTTTAACAGGCAGAATGGTAAATACATTTTCAAGAACAACTGTTCCCTGATAACCCATTACACTGATTTCGACATCAGCTTGCCCTGCCTTCGTGTTATCAATATAATTCACAATGTGAAATTCTTCAGTTTTTTTAGTAATTTTCTCGTTATCTGAATTTGTAAATGTTACTTTTGAAAGCTCGGGTTTAATTTCCTCACCTGTATATTCATAAATATCATTTTCTATTTCCCAAGAAACAAGTGTTAATTCCTCAGAAAGAACAGGTTGCATTTTTGCAATAATGCTAGG
>JAZRDC010000057.1:0-18090 GCA_045660065.1 Clostridia bacterium
GGATTTATTTGTCAAATCAAAATCATCGGTTTCAGGAAGTCTTATAACACCGTGCTCTACTCCGCATTGCTTTGCCAAATCCCACGTTAAGTCTTTTTTACTTCTGAAATAATCTGTTAATATCATATTATTTAACCTCTATTAAGTACACACAGTTAGCGGTAAGATTAAGCTCAATGTCACCGTCTGCTGTAAATTCTTTAATTGGTTTTATATTTCCTTCTGCTCTTAAAATCTTAATTGTTTCCGCATCCATTTCAGGCTCGCCCATTCTCTTGTATAAGTTATATGGATTTGTTGTGTCTTTATCGATACACCAGAGGGTAACATTTCTGCCTTTGATATCTTCATCAAAATGAATGGTTTCTATGATGTCGGGAACTGATCTTTCATCGTGTCTTTTTGAGGCATAAGTTAAAAGTACAGAATAATTTCCGTTTTCATCTTTTGTAGGAACGGTATAAATATTTTCATTTTCTGCAGTTTCGCTTAAAAGTCCCTCAAACAATTTTCCACCTAAAACATAGGCATTGTAGATAGGTTTTGCAAAGAAATTAAGTGTAAAGAAGTTTCTGAAGCCCGAAAAATCAACCACCATTTCGTGCTGACCCGAAAGGCATATCATAAGCTTTGACAAATTAACATTATTTTTAATAATTAACTTAATAAGTCTTACAAAAAACGATGAATATACCTCTGTCTCTCTTTCAATAAAAATCGGACACTCTTCAACATTATAAAACCCTGCAGAGCACATTCCCCATTCATCATACACAACTTCTGTGTCCTCTAATCCGTGTTTTTTAATAACTTCTGAATATTCCTTTGCCTTTTCAATCCAGTTATCAGCATTAAATCCTATTTCATTTACATTTCCACGCCAAGTTTTGGAATAATTGTGAAGCGCTAAATAATCAAGTCTTAAATTCTTTTCTTTAACGCCTTTTAGGAAAAGGTCAAAAAATTCAATATCCCCTGAAAGTGATGGTCCGCCGATTCTTAATTTATCTGTGCATCTTAAAATACCATTTACAAACCCTTCATAAAGCTTCAAATATTCCAAAACTCTCAAATCATTGTAAGTTGTTGGAAGGTCCGGCAGGAAAAATCCCGTAGCATCAGGTTCGTTATAACAATGAATGTGCCATTTGGCAACTGTTTCCAAGCCATAACGCTCCACGATATGTTTTGTGTATTCATAGCAAACATCTTCCCAGAGTTTAACATCTTTTACTTTTGATGTATACAAAACCTTACCCTTGTATCTTGTTTTGTTTTTATTGCAGGCAGATGTCATTTCGGGATCTGATGACAAGCATTTTGGCATCATACCGTAAGCGATTAAAACATCATAACCCTTTTCAACAAGATAGTCAAGCCTTACATCGTTTACTCTGAAATCGTAAGCGATCTCGCCATTTTCATCTTCGTGCACAATGTCTTCAAACATTGCATAAATTCTTACTGTCTGGATTGCTTTATCTTTTGCGCATCTGTCTAAAATTCTCTTACCCCAAGGATCTTCAATTGCATCTGTGGGGTGGAAAATGCAGTTATTCCAAAAGTTTGGTTGTTTTTTTATTATCTTGTTTTCTATTTTAATCATAATCTTATTCCTCCTGAATATCTTAGTCTGCAATGTCAACAAATGTATGTTCTTGTGCAGATTTTTTTGCAGCAAGACAAACCTCGGCACTTAGTATTCCGTCTGAAAGCGGCGAATTGGAAGTTCCTTCACCCTTCATTACAGAAATAAAATTGTCACAAAGCAACTCATCTCCGCCACCATGACCGTCAGTTTTGTCAAAAATTTTGATGTCGGTTGTATTTTCAAAATGATTATACACAGTAACTGTGGATTTATTCCAGTCAAATTCCAATGTGGCATCATACCCTACAATACGTGCACCACGCTTACCTGCACTATTTCGCACTATAAAATTCTGACTGTATACTGCGTGAAGCCCATTGTCATATTTAACTATCACCGAGCCGCTGTCGTGGTTTCCTGTATCTGTTGCAAAGCAGCAAAATTCGCCTATTCGTCTTCCGTCTTTTAATTTTGCCACGTTAATATCACTTTCGCGGCAAGTGTTTCTTTCGTTGCAATCCTTGCATCTTAAACCTGCAGGTTTATTGCCTTTATAAATCTGCTTTGATTCCATAGCACAAACCTGAACAGGTTTAATATCACCCAAAAGAAAGTTTATGTAGTCAAGGTCGTGGGTTGCTTTTTGCAGGAAAAGTCCGCCTGTCTGACTGTCATCACGATACCAGAGATGATAGTATCCTCTGCCATAAAAAACATTGTTATATGCCTGAACATGGGTTATTTCTCCAAGTTTTCCGCTGTCAATTATACTTTTCACATACATGCATAAATTTGAAAGTCTTAATGGAAAAGAAACAACAGTTTTTTCGTTCATATGAGAAATTTCTTTTAATTTATTAAGTTCTTCGTATGAAATACATACAGGCTTTTCCAAAAACAAAGGAATATTATATTTTGCAACCAACATTGCATAATGTGTATGAAGCGAGCATCTTGTTCCGATGCAAACACCATCTAATTTTTCTTTTTTTAGCATTTGCTCCGCATCGGTATAGAAAGCTACGTTTTCAAACATCCCAAAGCCACCGTAATTCTTTTTTACACCTTCTTCATCAATATCTGTAACAGCAACAAGCTCTACCTCTCCTGTTTCAACAAGAAGTTCTACAATTCTGTTAATTCTGTTACCATAACCAATTACACCCAATTTGAGCATATCAAACCCCTCCTAATGTTAAAAAGCCGCCATCAACGGGAATTGTAGTTCCTGTTACGAATTTAGAATCTTCCCCTAAAAGCCATCTTACACAACCGAGTAAATCTTCTGCCTGTCCAAATCTTTCCATTGGTGTATGGTCTATAACCGCCTGACCTCGTGCGGTCAAGCCATCTTCCACAGTTCCCAAATAATTTTTACTTCTCTCATTTACCATAAACCCAGGTGCAATTGCATTTATTCTTATATTTGCAGGGGCGAAATATGCCGCAAAGGACTGTGTCAGATTAACAACCGCCGCTTTACTCATCGCATAGGCAAAACATCTGGTAAGCGGACAATATGAGTTCATTGATGCAAAATTTATTATATTTCCTCCGCCTGATTCTACCATCTGCTTTCCAAATGCAAGTGTAGGAAGTACAGTTCCCATTGTATTAAGTTCAATAACGCCTTTAAATGCGTCCATATCCACATTGTAAAGACCTTTAGCATCTTCAGGAAGCTCACCTGTTAATTCTTTTTTATCAAATTTTGTGATTGTAGGCATTGCTTTTATATCATTCCCGCCTGCACCATTTATCAGGAAATTGCAATTCCCGAATTTTTCTTTGGTTGCTTCAGCAAGTTTTTCAACCTGCACTTCATCTGTTACATCACAAGGATAAATTAAAATATTTTCTTTATTTGCAATTTTTTCCAAAGTCTTTTCAAGTTTTTCTCTTGTTCTTCCCACAAGCACTACCTTTGCGCCTTTTTCTGCCAAGTCGATAGCAATGGCTGAACAAAGCGTTCCGCCTGCACCTGTTACAACTACAACTTTATCTTTAAACATTTTTATTTCCTCCCACAATTACTTTTGCGTTTTTATAACACATTTTTTCTAAAACTTCAACTAATTCTTCAAACTCACAGAAAACTTCTCCACCGTCAAATTTTTCTGCAAAAAAACTGCATAAAATTCTTCTGAAATAGTCGTGTCTTACAAAAGACATAAAACTTCTTGAATCGGTAGTCATTCCCACAAAATTAGAAATCGCAGAAAAAGATGCTGCATTTTCAAGCATATCTTCAATTCCGCTTTTATGATCGCACCACCACCATGCAGGCCCCTGTGTAATAAGTCCGTTCACACCATCTTTTGAATACGAGCCTGAAAGAACTGAAATTATCGCATTATCTGCAGGGTTTAAAGTAAATAAAACTATTTTAGGCAAGCCCGCCTTTGTCATTTCCAAATCATCCAGAAAACTTGTGAGTGATACCAAGTCCACACTGTTACCTATGCCTGCAAAACCGCCTGCAGGTCCTGCAATATTTTTAAGTCTTGTGCTGGTTTGCCTTTGCGCGCCGATATGAAGTTGCATCACCATATTTCTTTTTGCGTATTCTTCGCCTAAACACAAAAGCAAATAGGATGAAAGTTTTTGTGTTTCAATTTTTTCTGATTTTCCACTCATCAGAGCATCAAATCGCTCATTGTTTTTACCATCATCTGCATAAAACTTAAATCCGTTGTCCAATGCGTGGTCAGCATATTTGCAATTTGCTTTTTCAAATTCCTCAAGTCTTATTGAAATTGCTTTTTTGTAGTCATCAAGACCTGATATTTTAACACCTGTCGCCATTTCAAGGGATTTAATGGTTTTAATATCAGGATTTACTATATCGTCCCCTCTTAAAGATGGCGCAATGCTTCCGTCACTTTCAAACAAATCATCAGTAAGTGATGCACAAGGGCAGGCAAATTCAACATTAAATCTTTGTAATAACGATTTTGCAGTAACCACATTATTTTTAAGGTATTCGTTACACAAATCGTATATTTTTTCAGCGTTATCCCCATTTGGGAATATATCAACACCAAAAAGTTCAAGCTCCATTTTTGTCCAGTGATACAATGGATTACCTATTAAATTCGGCAAAGTTTTGCACCACGCCATAAACTTTTCTTTTGGCAAAGCATCACCTGTTATATATTTTTCATCAACACCGCACATTCTCATAGCTCTGTGCTTGTATGGGTCTGTCTTTACCCACAACTCATATATATCCGAAAACCTTGTATTATTCTTAATATCATCAACCGACAAGTGATTATGGTAATCAATAATCGGCAGAGTTTTAACTTTTTCGTAGAGCTTTACCGCAGTTTCTGATTTTAACAAAAATTTTTTCTCCATATTCTCCCTGCTCCGACCTCATTTATCCGCTTAATATATAAAAATGCACATCTTGACATTTTACTGCTTTAAGTATACAATATCATAAGGGTCAAAACAATACTTAATTCAATTATTATGTATGGTATTCGCTTATTTTTAAGGAGATTTGAAATGGAAGATATACGCTATTTGGGAAAACTCGATTACAGAATTGAAAATGTTGGTTTTGTAAGTGTTGTAAGAAACAAAGACTTTACTTTTGAGTACAAAAAAGGCAAAAAGAAATTTTCTTTTATATATGTAGAAACCGGTGAACTTGAATATTATTTTGAAAAAGACAGCAAAACAATAACAATCTCAAAAGGCGACCTGCTTTTTATCCCTAAAAAACTCCCCTACAAGACCAAATATTTAACCAACAATACCCAAATCAAGATATTTATATTTGATTGTGTTCAAGGTGCAAATGGTTTTCTCAACCAAATATTTTCAAAAAAATCAGATGAAATCTCAACCGTTTTTCATCAATGCACCAATGAAAATGTACGAAATGCATTATTTCTGCTTTCAAAAACCTATGAAATATTGTATTTTTTGTCTGCTAATAATAAGCCCCAAGATAAAAAACACAAAAAAATTATGCCTGCTATAAATGAACTCAAACAAAATTTTTCACAAAATCACAAGATGTCATATTATGCGACCTTGTGCAATATGAGCGAATCGAATTTTCGCAAACTCTTCAAAGAATATGTTGGAACTTCACCTATTGATTTCAGAAACCGCATCAGAATAGCAGAAGTAAAAAAAATGTTAGACAGCGGTGAGTTTAATGTATCAGAAGCCGCCTACACCGCCGGATTTAACAATATGTCATACTTTTACGAGGAATATAAAAAACACAAAAATAATTAATAGTTACTATATAACAAAATGGAAACAACAAAAAACAAGAGAGTATCTTGCGATACTCTCTTGTTTTTTAGCATAGGCAGAAGGATTCGAAAGGCTTCGCCCTCTTGCGGTGCCCGACGACTCGACGCATACGCATCTCACTTGTCGACCGCGGCGCCACAAATTTTTCGCTTCATCTGCCACCGGCAGCGCCCAAAATATGTGCTCATTCACGCTCCGCATGCCTTAAGTTCTTTCTGATTCAACCAAAAAATAAAGAGAGCATCTTCCGATACTCTCTTATTTTTTGGCAGGGGCAGTAAGATTCGAACTCACGGCACGCGGTTTTGGAGACGAGCAGTCTATATCGCAAATACCGCTATATTGCAAAGATATTCTCACTTCACAAAATTTCGACAACAATTTTGACAACAGTTTATTTGTTGAATCAGCCTTCCCCACCCAAGCGAAAGAAAGAATTTCAAACAAATTTCTTTCGCTTGTTAGTTAAATATAATCATATCACTTTTCGTCATTAACTGTCGAAATCCGTAATATGTTCTGTGTTTCAAATTAACGGGCTACTGTAAATTTGTAACAAAAGGAGCTGTTACGAATGATAAAGACAAAACTGGCACAAAAAGTAAAACAATTCAGAGAAACAAACAACCTCACTCAATTTGAATTTGCAGAAGATTGTGGAATAAGTGAGGACCTTGTAAGCCTGATTGAACGAGCCAAAAATAATGTTACAATAGACACCCTCGACCTTCTCTCCGTCCGGATGAACATATCTGTTGCAGAATTGTTTTCTTTCAGTACTCTATACTTTCTTATAGAATCTGACATCACAGTTGAAGGTACAACTGCCAAGACCTACGGTATCGGCGTGATTAAAGATTATAAACTGCTCGACCACATCCTTGACATATCAACAAACCGGGAAGAAATCCAAAACCTTATATTTGACCTCAATGAATACGAACTCGATGCAGTCCACTTTCGGGAATATATAGAAGATTTTATAGCATAAAAAGCAGAGGATTTCTCCCCTGCTTTCTTTTTACATTCCAAGAACCTTGACAATACCTTTTGCCGCAATCTCCGACATATTCTTGTTGCCGAGCTTGTACTTCTGAAGAAGTTCAATTTTTTCAGCATCAGTCTTCAGGTTAGAAATCGCCTTCAGATACACACTAAACTCAGCCGCATCCATTTCAACATACTCACGATAACCTTTAAGTGTGTTATAAGCAGTTTTCTCTTTTGGTTGCAATCCGTTGTATGCAGTCTGATCGTGCACATCCCCGGCCTTTCTGTTTTTAATTGCAAGCTCATAGAAGGCGTTGGCCTGCGCCGCACTCATACCATACTTCTGCAGATTTGCCTTTTTCTCATCTTTCTTACCGCTACCGGCAGCCTTAAGATAAGTATAATAAAGTTCTGCATTCATACCCAAAACTTTTGATGTAACCCCAAACTTTGCATTTTGTGCTTCAGAAAGCTGCGATAGATAGAAAGTGTCCGTGTTTGTGTAATCCACTTTGCCGCTTCCACCCAAAATGTCCTTATCAAGATATCGTTTCTGTTCTGCAGAAAGTCCTTTTTCATTAAAGAGCGCAACTCTCTTGTAATCACCCGTTTTTTCTTCTTCCGGTGTAAGACTGAACAACTTTTTCTGTCTTTTGGTAAGGTATGAATTATATTTTTCAGCATCACTTTGAGTATATTTGTACTTTGCGTCAACATATTTATCATTACTGATATCAGCTTCTGTTTTGGCCGTATCCGCTTTCGCTTTTGCTTTTTTACCCCAATATGACAACTCAAGCCAAGCCTTTTGTCCTTCAGGAATGTTGGCACTTTGTATAAGCTCATATCTCTGTCTGCTCTCGCCCTCAATCACTTCACCGGTTTCTGGATCTTTTATAGACTCAATCTTTCCAATGTCCTTTAAAAGTTCGTGAGCGTTCAGCCTCTTTCCCTGCTCTGCAATTTTCTCGTATCTCTCAGTATCTTTAACTGATAATGATTTATATCCGCTCTTTCTCCAGTCCTGAGCTGCATCAAGTGCAGACTTTCCGAACAATGCCCCCTGAACATAGTTCCAAGTAGTACCAACCTCGCTATCATTGTAAACAGGATACTGCAGTTTTTTTCCGCCTTTGCCGGTGACTGAATAACTTCCGCCTTTTTTAACAGTTGATATTCCCTGATATGTCTTTCTTAACTGATTAAGTCCAACAGGCGCTATTCCTGTAAGCAATGCACCGCCAACTGTCCCAAATATAATATCACGCTTTTTCGCCCACGCAACATCTTCATCAAAAATCGTTACAAACTTTTCAGGATCAGGTATAGCGGAACTTATAGGCAAACGTCCGCCTCCTACATATCCGCCCACAAACGGCAATTGCTCTCCAATTGATTTTGCAGTATTCATAATAGCAACAGAGTTTTTCTTCTTCTCTGTTTTAAAATCTTCAGCACCCAGTTCTCCGTTTGCTAATTCCCACATCAAGTCAATAGTGTTAGGTAGTTTTCTTCCAAAAAAATCTCCTGAAACCTCATTTGCAAAGCCAATCACATCAAGCGCAGGTCTTCTGCCTACCAACTTTTCATAAATATCATTGAACAAATAAGCACTTATAAAGTATTTTAAAAGTGCTCCTGCCATAGCACCAATCCATTTGTCTTTCTTGGCTCTCGGCAAATCTTTCAGCAAATATCTGTATTGATTGTTAACTTCTACCTGGAACATAGTAAATAGCTTGGCAACTGGATTTTTTCTTGAAAACACAGTAGGTAGTGCACCTTTGGAACGGTCTGCAATGAGCCCTGCAGCATATTTATCTGCATCCTTTATCGCATCCGCTTCATTCATACCTTTTTTTATGTTTTCATAAAACTTGGCGCGTGTAACAATGTTTGATGCAAGTGTATCTGCAATCTCCATCGGTTTTGACATAATATCCATCGTCTTTTTATACGCAGATTTAGCAACAATATCCTTTGTTCCATTTCTGTTTGTTAAAAAGGTTGATTTGCTTTCAAAACCATCGTTATGCAAAAAATTCTTAACCGTATCTCTTGCAGCCTTTATAATAGATGCCTGACTGCATTCAGCACTTGCCTGCGTAATTGGAATAAAGTTTGTCAGAGCTGAAGATAAGTTCCCCGCAATCATATTTGCTGCAACATTGCTTTCAACTTTTGCCATAACATTGTATGTTCTTCTGCTGAAATCTTTTTCCATATTTCTGTCAAAAGAAGATTTCTTATTCGCAAGTAAATTGGTATACTCACTTATTTCCTGAGCTAATCCACCGTGTTTGGTTGTACCTCTGTTGTAAATTATCTCAAGTTTCTCACGGCGTTCTTCTTCCGAAAGTGTTGCATCATCTCTTACCTTTTCAATTTCTGCTTTAACACCTTCTTCAGAATACTTATACCTAAGTTGTCCTTCTAACGCTCTGAGTTCCTGAATATCGTCTGTATGATATATAACATCTCCAACCGACTTTATATATTTAGAAAAGCCTGCAATAGCATCATAATCCGTAACATTTGTTTTTCTCTGCAGAGCCTCACTCATAAACTTAATTCCCGGTTTAAAAGCCTGAGTTTTACCTGCGATATTTGTTGGAAGTTTTGAATCTGCAACAGAAATACCTACTGCCTTCATAAACGTATTGAATATTCCATCTTGGCCATCATATTCTCCAATGCCAAGTTCCTGAGCAAGTTCTTTTCTTATTCCTTTTTTCGCATCTGTAAGAAAATGTGGGAAATAACCTTGTCTGTATTCAACAGGAGAATATCCGTTTCTTATTCTCGCATCATTCATAGCTACAAAAAGTTCATCATACATCTTTCTGAACTCTGAAACGGCATTGTTGATTTTATCATAGTCAAGATTTGGATTTTCCCTTAAGAAAATTTCTCTTTGCGTGGTAAGTTCCTTGATTTTTGCCTTCGCCTTTTCAGAAATATATTTTCTGCTTGTCAGCATTGCAAGGTCAGATTCAACTTCACCTAAAAACTGCACTGCAAAACTTTCAGAAGTCTTGTTGCCCTTTTCAATCTTTTGTGAAAGTTTAAGTTTAGTAACTTTATCAAGATATTCGTTCTCGTTTCTTACCTTTTCTGCCTCATGCTCATGTACAGGAGTGAAATAATGGTCAATAAGCCTTGTTGCTTTGTCAATGCTACTATCTTCTTTGTTGACATTTTTGTCATTTTGTGATACACTTTTCTTAGATGAAGAAGATTGGCTTTGGCCGTTTTGGGCGTAAAGAGCAGGGCTATTTGTAGTATTGCTTACCGAAGTATCTCCTTCATCTTTTTTTATTTTACTGTCAAAATAAAATGTCTTACCTATTAGCCCATTTCTATTTGATGAATTAAACTGAACGTATGTACTTGTAGTTCCGTTGAAACTCTTCTCAAAAACAATTACAGGGTTTCCTTCATCGGTATATCCGTTAAAATAAACATCATCTGGCTCTTCTATCGTTTCCCTGAGTAAGTCTATATTATCTGCAGTTACCTTCTCAGCACTTTCTGTAGAACTCAATCCATGTCTCTTTTCCACATGAGTCAACATACTGTTTGGAATTATAAAGTGTTCGCCATCAACATCAATATCTAATCCGTTATCTTTAAAAATACTGTTGATTTCTTCAACCATCTCCGCAGATATTTTTCCCATATATAGTTTTTCAAATTTATCTGTTTGAGTTTGAGAACGATTATAAAAATCTTTCAGGGTTATGTCTTTATCAACCACTAAATTTCTATATGTTTTTGCATCTTTGGTAATCTTGTCCGCTTCGGCGCCCTCGTAATGAGTTACTGCCTTGCGTTTTTTCTCCTTCCTTTTGCTTTCACTGCCCATAATATCATGGAAATTTCGTTCCATAGTTTCTGTTGCATAACGCCATCCACTCTTCTTTTCTTTCCAGAGGTCAGAACCTTCCAAAAAGGCTTCTGCAGTTTTATATCTTCTGTTCTTAACTGCCCTTCTGTGTTTGTTGAGCGCCTCATTATAAAGTTCAATCGGAGCCTTTGCCTCAACAACCTTTCTAATACCTTCTATGTTATATCGTTTAGGGTCAATTCTTTCAATATCTACCTTACCTTTAAGTATTAGGTCTACCTGCTCTGCATCCTCAGAAGCAAGCAACTCTTTCTGCATTACCTTTTCGTAATTCTTACGAGCGTTTTTAAGTTCTTTATAAATCTCATTGGCTTCCTCAACTGTCAGTTCATCACGGTTATAAAACTTCTGAACATCAGTAAGCTCTCTTGCCTTTTCGTATCTCGATACGTCTTCAAGCCTTTTTTCAAAATCATTAAGTCCTTTTTTGAACTTTTCTCTGTATTCTTCCTTAAATTGTGCTTCACGTTCTTCCAAGGTGTACTCTAAAGGCTTAAGACTCTCCATAACCTCGGCAATTCTTAAAAGCTGATCTGAAGGAGCAGTAATATCATCCGGGAACAAATTAGGATACATTGCACTAAGTTCACTATATTTAGAATCAACCGGATATCCGTTCGCAGTGCTTATCATCATATTACCAATCTGTCCACGTCGCCATACTCCAAAATCAGGAATATCCTTCGCCTCTTCAGGTGAGATATAAAGCTTTGATGATTTAAGTTCCTGCCTTAATTCCTTTGCAAACTCCTTGTTGGTATCGTCAATTATAACGCCTTCCTTCCAGGCTTTTTCAAAAAGTGCATCTTTGCTGGCATCTGAAATCTTTCCGGTGTGAAAATATTCCCCTGCTAAAGTATCAATATTTCCATCAATAACACCAAGCCTTGCCCTTGGTATTCCCAAAAGCTTCCCAATATCCTTCTTTGCAGTATTTGAATATCTCTCATAATAACTCTTTGCCTTGTTAGACTTAATTTTAACATCATTTTCCGCTTCTGCAGAAACTTTTGTATCCGCCGATGCAACAGGGGAAGAAAATTGGAAATCACTCTTGACATCTGCACTGTTTTGTGGTATCTTTTTGTTAGAGGTTAATGATAGCTGAAGAGAAGCATCCTTTGTGGTGCGAGGCACTTCGATAGTATCGTTAACCTCTAAATTTATATCATAGAAGTATTTACCATCTGTACCTTTACCTACTCTAACTAAATAATCAAATGCAACATTGTCAATTCTTACTATGCCACCATAATTTTTAAAGCCGTGTTTCGTAAACTTCTTCTCATTTTTGTGATTAGGTGCATCCCATTTGTTTGTAGCATTTTCCATAAGGTCATACACACTTGGTGCTAATCGCATCTTTCGATTGTAATTATCATCGTTAAGATGGTCTGTATGGTCTCCATAAACATATTTGTTTGCACTAACTCTAACAAATTTTAAATCTTCACCATCTACAACACCATCTATCACAAATTTTTTATTATCACTCAACAAATAATTATATGCACGTTCCTGTAAAAGTTCCTTGTTATCTTTAATGCCTTTAAAAATATCCTTATCTGTTTCAATCTGCCAATAATATGTGCCTCTATTATCTTTCCTTATATCGAACTGGACCCCTTCACCACTCTCGCCCATGGTGCGTGTGTTTAGTGCCTTTTCAAAGATTTCAAGGCCTTTTTCTATATTCTTAATTTCTTCAAAAGACTGCTTATCAGTCAAATATGCATAAGCCTTTTTTAAAGACAAGTAAACATTCTTTGCCAAACTCGGACTCTGTCTGCAAAACTGGTTTATTGCTCTTTCACTTGAAAGAATATGCTCACTTAAATAATCTGCAACAAGCTCTTTTTCTGCCGCCACATCATCGAGTGTAACACCCTCATCGCCGTACTGTTTAATCTTATCGGCAATAGCCTTGTTTTTTGCTTCCTCAATTGCATAAAGGTTATTAAAAGCATAATCGCGAAGTTCGTTATAAAACTCACTTCCCTCAACCGAATGTACGCCCTCGTGGGTTAAAATCTTTCTTGCAAAAGCCTCGCTATCCATTGCAGTTTTCCAGTCAATAACAATAGTGTCCTTGCTTCTCTGATAAAACCCTGCACTTTCCTGGCCGGACTTTGCCATTGTATCGGCAATCAAGATTTTAGCACCCGTTCTTTTAGACCACACATTCATCATCTTTCTGTTTGCCTTTGGAATTTGTGCTATTTTATCTGCAGGTGCAATAATATTATCAGCACCAACACCCGCTTCAGCATTTGAATTTAACACCGGCATAGCCTTTTGTGTATCATTTTCAACATTATTGAATAAACTATCAGTATCAATACCCTCAAACGCATCAGCAAAAGGAGTGTTTTTAACCTCACCATCGGAATATTTAATTTCGTATTGACTTTTGCCATCATTTGTGGTAGTATTGTTATAGGACAGTTTTCCATCAACCTGAGCGCCTCCTCGTGAGGAAGAGCCGTCAACTGATGGAAACTGTCTTTCTTTAATATCACCAATGCTATAAGCCACATTTCCATCTTCGTTTATTCCCGAAGTAATTGTAAGTCTATAATACTTATTGTCAGCATCTCTAAAAAATGCCCTTCTGTACTGAAACTTGTCTGCCTGGAATCTCATATTAGATCTATCTTTGTTCGACGGTTCTTCTTTTAAGAATTTTGATGTTTCAATCAATTCGTCTACATGTGTACCCGCGTTTGATTTTACAGCAGATATTTTATCAGGATCACCTATTTTCCATGCGGTATCAGCAGTTATCTTTAGAACATCGCCTTCAACAGTTGGGATTTGAATATCTTTTCCATGTCTGATTTCATTATTTATATAGTCCTCAAGGTTCTGCCCCCACTCTTCAGGTGTCTTCCCTGTTATAATCTGTCTGTCAGCCTGAACATACTTCATTCCATTTGGCAAAGTTACAATCTTATGTTGAGCATCTTCTGCATTATCTAAATCAAACGCATTTGTAACACTTCCATCCTCACGATAAGTCTGGCCATTAACATCATACCCAACATTACCAGGCAAATTTTCATACATCTTTTGGGATTTATAATTATTGTATGTGTTTCTTGCTGATGCAGGTGCACCTGCTACCAGAGCAGTCAAACCTTCCATCAAACCACTTGAAATTGTTTCCTTCACAACTTTGTTTGTAAACGCCATTCTTTTGGCTTGTTCATCAGTATATTTCCCTGTATTTATAAGTGCTTCATACTCTAAGTGCATATCGCTGTTATCGCCATTAACAATTCCATCCACTAACTGATAAACAAGATTTTCAGTTGCACCCTCAAAACTTTCTTCAAGCGAACCTTTAATAAGTTCAGGTGTTCTTGCAACTATATTTTTCAAAACACCTGTAATGCCTTTGGCCATAGCACTTGTTGTTGCTTTCCCTGCGCTCCCGCCTCTGAACACATTTTCAATACCTCCTTTACTGAAGAAGTAAGAAAGTACAGCCATAGGTGCAGCTGTTGCAACAGACTGAACATAATTTGCCCCTTTTTGATTTGCAGAATACGCCTGTCCACCAAAAGTCTGTGCCACCTGCATTAAAGGTCCACCTGTATTCCAGTCCAAAGCCATTTTTGCCGCACCAAGTCCAAGTTCTTTAATGCCTGCAGCAACACCTTCAGAACCACCTATGTATGATTCGTGTGCCTGTTCTGCCACCCTTTTCAACTGATTACCTTTTGAGTAATATGGCAATGTAGTTTCCGCCTGTTTCCCTGTCAATCCATTATATATATTCTTTCCACCCTGAATAAGAGTATCTTTAGCAGTTTCAATATTACCCATCCAATCAGCACCCAGATTAACCATCGGTGCCACTACATATTCATCAATTTTATTTTCCTTTGCATTCTCGGCAAATCCCTTCATTTGCATTTCGACAAGGAAAGAATCAACAATATCAATCGCAGTTTTTGGATTATCCTCATAGTATCCGTGAACAAATTTAACAAACTCGTCCTGTTCTGCAGACAAATTGTATATAGACGGATTTATAAATGTATACTGTGAATTATATGAATCTGAATTTCCACCTTTTTTCACATAGTAATCTCTGTTGCGATTCCAGGCATCTTCCAGATTTCTAAATTCATTTCTTCGTAAACTTTTTTCTTCCGGGGATAAGTTTTGTGTTTGAACTTCAAACAGTTCTTTATTCAAAAAGAAATCGGGAGTCTTTTGCACTTCATCTTCTTTCTGTGGTTTAATATCATATGCCTCTTTTAAGTAGTTTTCATTTGCATTATTATATTCACCGACAAGCGCCTTTTTCTCATCATCACTCAATCTGTCAAACTCATCACTGCCCATACTCATCACTCTATCAAATGCAGACCTTCTCTCTGCATCTGCAGCCTTTATAGCAACTTCTTTCTCAGTTTTTCGTCTTTGTCCTTCGTAATATGTCTGAAACTTTGATTTTGGTGTATTTATATTCCCGTTAAAGTTATACTCTCCGGTAGACTTGGAATTTCTTGCCTCCTGGACTTCTTTGTAATCAGTAACAAGTGGGATCATAGGCTTTATTGACTCAATTTCTCTTGAAACTATCTTATTGTCCCCTGAAACTGTAGTCCCAAAAACCTGTGGTTTGTTTTTTCTTGCGTTTTCAATCGCAATTTTATTCATTTCCTTTTCCGTCAGCTTCTCCGCCTTCTGTTTTGTCGGTCCCTGATTAACCTTACCTTCCAGTTTCTTTTTTGCTTCCTCCAACTTTTTATCAGCTGGGTTTTTAAACAATTTATAAGCCATAAATAACTCCTCTCATAAAAGCACTTTTAGGGCGGTTATTCACCGCCCTGTAGTTTTATTTTTGCATATCCGTTCGAAAAAGGACTCTGCTTGTTGTTAAGATTCTTTATCCACTCTTCTGTAAAAGTTTCAGTATCTTTAGAAACTTTACTTGTGTATCCCGGTAACTGTTGTTTGTTTACGTAATCATACCCAACCAAAGGTCCTCTTCCTACCAAAAAACCTTCTCTCCCAATTGGTTGCTGAGTTGGTGCGTTATTGCCCTCGAGCATTTCTAAAAACTCAGCAAGTGCCCATTCATCAAGTTCTGGATTTGTACTTGTATAACTTCCACCGTTTGCCTTATTTTTCATCTGTGCAAGCACAATGGCATTATAAAGTTCCGCTTCGGTAAGTTCTTTTTGCTGTGCAAGTTGTCTATTGTTAAAATCATCAGAAACCTTATCACGACCTGCCTTATAATCAAACTCTCTGTTATTCCAGTAATCGCTACGGTCTAATTGTTTTTCAAACTGCTCACGACTAAACGCTCGGTCTCGGTCAATGTTGTACTGGTCAAGTCCCATCTTTGCAAACTGCCCTTCATTCTGTGCCTTCTGTGCCTCTTTGTCATAATAAGCCTGAAGGAGTTTAGCATTAAGCCCGGAAATTTCAGAATTTTTCTGCATTTCTGCATCTGCCACATTGTTCATATACTCACTTGCAAGGCCAAGCGCACTTGTTTCGGCAAGTCCTCCGGTGTATCCTAAAGCCGCCAACTGCTGCGGAAGTGCATTTTTAGTTTTAAGATAATTTATGTAATGTCTTCTGTTTGTATCGTCATACTGCGCCTTTACACCCTGAATTTGATTATCTGTAATCGCCTTCTGTCCCAAATAAGCATTATCTGCAGCATCTGATGCAAACTTTCTCTGATCAGCAATATACTTATTTGTATCTACATACTGTTTTGCATAAATGTTCTCCCCTGCACCCTTCTGATAACCTTTCTGGTATCCGTAAGCAGTATCAGCATTTGCCCCTTTATAAAAATCCGCAATATCTCCGTAACCGTTGGCTCTCAAATTATCATAATGTGGTGTAGCGTACTGACTCGAATACGCCTTGTCCGCCTGGGTTCCGTTAGTATTTATCTTCTTTGCCCAGGATATTTCATTCATATCCTGATAAGGATCCTTTTTCTGTGAAATAATATAATTGCTCATAAAATCACCCCTTTTTATTATCGTCCTTAAGTTGTTCTAAAATGTCTTTCAGTTTTGAAAGGTAAGGCACGTCCATTCGGCCAACATTTTCCAAAATGGAAATACCTTCATTCGCAATGTAAAATCCAATCACAAGACCACGTATCATATCAGCACCGGTTACTCTGCCGATTTCCACCGCCAAAGCCACAACCAAAAGAATTGCAATCTTTTTCACAATTCCCTTAAACCCGACCTTTGAATTGAGTTTTCCTAAATACAACGCCGCCATTATTCCTGATATGTAATCTGTAATAATGCAAAATAAAAGCACCTGCATCATAACATCAAAACCTCCGAACAGATATCCAACTCCTGTAAACACTGCACCTAAAATTCCTTTAATCACATTAAGCATCTTCTTCCTCCTTATTTCATCGCCTCGGCAAGTTTTGCTACCAAAGCATCACCGTATTTGTAGCAGAGCAGGAAGGTAATCGTTTCCTCTGAAAGCCCTGCTTTTGTTTTTAAAATCTCCTTCGCTTGTTCAATATCCATATTCCTTTCCTCCGTTTTCCAGTTTAAGTGTTTTAAAATGCCCCTGCAGATTGCCTCTGCAAATTCGTTTTTGTTGTTCTTAAGAAGCGCTGCATCTCCTGCATTTGAAATAAAAGCAGTTTCAATCAGCACCGCAGGCATCGAAGTGCCTCTTAAAACTCCAAGGTCCGTTCTTGCCTTAATTCCTCTGTCATAAGTACCCAAAGCAGAAACAATGCTACCGTTTATCTTTTGAGCAAGTTTTTCAGCCTGTCCTCCAAAACCAAACACAAGCGTTTCAGTTCCGTTTGAGTTTTTGTTTGTATGGCTGTTGCAGTGAATTGAAATAAAATAGTCGCACTTGGTATTATTGGCAATCCTCACACGCTGATTTATACTGTCTTTGGCAGTCTCTCCCACATTGTCAGTAAGTCTCGCCCTGGTCATTATAACCTCAATACCCGCTTCGATAAGCAATCTTTTTAACCTGTCCGCAATTTCAAAAGCAACATCTTGTTCTCTTAATCCATTACCAACTGCCCCTGTATCATAATCAGAGTAATTATGACCCGGATCAATACAAATTCTCATTTAATTCCCCCGCTTCTTCAGCGAATTGTTTTTCATATTCTTCCTGCGAAATTTCATAAAATGATTTTTCGTCTACGCCATCAGCCAAATATATTGTTTTGCCGTAAATCTCTCCATTAGTCAGAATCATACCATCTGATGCTTTTAAAATTTTTCTTTTCATTTAATCACCTCACACCAAAGAAATTGTCCAGTTTGTTTTATCTGATATCAATGCA
>JAZRDC010000058.1:0-12692 GCA_045660065.1 Clostridia bacterium
GACAGATGCTATAAAAACATTAGTTGAAAAACTTTTACCCATTGCAACTGTTGTGACACCTAATATTCCCGAAGCAGAAATCTTATCTGATATGAAAATTAATAACAAGGAAGATATGATTAAGGCGGCAAAGTATGTCGGCGAAAGCTATGGATGTAGCGTTCTGTTAAAAGGCGGTCATAGCATAAATGATGCAAATGACCTTTTATACGAAAACGGCAATTTTGTATGGTTCGATGGAAAAAGAATTGATAATCCAAACACACACGGGACAGGATGCACTCTTTCAAGTGCCATTGCATCAAATCTTGCCAAAGGACTTACCCTTGCGGAGTCAGTAAAAAAAGCAAAAGATTATATATCCGATGCGCTTGCTACAGGTCTTGATTTGGGAAATGGTTCAGGACCAATGAAACATAATTTTGCATTAGATATTAAATACAAAAAATAAAATACATTTATAAATATTGACATTATTCTATTTGTGGTATATAATGTAATAAATGAGGTGTTGATATGGATATACTAACAATAAAAGAAGCAAGTTTAATGTGGGGAATTTCTGTAAGAAGAATTACTGTTTTGTGCAATGAGGGTAGAATTGTTGGAGCAAAGAAAATCGCAGGTGCTTGGCTTTTGCCAAAAGATGCAGAGAAACCTGCTGATGCGAGGATTAAATCGGGTAAATATACAGATTGGAGAAATAAAGCAGATATGGCATCTAAAGATTTTGAAAGTAATTTAAAAAATTTAAAAGGAACATTCGCTGTAGAAAGTATGAAGGTTAGCGAAGAAGGTATAAAAAACCTTAAAAGAATTGATAGCGGTAAAGTAAGCTATACAGATGTAATCGAAGAATTGAAACTTAAATATATGCAGAGGGTGTAACTATGTTTTCAAAATATGATGTTTATACGACTACACAATCAATTTATTGCTATCCTGATAGTAATGTTTTGAAAAACAAATTAAACATAAGAGATAACAAGCTTTTAAAAACCGCAGAAGAAGAGATTACCTTGATTAAACAGATGGAACTTTTGAAAAATCCGATTAAGGGTAATTTTTCAAAGGCTCATCTTATGAATATACACAAGTTTATTTTTGAAGATATTTATCCATTTGCCGGAAAAATCAGACGAGAACAAATCAGTAAAGCGGATACAATGTTTTATCCACCAAACTTGATTGATAGAGAGCTTGATAAAGTGTTTGCTAAGATAAAAGAGAAAAATATGCTCAGGGAAACTGACGAAGAAAAGAGTTTTGATAATTTAGCATATGTAATGGCAGAACTCAACATTATACATCCCTTCAGAGAAGGAAATGGTCGTTCCATCCGTGAATTTATCCGCCTTATGGCAAAGCGTATGGGGTACGACCTTAATTGGGGAAATGCAGATAAAGAGGAACTCTTAGAAGCATCAATATTGTCAGTTGATAACTATAAGATATTGATAAGAATACTTGAAGTCTGTGTGGATTAATTTGTGAGTACATTTTGAGTACAAAAACTTTCGGAAATAAAATCACCACGATGAAAAATATGGATAATAAAATCACGAAAAAGCAATGAAAATCACGGTAATTAAAAAAGCTGAAGTCGAGTGGGAATAAGCAAAAATCTGAAAGCCTTTTGAAGGCTTTCTTTTTTATTATGGTACAAGTATTATATTTTTTAAAATGCTTGAAGAATTTTGCAAATTATGGTACAATAAATAGTGGTGATTTTATGTTTGATGCATTAAAAGTAAAAAATGATTGCGTTGCGTGGATTAAGGAATTTTTTGAAAAAAACGGAAAAGATTGCAACGCAGTTGTAGGTATATCAGGTGGTAAAGATAGTTCGGTGGCTGCAGCACTGTGTGTTGAAGCGCTCGGGAAAGACAGAGTTATCGGTGTTTTAATGCCACAAGGTACACAACACGATATTGATATGGCGTATTTGCTTGTAAACCACCTTGGAATCAAGCACTATGAAGTTAATGTAAAAGATGCGGTTGATGGCATTATTAATAATCTGCCAAAGGAACTTAATATTTCGGCACAGACTCTGCAAAATATTCCGCCAAGAATAAGAATGTCAACTTTGTATGCAGTATCACAAAGTGTAAATGGCAGAGTTTGCAATACTTGCAATTTGTCAGAAGACTGGGTAGGGTATTCCACAAGATACGGCGATTCTGTTGGTGATTTTTCACCAATGTCTCATATTACTGTAACTGAAGTTAAAGAAATCGGACACTTGTTGGGGTTGCCTGCCGAGTTGGTTGAAAAAACACCTATTGACGGTTTGTGCGGAAAAACAGATGAAGAAAATCTTGGTTTTACCTATGAAGAACTTGATATTTACATTCGTACAGGAAAAATTGAAAATGATAGAACCAAAGAAATAATTGATGCTAAACACAAGGCGAATCTGTTCAAATTAGAACTTATGCCAAGTTTTAAACCAAATTTTTAAAAAATGCTTGACTTAATGTGTAATATGTGCTATTATGAGTAGGTTGGATGCACGAAATTTTATTTTGTGCATGTTGTTTTGAGGAATGATAAAATTTTAAAAGGAGAATTAAGATGTCTTTTGATTTGAACAAAGTTTTTAATGAGTTTAATCTTGAATCTGAAATTGGCAGATACGGCAACGGGCATATTAACGACACATATCTTACAAACTCAAAAGAATATATTTTACAGAGAATTAACACAAATATTTTCAAAAATCCTGCACAACTTATGGATAATATTGAAAAAGTTACAGAATTTTTGCGTGGTAAAATTGCAGCCGAAGGCGGCGATCCTTCTCGCGAAACAATGAGAGTTATCAGAACAAGAAATGACAAAAATCATTATAAAGTTGATGACGATCATGTTTACAGAGTATATGAATTCGTAAAAGATACATTTACTATTGAAACAAGCAAATCATGTGATGATTTACATAATGCAGGGGTTGGTTTCGGACATTTCCAGAAAATGCTCTCAGATTTTCCTGCAAATGAACTTTTTGAAACAATCCCGAATTTCCACAATACTCCAAACAGAGTAGAAAATCTTTTAAAAGCAATTAAAGAAGATAAAGCAGGCAGAGCAAAATCTGTTGAAAAAGAAATTGAATTTGCTTTGGAACATGCAAAAGAAGCAAGTAAAGTAACAGACGGTATCGCATCAGGTGATATTTTATTAAGAGTTACACATAACGATACAAAAATCAACAACATTTTGTTTGATAACGCAACAGGTAAAGCAATCTGTGTTATTGACTTAGATACTGTTATGCCAGGTAGCATTCTTTATGACTTTGGTGATGCACTCCGTATGGGTGGTTCAACAGGTGCAGAAGATGAAACTGACTTGAGCAAAGTCAACTTCGATAGCGGTGCTTTTGAAGCATTTGCTAAAGGCTTCTGTTCAGAAACAATGGAATCTATGACAGAAATGGAAAAAGAACTTCTTCCATTCTCTGTAAAACTTCTTACATATGAATGTGGTATCAGATTCTTGACAGATTACTTAGAAGGGGATACATACTTCAAAATTCACAGACCTGAACATAATATCGACAGAGCAAGAAATCAGTTTAAATTGGTTTCTGACCTTGATAAAATGGAAGATGATTTGTTAAAAATCGTAAAGCAGCTTTAATCAGCTGCTTTTTTCTTTGCACAAAAAAGGAGATGTAAACAAATTACATCTCCTTTTAATATTGTTTAGATACTGTCTAAATAATTTTGAAGTATATACATAGCGGCAACAGTGTCTACTACTTCTTTTCTTTTTTTACCGCGGGTGTTTGTTTCATTTAAAGACTTTATTGCAGAAACCGTAGAAAGACGCTCGTCCCAGGTGATTATCGGCAAAT
Source organism: Clostridia bacterium (assembly GCA_045660065.1). Taxonomy (GTDB): domain Bacteria; phylum Bacillota; class Clostridia; order RGIG6154; family RGIG6154; genus RGIG2094. Next base: position 3,863 of record JAZRDC010000058.1, read on the forward strand.
CGGTCAATTTTTTCAATTCCTCGATGAATGCATAAGTGGCTTCACCGCGGAAACCAACGCTTCCGTCCATATTTTTGGGAAGTCCCACTAAAATCCTTTCAGCAGAAAGTTCAGTTGCAGTTTTAATGACTTCTGCCGCAACTTTCGGTGGATAACTTTCAAATATTGTTTTTACACCTTGAGCGGTCATACCAAGAGTATCAGATACTGCAATACCTGTTCTTTTTTCTCCGTAATCAACACCTAAAATTCTCATATTTATTTTTCCTCCAACAGTTTAATTGCAATATTGGCATTTGTTTTTTGTAATTCTTTAAGTGCTTCAACTTTATTGCACAAGTTGTTTGTTATTTCACTGTGGTTTTTCATAATTTTGTCAACTAAATCTTTAAGTTGGTTAAATCCACAATTTTCAGAATCAACCACATTTGCCTGATCAAGATATGAAAGGTAAGCAGAAATTTTCGGGTCGTAGGAGAGACCGATTACAGGAACTCCTGCATTTGCACCATACATAAGCATATGAAGACGCATTCCTATAACAATTTTACTGTGTGCCGCAATAGTCATAATTTCCTCAAAGTTGTGCGGATTTTTGAGTACATAGCCGTATTTTGCACATTCAGAGCAGATTTCAAAATCATTTTTGTATTGCATAGGCACGAAAATTGAATTGAGAGCATATTCATCTCTTAAATATTCTGAAAGTTTTATAATAGCCTCTTTATATGCATCTGTTTTCCAGTTTCTTACAGATATTACGGCATAATTGCCTGATGGTATATTTTCTTTTTTAAGTATTTCATTTAAGTCCTCAAAAGAGCCGGGAGCAATTGAAATAGCAGGGTCGCAGGTAACTTGAATTTCAGGATTTTTAATTCCGATTTTTTCTAAAACATCTTTTGAATCCTGCTCACGGACGGTGATAAAGTTTACTTTATCTAAAATTTCAGTAGTTAAGCACTTGTTTCGTTCTTTTGAGATAGGACCAACTCCGTTGGCATAAACATAAGTTTTAATGCCGTGTTTCAAAGCAATTTTGATAATGTTAAGATAGTAATGCAAAGAACGACTGCTTGTTGCGTCCTGAATTAAACTTCCGCCACCGCTTATTAAAAGTTTTGAATTTTTAATTGTTTTGTTGATTTTGAAAATGTTAAATCTATTAACTGCATCAACACCATAAATCTCTTGTGTTTCTTGCGGTTTCTTTGAAAGCACTGTTATTCTGATATCGTCATTTGATTTTTTGATGTCATTGATTATTGCTGAAAGCAAGGCATCATCGCCACTATTGTTATGTCCATAGTATCCTGAAATCACAATATCTGTTTTTCCTTCGGGAGTTTTCAAAATGCTGTTATACATTTTCTCATAATCTTTTGTCATTGCATCAACAGAATAGTGAGCCTTAATTGTTTCTCTTGAATAATTGCCAAGAGCATTAAGTTCATCATTACCCATATTGATAAGGGAAAGTAAATCGGCTTTTAAAAGATTTGGAGTAGAATCTTTGGTGCCACGACAACAAAAGTTTGTGTTAAAACATACATCAGTAACTTTTTCTTCAAAAATACCAATGTAGCCTTCGTTACCTGCAATGATAGATGGAACAGCCGCACTCATTGCCTCCAGAGCAGAGCGTGAAACCCCTACAAAAAAGTCTGCAATAGAAATAAATTTGTAAATATCTGTTCTTGCACCTGTTAAATAAATAACTTTTTTGCCAAGTTTTCTGTTTATAAGTTCTGCTTCGTTTTTAACCTTGTCAAAATCATTACCACCGCCCACAATAATAATCTCAAGATCTTCCTTATCGATGAGAGTAGGAGTGATTTCTATCAGATGATGAGCAACCAAACTTCTATCCTCGTCCATTCGGCTGATATATACAATTTTTCTTTTTTCTTCTGAAAGACCAAATTCGTTTATAATATCAGGGCACTTGTTGTCAGGGGAAAATTTGTTCATATTTATTCCGTTAATGGTAACATAAATATCCTGGTCAACTACACCATAATTTACTTTAAGATATTTTTTAATGTCTTCGCTTACTGCAACACAACGGCTTCCCCAGGTGGTGATATATTTTAAAATACCTGAAGTTTTAAATACCCAGTGAGCGGAGGTAACAAAGTTGAATTTAACAAATTTATTAAGGATTCCCAAAATGAAAGAAGGTATTCTTGCATGAGAATGAACAATGTCGGGTTTTTCAGTTTTAATAATTTTTTTAAGCCCTAAAAAAGACTTTATCATAGAAGACGGCTTTTTTGTGTGTAGCGGGAGGCTTATGTGCTTTATGCCAAGTGCTTCAAGTTCTTTTACATACACTCCGCCATTTGAAGTAACAACAACATCATAACCTTTATTTTTTAAATCGGCAGAAAGTTCTAAAACGTGAGTTTCAGCACCGCCTATTTCCATTCCCATAAGTGCCATTAAAATTTTCATATAAAAATCCTCCTGTCATATTAATACCATTTTAACATATTTTCTCACATTTAACAATATTTAATATTTACTATATTGAAAAAAAGTAGTATAATTAGATAAAAAACAAGGAGAATTACGATGCTAAAAAAAATAATAGCAATTTTTACTGCTTTCGCAGTTACTCTTCCGGTATCGGTAAGTGCCAAAGCAATATATGAAAATAAAACAAACACAAATATAGCCTCAGGGATTATACATACAAATGTTGTAAGATTAGACGGGGCAGGGTGGCAGAATATTAATATTATTGAAGCAGACCTTACAAGTCCATATGTAAAAACAAAAGTTTTAACAGCAACAAATCTTAACACTCTTGAAACCGTGGAAAAACTCGCAAATGATAATGATACTGCCGCTGCAGTAAATGCCGATTTTTTCGCATGGAAAAGCGGAGAGTCAGGGAAAGGTTCTGCAGTCGGTACAATTATGAATGATGGTACACTTTTGTCATCATCTTCAGAAACTGACGGAATGTTCACTTTTGCTATTGATAAATTTGGTAAAATAATCTGTGAGCATATAAAAACAAATATAACTCTAACTGCTCAAAACGGAAATGTAATGACAATCAAGCATCTTAATAAATATGATTCCTTAGCAGAACCTGTAATTTATACTTCTGCTTTTTCTGAAATAACAGAAGGTTCATATGATAATGTTTTAGAGGTTGTTATCGAAGATGATACAGTTGTTGAAATGCGAAGGGATATGGAAGGAGTTGCAGTTCCTGAAAACGGCTATGTTATAAGGCATTTACCTGAATTTGATCCGTTTTTAACTGAAAATCTTTCTGTTGGGGATAAAGTAGAAATAAAAATTGATGCAAATATTAATCTTACTGATTATGAAACAATGACAGGCGGCGGAACAATGCTTGTAACAGAGGGGCAACTTGCAAAAATCACCCATAATGTATCAGGGCAAAATCCAAGAACAGTTATTGCTTGCGATAAAACAAGAACAAAACTATATTTAATAACCGTAGATGGCAGACTCAGTAATGCAAAAGGCTATACTTTGCCGCAACTTGCAGAATATTTAATGGAAATAGGTATGTATGACGCTATGAATTTAGATGGTGGCGGCTCTACCACTATGGCTTTGAAAAAAGACGGAACGCAGAAAGTGGTAAATACCCCTTCAGAGGGAAGTCTTCGCAAAGTTGCAACAGGAGTCGGTGTAATTTCAGATGCACCAAAAGGCGAAATTCTTTCAGGTTTTGAAATTCTGATAAAGGATTACAATGTGTTTTCGGGGACTTCACGAACATTTGAAATTATAAATCCCATTGACGAATATGGAAATCCTTTTTCAGGTGAATTGCCTGAAATCAAATGGGAAATTGAATCTGGATACGGTGCATTTTCGGGTAATGTTTTGCAGGCAGAAAACTTTGGAGAAAATATAACAGTTTCCGCCACCTATGGCACTTTTACCGCAACTGCAAAGATAAATATTTTAAAAGAAATTGACAGTTTGTTGGCAAGTGCTTCACATTTTTCAAAAAAACAATATAATAACCCCCAAATTTCCGTAATAGGCAAAACCAAAGAGGGGATACAGGTTTTAATAGAAGACAGAGATGTTCATTTTAAGGAAATAAGTCCTTTTGTTAAAAATGTGGAAGTGCTTGATAAAAATAAGGCAATAACTTTTTCAGATGTCTTAGATGATTTTGATACAAATGTATACACTTCAAGCAGTTATCCTGATAAAGCAACAGCATCAATAACAAAAGAAGTGAAGAATATAAAAAGCGGAAGCGGCAGCATTAAATTAAGTTACGACTTTTTAAATGTTCCAAACGACCAAAATGGTGCAGCGTATCTTGAATTCAAGAAGCCAATAACTGTTTCAGTTGTTGACAAACTTGGTGTATGGGTATATTCACCAACTGTGCTCAATCAATGGTTAAGAGCCGAATTTAAAACTGCAGACGGTGAAGTTTTAAGAGAAACTTTGTCAGAAAAAACTAACTTTTCGGGTTGGAAATATATAGAATTTAATGTGCCGCAGGGTGCAGAATATTTAACAAAATTCTATGTTGTGCAAAATTCAGATAAAGAAAAATCAAAAGGATATGTGATTTTTGATGCACTTTCAGTTTTTGAACAGAGTTTTAATTCGGAGTTGAATGTTACCCCAACTTCTGAAATAACAAAAGGAGATATAAACTTTTCAGTTATAGCAGGAATGCCTGAATCAAAAACGCTTTTAACAAATCTTTTAGCGGCAAAAGCAACTTCAACCCTTAAAGGAAAGGATTATGTTTTTTCATTGTCAGGTTGTGATTTTAAAAATATTGATGAAAATAAAGTAACAGGTTATTCAAGTTTTAATAAGAACAATTCTTTGTTTGTTACCTTGAATAATTCAGGTGGCTATACATCGGCTGCCCAATGGCAGAAGTTTTCAAATGACACTAATTCAAACTTTAAAAATCTGTTTTTATTTTTAAATGAAAGCCCTGATCTGATAAGCAATCCTGAGGAATATGAAATGTTTAAAGAAATGCTCCAAAACATTTCAAAAAAGGCAAATGTTTTTGTTTTTTATCCTGATATGCATACATATTCTTATAAGTTAAGCGGTGCAACTTTTGTAAGTGTGGGCAGTTTAAATGCAACTTCACCAAAAACTGCTACAATGCTTATAGGTAAAAAACATATTCCTGTTGTTTCTGTTTCAGGAAATAAGGTAACAATGTCATTTATTAATATGTATTAAAAAGGGAATGTAAAAAAAGCCCAGAGCACAAAAATGGCTTAATGTCAATTTAAAAGGAAACAATATAACTTAAAATTTTATACTGAATGTAGAAAATCCTGATTTATCAGGATTTTCTTTTTAACAAAAGCCATTTTTGTTACAAAAAAACTTCGCCTCTCAGCGTATAACCATACGCTTTCGGGTATCCAAACACCAAAGGAAGCCTTTGGTGTTTGCTCAGTTTTTCCGTTCTGAACATTTTTTCCTATTCCCCTAAAAAAGGGGATGTAAATTAAATTACATCCCCTTTTTTTAGTTTTTACACTCAAAAGAATTACAGTCTGTGCATTTAGGTTCAGTAGGGTTTGCTTCATGTGTACCTACGCTGATGTTGTTTAATGTGCAGTAGTTTTCACGATCAGAATGGTATTTGCAATTCAGTACTGTGCAAGCGATTGATTTGTTAATGTTGTCCATTTTAAATTCTCCTTTGATTGATTTTTTTCGTGCAGAATTATTTTAACCAAACATAAATGTTATATTCGTAATATAAAAAAATAATTTTCATATAATTTATTGGTGATAAAATGGTAATCAGCATAAAAAAAGCAATTTTGGTAATTTTTGTTTTGATTTTTGCTTTTGCGTCAGTTTTTTTAACAGTTAAAAATCAAATAGTAAAAACTTCAGCAACCCCGCCGCTTTTAGGGAAAAGAATTGTAATTGATGCAGGACACGGAGGACTCGATGGGGGAGCAGTATCAAAAAGCGGAATAACTGAAAAAGATATCAATTTAAAAATTGCATTTTATTTAAAAAATTATCTTGAAAAAAATGGTGCTAAGGTTATAATGACAAGGGTGAAGGATCAGTCACTTCATACAGATGATAAAGGTAGCATTAAAAGCAAAAAGCGTTCAGATTTAATCACAAGAAGAAATATAGCAAATAATGCCGATGCCGATGCACTCATAAGTATTCATCTTAATTTTTTTGAGCAGTCAAAATACAAAGGTGCACAGGTGTTTTTCGAGGGACAGCATAAAGAAAGTGCTAATTTGGCACAAAAAATTCAAACTGAATTAAAAAACGGATTGGATAATAACAATAACAGACAGATTGCAAAAATCGACAGTAGCAAAATAATGTATCAGAATTTGAATTTACCTGCAGTTATTGCAGAATGTGGATTTCTTTCAAATCCTGATGAAGCAGAAAAACTTACAACAAAAGAATATCAGGAAAAAGTAGCACTTTGTATAAGTCTTGGGGTAATTAAATATTTTTCGCAAAATAAAAACGCCTGAAAACAGGCGTTTTAATTTGCTTGATTATTCTTCTTCGCTTTCAGGTTCTTCTTCAGATTCTTCATCATTTGCAACAGGAGCAGAAGCGAAGATTGAAGGTGAAAGCCAACCTGATGTAAATGTTTCCTGGGCATTTTCCTGAACAAATTCTTCAATAGCAGCATCTACATCATCAGCGTGGTCAGTAACTGTAATTGTAACTTTGCCACTTGAAATTTCAAAAGCAGAAATAGTTTTGTTGTAATATGGACCTCTGTAAGTCAGGAAGTTATCTCCCATAAAAATAATAATACCTTTTTCAGTACCGGGACCAAATCCTGAAACTTTAATAATATCCCCAACCTGATAACTTGTTTTTGAATATGACAAAATTATTACCTCCTAATGTAATAAATTAATTTCCATTATAAAAGAGTATAACATATTTTCCTGATTTTAGCAAGACTTTTATTTAATTAAAAAAATTTTTAAAAAAGTGTTGACAAATTTAAAAAGTTCTGCTAAAATAAAATTGTAATCATTACAAAAATGAAACGAATACAAAATAGGTGGTGAGTATGAACATTCAGAATGTGTTAATTGATAATGGGATAAGGCCCTCAATCACAAGAATAAAAATTCTTGAATATTTAAGAAGTGTGTGTACCCATCCAACGGTTGATGATGTTTATATTAAACTGCACCCACTGTTGCCAACTCTGTCAAGAACAACAGTTTATAACACTTTAAAACTTCTTGCAGAAAAGGGGATAGTTAAAGTTCTCACGATTGATGATACGCATATCAGGTACGACGGATGCACAGACTTTCACGGGCACTTTATGTGTTCGGATTGCGGCAAAGTTTATGATTTTAATGTGTCAGCAGACGCAGAATCCGGACTTGATGGGTTTGAAATTTCCGCCAAAGAAGTTTTTTATAGCGGAAAATGTAAAAATTGTTTATAAAAAATTATTAAAATATAAAGGAGAAATTATTATGAAATTTGTATGCTCAGTTTGCGGTTATGTTCACGAAGGAGACGCTGCTCCGGAAAAATGTCCGGTTTGCAAAGTACCGGCAGAAAAATTTAATGTTATGGTAGAAGGTGCAGCACTTGCTGCAGAACACGAATATGGTGTTTACGGAAAAACAGTAAAAAATAATCCTGATATCAGCGAAGAAGATAAAAAGTATATTTTTGAACAGCTTATGGCAAACTTCAACGGTGAATGTGCAGAAGTAGGTATGTACCTCTGTATGGCTCGTATTGCTCACCGTGAAGGTTATCCTGAAGTAGGCCTTTACTGGGAAAAAGCGGCTTATGAAGAAGCAGAACACGCTGCAAAATTTGCTGAACTTTTAGGTGAAGATTTAGAACCAAATATGAAAGCCACAACAAAAAACAACCTCAAATGGAGAGTTGACTGCGAATATGGCGCAACACAGGGTAAATTTGACTTAGCAGTATGCGCTAAGAAAAACGGCCTTGATGCAATCCACGACACCGTTCACGAAATGGCTCGCGACGAAGCTCGTCATGGCAAAGGCTTAGAAGGCTTACTCAACAGATACTTTAAATAAAATAATAGTAAAGGCTGTCATCTGACAGCCTTTACATATAAGAAGGGTGAATGAAATGGTAGAAAATTATATGGTTTGTAATTGTATGCAGGTAAGTTATAATGATATCGCAGACGCAATGCACAATCTTACCAAGTTTGATGATGTGTTAAGCACATTCAAAAAAGTGCAGGATGTAACCAATTGTTCAACAGGTTGCGGTGGTTGTCATCAGAAAGTTTTGGATATTATTTCTGAAATTATGAATGGCGCAACTGCGTAAAATACATAGTTTAAAATTAAAGGGTTGAGTTTTGCTCAACCCTTTGTTGTGTTTTGTATATATTTTGTTGATTTTAATATTGTTTTGTGTTAAAATATTACATATACGTAATCAAAAAGGAGAAATATTATGAGAAAGAAACTTCAGGATAAAATGTTTGAAATAAGTTATCTGATTGAACTTTTTATATCTTTGCTTGTAGGTATCGCAGTGATAATAATGACGGTGCGTGTAATTGCCGATGTATTTAATTTAGCATTTTTCCAAACAGGTGTTGATTCACTTGTTGCGGTTTTAGATAAAGCAATCACACTTGCCATTGGTGCCGAACTTATAAAAATGCTTTGTAAGCACACCCCAGAAACTGTTATTGAAGTGTTGGCATTTGCTTTGGCTCGTAAACTTATTGTAGAACATTCTTTGCCTTTGGAAAATCTTGTTACAGTAGTTGCTATTGCAATACTTTTTGCGGTAAGAAGATTTTTGCTCAATC
>JAZRDC010000059.1:0-23858 GCA_045660065.1 Clostridia bacterium
TGATTTTCAACCTGACCACTCTGTGAATGCTCTGCAGTTAAGGTCTGATACATTAAGTTTTCGTCTTCAACCAGGTTATATACGCTTCCGTCAGGCTTTTTAACTGTAACGTTTGGTTTTTCGCCTGTGTATGTTAAATCAAAGAGTGCATAATCCTGATTTTGAATGTTAATATTGTGCTGATTATCAAGGCTCAAAAGATTTACACCGTCTTTTCTTGACGAGTAAATTTCCCTTACGTTACTACCGAACAACATAAGTCCGTCAGTATTTGTTTCTGTTGGAGCATAAGTGATATTTAATGCATTTTCATACTCTTCTTTCGGTATATAAAGCTGGTCTGCAAGAAGTGCAAAATCATCGTTAAATTTCACTTTTTTATCTGCCCAGTAATAAGCAACAGAGAACGGAATACCGATAACACGGATACCAAGATATGCTCTGTTTGTGCTGAGCTCTGCCATGGCAGCGGCAATTTCTTTATTGCCGATAACAGGTATGTATTCAGGAATTATAAGACCGATATACGCCTTACCGCCAAGAGAAACATTACCGAAAATACTGTCAACTCTCGGGTCGGCAACAAGCCAGATAGAGCCTTCGCCCTTGATAATGCCCATAATGTTCATTGATGTACCTAAACCGATATCAACACAAGGATACATTACGCCCTCATGTTTTGTTGCGTATACCAAGAACTTAGCATAACTTTCGTCAAGAATCTTAAGACCTACTAATTTACCTTCTTCTGCAGTAAATTCAAATCCGTTAAGACCGAATTCCAAAGCGATTGTGTCTAACTCAAATGCTACAAGTGTAGGGTCCACATAACCTGTAATAAGTTTTAATGTAAGTGGTGGGATAACGTTAAAGTAACCCTTGATTGTATCATAAAGGTTATACACACCGCCGCCCATTTTTGTTAAATAACCAACACAGAGAGGACCTGCACCAAGAGGAATTCTGAACACGTCGCCGCCTAAAACAAGCTCTACGCTGTCAGGGATACATTTTCCGCCTGTTTCAAATACTAAAGCCACTTCACCTTCACATTCAAAGGCTTCTCCGACCTTAAATCCTGCATTGATAGCCGCATACATTCCGTCGTAATCTAAAGAGTTAAGCGCAAATCCTGCTTTAGCACCGCCTGCTTTAAGCATCGGTATTGTACCGTCTGTAAAATCAACTCCGCCGTCTGCTTTAAGACCTACAAGATAAGATGTGTTGTCATTTTTTACGCCATATCTTAATTCTTCTAAGTTAAGTGACACAAAATCGTCTGTTTTCTGACCTGATTCGATATTGTTAAGGCTTTCATTTTTGTCAAACCTTTTTTCCATATCGCTCTTTTCTTCACCGGAATCCTCCTCGTCATCGTCGCCGCCGTCTGCAGCTTTTGACATCCAAGGAAGTCCCACAGAAACACTACCTCCGAGAGATACTGTGTTTGTGCCGATAACTGCGTTATTGATATTGATTTTTGTACCTGACAAAGCGCCCACAGTTTTCAATACCTGACCTGCAACAACATTGGCAGGAGTGATAATTTCAACGCTTGATTTTTCATCTTCTAAAGGATTGTCCCAGTTAAAATCATCATCGCCCTCTGCATCTGTTGCTTCAGCAAGTTCATATTCTTCGCCATCGTTTAATACAACATAAAAGTCGCCATAATGGAACGTGTAGTCGCCGATTGTCAAAAATCCGTCGCCTGAAAGACCGATAGAATCTTCAACTTTGCCCCACCAATCTACGCCACCTTCGCTGTAACGTTTGATGGTAAAACACTTGTTAGGCTCTGCAGTTGGTGCGGTGTAAAGAATTGAACGGTTGATAATTGTACCGCTTCCGCAATCATACTGAACCTGGCCGTCTATTTCATATTCAAAAATTTCACCGCGCAATGTAAGTAAAACTTTATCTTTTATGTCATCTGAAAGATTTGCATAATCTTCTTCATTTTCAAGAACCATTACATCGTACATAACATCGCCGTCTTCATTTTCGCCGAATCCGCCGATTAAAAGTGTTCCGTATGATTTTCTGTCATATCTTGAATCTGATGTCAATTCTACCGCTTTTGACATATTTCCGTAAGCGGAAGAATAAATAACAAGGTCATAGGTGTCTGCAGTAAACTGATAATTTTTGTCAATTGTAACAGTTAAAGTATCGTTTGTGATACTTATGTCTTTTCTCATAATCTGATACGACAATCCGTTGTTTCTGCCCTTAATGAACATTGTCCATTCATAGTCTGCCTTTAAAGATTCAAAATCACTACCCTTTATCACAAAAGTTTTCTTCTGTGTTTTTGTATAAACCTTTTTAGGTGAAATTTCTGTCATCTGCATATCAGGAGGAGTTCCTTTAACAGATGGCAAAACAATACATTTTCTTGCTTCTGAGTAACTGTCGTTATATGTAATGGTTGCGCCGACTTCGGCAACTGTTACATTATCGCAAACTGTTGGAATCACCTCAAAAGTTGCAGAATAAGTTTCACCAACTGCAATATAACTTACATATTGTTCTGACTCCTGACCGGGGGCAAAAGTAAGTTCATCTGAAAGACCGAGTGCGATTGTAGCATTGGTAATCGCTTCGGCTTCCATGCTGTTGTTGTCAATATTTACAGCAACCGTAAAACTTTCTTCGTTGTAGGCTGTGCCTTGGGCATTAACTGTCAATTTATTAGGTGCGTTTACCTGGAAATTGAACTTTGCATCGTTATAAGTGTCAGTAAGGCTTCCGATACCGTAAAATGTTTCAAAAACTATTTCACCGCCAACTTCTACATCCTGTGGGTTGTAATAAAGAGCAACTGCACTGTCTGCACTGCCATATTCATTTTTATCTGATGTGAAGTTAATAAGTTCATTTGGTGTAAAATCCCATTTTGTTTTAGAAAGTGATTCCCAATGAGCAATCACCATTCTGTTTGGAGCAATATTATCAAATCCACTTAAAAGACCATAGGAAATTACACCCGGTGCAAATTTTTCATCGGCAGATTTCCATGCTCCCGGCACACCTTCGTCTAAATATTCAGTTTCGTTAGTAATATAACTTGATCCTACAAGCATAGGAGAAGCATCATTTGTGCCAAGTTGGGTATCAAGCAGAATTCTTGAACCAATTTGAACATTGCTGTCTCCACCATTTTCAACTGAATAAGTAATTTTGGTATTACCAACGTTTGGGTTTGAGCTATCTACAATAAGTTGAAGTTTTTGTGTTACTGTAATATCTTTTATTTTCCATACTGTAGTTGTAATATTTCCGTCAACTACAGGCTTTGATACAATACCGCCTTCACTTCCTAAAAATCCGTAACTGTTTCCGAAAATATAATCTTCTCCATCAATTCTGAAGGTTGTAAAAGATGTATCAGGTGTGTCAAACAAGAACAAAAGGTTTTTATCGTTATCACTTGCCTTGTTCGGCAAACCATCTGCGGTATGAATGGTATATCTTCCGTTGTCATTATTAATGTTATACTGAACAATACCATTGTGAACGCTGACTGCATTGGTAACCTCTGCTGCCATAACCAGGTTTGGCAATACTGCGTTCAGCAACATAACCGCTACAATAATTGATGATATTATTTTTTTCATTGTAACCCTCCTATTCCTGAACAAAAACATATACAATTCTTGCGTTTCTGTCGCTATCGTATAAGTAAATTGTGTAATATCCTACGCCAGGCAATTCTCCGTCAATAGCAATTTTTGTTCCCTTGGTTTTAAAGTCGCCCACATATTTTTTACCCGGCAGATATTTTACTGTAATATCACCTTGTGCGTTCATAGCCTCAATATCAAGTTTTGGACTCTTTAAATTAATCTGATTTCCATAAGCCATCTGACTGTTTACAAAAACATTAAATCCGTCAGGATCGTAAACTGTTATGCATTTTTTTGCAGTGCCGATATTTCCTGCAATATCTTTTGCAATATATGTAATGGTATAGTTTCCAGCTTCTGATGGTTTAACTTCACCCTCTATGGTAATCTGACCGTCAAGTTCAGTTTCATCTTTGGCACTTACGCCTGCCATTACATCAATTTCTTCACCTAAAGGCACCATTTCAAAGTCGCCTTCAACCTTAATTTCAGGTGCATTTTTATCAATGAGCACAGTTTGGGCTATAACCTCTGTAATGTTACCTGCAGCGTCTTTCACAGGGAACTGAATTTTATTATTTTCTGTAAAAGTATATTTACCGTCCACAACCAAATAAGGATATTCTACATTTTCTTCGCACACGAAAGTTGCAATAACATCTTGGTTTGTAACAGAATTATGTGAATATGTAACTGTTACAACAGGACCTGTTTTGTCAATGTTTGTAACCGATGCAGTAGCCTCGCCTTCAATGCCTGCTGCATTTTTGTAAGTAAATGTAAATTCACCGTTTTCAGTAAAACGTTTTGTTTTCTGACCGCTGTTATTTGTTACATAAATGTATGATTTTCCATCACTTGGTGCAATAGTTACCAAAATATCCTGATTTGTAGGTGATGTTTCTGAGTATGTAAGTTTAACAGGAGTTGTTTCTTTTGAAACATTTGTAACAACAACATTAATTTCTGCCACATTTCCTGCTTTATCTACCGCTTCAAACTTATATTCACCATTTGATGTAAACTGTCTTGATGGTTTGCCGTCGTTATTTTTAAATGTTACGCTTTCATCAGCAGAAACTGTTGCAAAAACGCTAAATGGTGTTGGGTCGGTAGTTGACAAAGTGTATGAAAGAGTTGGCTTTTGCTTGTCAATAATATTAGTTTCAGCCTCAACACTTGCAATATTTCCTGCAGCGTCTTTAAATTCAAATACAAACTCACCATTCGCTGTAAATGTGTAGTTTTCACTTGCGTTGTTGTTAATGATAATAACTTCATTTACATCATCGCTTGTAACAAGTGTTGCAACAACATCTGTGTTTGTCCATGATGATTTTGAATATGTAACATAGCCTGTCGGTGCAATTTTATCGATTTTTGAAACTTGTGCTGTGGCTTCGCCTGTATTACCCGCTTCATCTTTAAATATAAATGTAAAGTTTCCGTTTGACAAAAATTCATAGTCAAACATTCCATCATTATTTACAATGCTTACAGGTGAGCCTTCATTGTCAAATGAAATTTCAGCGGTTACATTCTGATTGGTTGGTGTATTTACATCATAAACTCTACCATTTACATAATATGTAACAGTAGGAACAGGTACATCTTTGTCAATAAAGTCAACCGTTACAGTTTCTTCTGTGATGTTTCCTGCACTGTCTTTAATTTCAAATGTAAATTCACCATTTTCGGTAAATGTATAAGTTTTACCCGAAATATAAGTTATTTCACTTAAATCGTCTTTTGCTTCAATGGTAACTGTAACATCATTATTTGTCCAGTCAGTTTCTGAATAGTAAATATTTTCAATTACCGGTGCAGTTCTGTCAATTTTAATTACAACAGAATCTTCTGAAATAACTTCAGTTTCAATGTCATAAATCTCGTATTCTAAAATACCATATTGACTGAAAGTATAAGTGTTTAAGTCATTTTCTTCCAAAGGTTCATCATTAAATACCACATTTTGGATAATCGACTGTGGCTGAGGAAGAAGTGTAACAGTGATATCGTCTGTTGTCCAACCGTCATTACTTAAAATTACTTTTGCAGTTGGCTGAGTGCGGTCAATCCATGAAACAGATGCAGTTTCACTTCCCACATTCCCTGCTTCGTCTTTAAATTCAAATGTAAATTCGCTATTTTCTGCAAATGTATAAGTATTGTTTCCACCATTATTTGTAATGGTAGTATCTTCGTTAAATGTGATTGTTGCTACAACATTTCTTGCAGTTCTCTTTGCAGGTTCATAAGAAATATTTGCGACAGGGATAGTATTGTCGAACAAGATGCTCTGGCTGTTTAAAGTTTCTTCGTTTCCTACACCGTCAATTGCTCTGACTAAAACATAATATGCACCATCAAGACCTGAAATTAAAATTTCATCACCGCTTTGGCACTTAATCATTTCAGTAGGTTCATTTCCCTGCTCTGCAACTGCATATTCTAAAGCGAAAATTCCATTTAAATCTGTTGCTTCTATCTTAACTTTTGCACTTTGGTGCTTTTTACCGTCAAAACTTTCTGATGTTACATTGATTTCAGGCTTTGTTTTATCAATATTTTCAACAGTTACAATTTTTCTTGCAATATTTCCCGCCTCGTCTGTTGCTACAAACTCAAAGGTTCCGTTAACATCAAAAATTCTTTCTGTTTCTGTAACAAATTTTGCTTCAGACTGATCATCTGTTGCAGTTGCTATAACAGTTACAGCCTCATTTGTAGGCTCTGTGGTTGAAAAATCAAATGAAATTTCAGGTATAGTAACATCGTAATAATATGTAATGCTTTCATATTCTGAAGTATTACCGCACTTATCTTTAAATCTTACTGAAATTATATGCTCGCCTTCAGTTTCAGCAAAATTGAGTGTTTTTGCAGTCTCATATTGTTCCCATTGACCTTCTGTTTCGTCAATCTTAATCTGCATATCGATTGTGCTCGAATAATCATCAGTTGCAGATATTTTTACATTTGCGGTAGTTGTATTTACATAATACTTGTCCACAGTTTTTATAATTGTACCTGTTGGTGCAGTTAAATCAGGCTCGTAAGGATTTGAAGTAAATATCGCTTCGTTTCCTGCCTTATCTGCCGCCTTTACAATCAAGTATTTTGTTGTTTCAGTTGTGTCAACTGTAACAACTTCTGTTGTAAGAGGTTGCATATCTTCGTAATTTTCTTTATCTTCGGTAATCTTATACCATACCTTGATATCAGCATTTAATGATACCTGATCTTTAATTTCTACTCTTACATCCAAACTGTTTTCACCGATGTAGGCACTGTTACCGTCAGGTGTCAGCGTTACGGTTGGTGCAAGATTGTCAATGTTAAATCCTTCAGATGTTACAATACCCGTATTTCCAACCTTGTCAATTGCCTTAATATGAAGATAATATGTTCCAGACTTTCCTTCAGGTGTTTCATAAACATCACCTGTTGCTAAAATCCAGTTTTCGCTATTCATTTCAGGTTTTTGTGCAGAGTCAGACCATAGATAATAGTATTCTTTCACACCTGCTTTTTCATCTGTCACCGAAACTGTTGTTGAATGAGATTTTTCAAATTCCCCGTTTCCGTTTGGTACAAATGTAACTTCAGGTGCAACTGCATCTACTTTTAGATTATCAAATGTTTCTTCGGTTTTGTTGCCTGCTTTGTCGGTTGCAACAAGCATAATTGTATATATGCCATCTGAAGTTGGTTTGTTAATGCCATCTTCAACATTGCCATTTAAAACTTCGGCACCATTTTCATTTATCCAGCGATAAACTATGCTTTCTATGCCTGAATGGCTATCAGTTGCAGAAACTGTAATTTCATTTACCATACCTTCTTCGGTGGTATAATCTTTCTCCATTACAGGATTATCTGCATCCACCAGATAGGTGTAAGGTGATGCAAAACTTGCAGTATTTCCAACAGTGTCTTCTGCCTTTATGTAAAGTTTATATTCGCCTGATTCATTTGGCGACTTCAACTGATTTGAAGTTAAATCCACATTAGGAGCTTCAGGGAAAACAGGTGTTTCATCCGCCTTTGCCCACACTGCATAAATTGCTTTTACCTCTGAAATATTATCCTTAGGCATAAGAGTAACTATGTGCTCTTTTGCCCAACCTTCAACCGCTTCAGAGAACTCAACAGTTGGTGCTAATGTGTCAATACAAACATTTCTGCCGTCCATAAAATTGTTATATGCGTTTACATTGTATGAAGGAGATTCTGTTGCGTAGTTTTTAACTGCGTCGTAAATCCCCGAAAAATTAACTCCTGTAATTGCAAGATTTTCTGCATCATCACCCGCTGCAATTACATATTCAAAAGAACAAATGTTTGTATCTGTTGATGTCTTTTTTACATAAGTTGCCTTTTTCCCGTTGCTAAGTGAAATGTAAGGAGTTCCCGATACCCACACATTTTCGCGGAAAGTTGCGTCAAAAACAAGTTTTTCACCGATTTTATAAACTGCCCCCGTACTTGCATCTGTGGTCATTTTTGTTACTGCCGGCGGACAGTTATCAACATAAAATCCGTTTGACTGATTTAAAGTTTTGCTTACAGTAAGACTATACTGTGCATCGTCTTTTACGGTAAGACCGCTGATGCTTGTAAGAGTTACTGCAAGATTATCCCCTGTTGTTGATGTTTCAGGCAGAGTAAAATCATAATAAAGAGTTGTTTTGTCGCTGCTCTGACCTGCATAAACTGATTTTGAGTTAATTGTCTGTGAACCAACTTTAAAATTTAAATATCCTGAGCTTGATACATTAACAGGTTCTGAAAATACAACCTGATAACGGATTGTAGTTCCAAGCTTATATTTTGCAGGAGAAGTTACAGGTGAAGTTACAGCATATTGAGGAGCAGTTGTGTCTTTTAAATAAACCTTGATGTTTTTTACTTCCATATCTACCGTAAGAGAGTTATAACTGTAAATACCAATTTTTATTTTATAGGTTCCTGCAGGAACTTTTGTATAATCAATTGTCAGTGTATTTTTCCATCCACCTGTACTGTAATATTTGTCAACAGAAGCTGATTTGCTTGATATTTTAGTTCCACTTGAATTATAGTATGTAAAAGTAATATTAGCCTTAATTGTTGCACATGCCTGTCGCCAATAATCCGCAGTACCATAAATCTGAAGTTGACCTAAATCCGCTCTTTTTCTGTCTGCCGCAGTCAGGGTAAATTCTTCAGAAGTGTTAACTGTATCTGCTTTGACAGTTCCCTTGAGTTTTGATACAATGTTTCCTGTCACATGATTAGAGCCATATGAGTATGCTTCTGCAGATGGTGCCCATAAATTGATGCACACCGCACAAATTACACATAAAGCCATAACTGATGTTAAAATCTTCATAGTTTTTTTCATCATAATTCTCCTTCCTTAATCCAAACTATGTCATAAATACTTTTTTGCCAGATAAAGCATTTTGAAATGTTTTTTATATCAATATCAACATTTTCTTTCGGTTTAAATAAAATTTCTTCACTTTCTGTTTTGTTACTCTGATAAAGCACCTTTGCGGTTACATCAGAGTCATTTAAGTTGCAAACAGTAACAACGCCGTCTTTTTGGTCAGTTACCAAAAGTGAATAGCGGCTTATAAGATTTTTTTCAAGAGCCTTAAAATCAAGCACTCCGTAGCCGTAACTTGTGTCATACCCTTCGTCGCCAAAATCGGCTGATGCCTTTTTTAAAAATTCCATAAAAAGATGTGGTGTAATTCTTTTATCAAACTGCTTTGCAATCGCTGCCGCACCTGTAACTCTTGCTGTTGCAAAACTTGTTCCCTCAAGACTTTTGGTTGTTACAAACACCGAGTTGTTTTTCTGAGAATACCCGCAAACCAGGTTTTTCTCATCAACTGCTCCCACACCAACTACGTTTTCATATCCCGCAGGATAATAAATTTTACTTTTTTTGTAGGAAATTTCTCCGTCGTTTCCCACCGCTGAAATAATTATGCAACCTTTGGCCTCCGCATAATCAACTGCCTTTTTAAGTTTCTCTGAATCAGGCATACCAATGCTTATATTAAGCACATCGCAATCAAAGTCATCGACAGCCTTATAAATTGCATTTATTATGGAACTGTTGTCATTAACCTGATTATGCTCTGTGCATTTTAATACTATCAACTCAGCCTTTGGCGCATAAGATAAAATAATCTCTGCAATTTTTGTACCGTGGCCTTTGTTGTCGGTAACATCGTTATTATTTTCCAAAAAATTGTACCCGTCTTTTATTGGAATTTTATCGGTATTTACCCCCGAATCAATTATCCCCACTCTGACTGAGTATCCAAACTCTGCCTCACTTGCAAAACAGGTCAGGGTAAATGTAGCAAAAATGGCTAAAAATAGCCAAAATATTCTCTTTATATCCCTCACCCTTTCTCTGATTTTTTTAAAAAACAATAATTATTTACATTTTCACACTTTAATTATAGACCGTACCTCAGGGTGCGATGCAAGTGTTTTTTGGAATTATTTTATTTCTTTAAAAATATTTATTTTTATACAAAATGCATTTCTCAATAAGCCACTATTTATTGTAAAAGTGCAGATCATATTTAGATTCAGTAAATGAAATAAAGAAAAAATCCTCAAACCGTAGTGGAATGAGGAATTATTCTAAGTATCAAATGGAGATTTAATCTCCGGACATCTTGATTATGCCATAAGGTTGAAAGTATATACAACAGTTCTTTCGTGTCCTTTGACATTTCGGCAGTTGCGGTTAAACTTCAATGTTCGTACAGGACATATGTTATTAACCATCTGTCCGCCTACAGAACCAGCCTGTTTTGATGTTAAATCACCATTGTAACCGTTTTTTAAGTTAACGCCTACTTCGTTTGCTGCTTCCATTTTGAACTGATCTAAAGCTGCTCTTGCTTCTGGTACTACTACTTTGCTTCTTCTTGACATTTTCAATGACACTCCTTAAATATTTTTGTGATTTTCATCACGATAATATTGTTTACAGCATCATTTTTAATATCCAAGAATGTTTTTCAAATAATAATAAAAAATACCAGTTTAACAGTTTTTAACATAAATTTTTTCAATTTCAGCAATAAACATTGTATGAATATCTTCATTTGGGTAAGTCTTTTCAGCAAAATCCGCGTCTATAAAGTATTGCTTATCCATTGGTTGGCTATAAAGTTTTTTGCACACAAAAACATATTCAGATTTATCAAATGCATACATAGATTTGTCAATTTCGATTGTTTCCAAACCGGTTTCTTTTACTTTATCACATTCTCTGCCTGACTTTGTTCCGCATAGTCTATATACATCTTCATTGCCTTCTGTTAAAAAATTCAAAGTAAAATAATCATTTTCAATTAAAAAATTATATGAAAATCTGGAGGGACGAACAACCATATTAACAATATTTTTGCTCCACATTATGCCCATAGTTCCCCAACTTGCTGTCATCATATTAACTTTTGTATTATCTGCAACTGTTATTAAAGCATATCTGTTTCCTATCAGATTTGTAAAACTTTCCTGTATATCGTTAATATTACACTCTTTAAATTGTTCCATATTAATCTCCTTTTATATTATTAATTTCATTTAAAACTTTAAGAACATTTTTACTAATAATTTTTGGGTCATACTTAATTGGTTTATAAACTAAAACAGGAGTTTTGGCACCGGTAATGTATAACTCAACTCTATTTTCTGAAATATATTTAAGTATATTTGCAATTGGTGTTTCTTTTGTAAGTTTAAAATAAACAATGTTACCTTTTTGCGCTATATCAACAATTTTAAGTTTCTTTGCATTGTTTCTTATTAAAACGCTATCAATAAGGTTAATTACACTGATAGGTGGTTCACCAAATCTGTCTATTAATTCATCAATAATCTTATAAGATTCTTCACTGCTTTCAATAGATGCAATTATCTTGTAAATTTCAATTCTTGTTTTTTGATCATTGATATATGCTGACGGAATATGACTGCTTACAGAAAGTTCAATGGTTACCGGCAATTCCTCTTCAATAACTTTATTTTCCTTAAGTCCTTTTATTGCAGCATCCAACAATTTACAATACATTTCGTAACCTACCTGATTCATATGTCCGTGTTGCTTTTTGCCTAAAACATTTCCTGCACCACGGATCTCTAAGTCTCTCATGGCGATTTTAATACCTGACCCAAATTCAGTAAATTCCTTAATTGCTTTTAACCTTTTTTCTGCAACCTCATCTAAAATTTTATTTTTTCTTACCATGAGATATGCATAAGCAAGTCTTGATGACCTACCTACCCTGCCGCGCAATTGATATAGTTGCGAAAGTCCGAATTTATCCGAATCCTCAATGATCATGGTGTTCATATTCGGAATATCCAAACCGGTTTCAACTATAGTAGTACACACTAAAACATCGTACTCCCGATTTAATACTGCCATCATAACATTTTCAAGTTCACTTTCACTCATTTTACCATGAGCATATATAATACGCACATCAGGAAGCATATTTGAAAGTTTTGCAACAACTTTCTCAATACCTTCTACCCTATTATACAGATAATAAACCTGACCGTTTCTTGCTACTTCGCGTTTGATAGCATTTTTTACAGCGTTATCATCATATTCCATAACATATGTTTGTACCGGATAACGATTGCTGGGGGGATCATTTAACACACTCATATCGCGAAGTCCTGTCATTGCCATATTTAATGTTCTTGGAATCGGTGTTGCGGTTAGAGTTAAAACATCAATATTATTTTTAATTTCTTTGATTTTTTCTTTATGAGTAACACCAAAGCGTTGTTCTTCATCGATAATCAACAGACCTAAATCCTTGAATTTTATATCTTTTTGCAATAATTTATGCGTTCCGATAACTATGTCAATATGACCGCTTTTCAGTTCATCAATTATTAATTTTTGTTGTTTGGGTGATCTAAATCTACTAAGCATTTCAACTTTTACTGGAAAATCTTTCATTCGTTGTGCAAAAGTATCATAATGTTGTTTAGCAAGGAGTGTTGTTGGCACAAGATAAGCTACTTGTTTTGAATCAAGCACCGCTTTAAAAGCAGCTCTTATAGCAATTTCAGTTTTTCCGTACCCAACATCACCGCACAAAAGTCTGTCCATTGGTTTAGAAGATTCCATATCACTTTTAACTTCAGAAATTGCTTTAGTCTGATCATCGGTTTCCTGGTAAATAAATGTGTCTTCAAATTCTCGTTGATAATCACAATCAGGAGAAAATCTGAACCCCGGAGCATTTTCGCGTTTCGCATAAAGTTCGATCAATTCCTTAGCTAAAATTTCAACTGATTCACTTACTTTTCTCTTTGTAGTATTCCATTCATTACCACCAAGTTTATTAACTTTTACTCCTGTGTCAGCACCGATATATTTGTTGACCATATCTAATTGATCTACCGGCACATACAACATATCAGAGCCTTTATATTGTATTTTCAAATAATCTTTAACAACATTATCAACTGTAAGTTGATGGACGCCTCTGTAAACACCAATACCGTGCACATAGTGAACAACATAGTCACCAACATTAATGTCAGTTATATTTCTGATGTTACTTTTTCGTTTGAACTTAATTCTGTTTTTATCCTTATTTTGCATTAATTCATTATCGGAGAAAAATGCACAAGACGAAAGAGGATATTCAAACCCTAATTTAAGTTTGCCATTAACTAAAGTTACATATCCGCGTTTTGGTAATTTTTTAGGATTGCATTCAACAGGTAAATTACATTCCTTTAAACTTTTTTCAAGCAAGTTTATCTTACTTTCTGATTCACAAGGAATAATAATCCTATATAGATTTTCAGAATAATGTATCAAATCATCACACATAAGGTGCAAATTTCCGTTATACGTTGGCATTGATTTTGAGGTGAAACTAAATATTTGCTTTGGATTTAACCCACGAGAACTTGTGGAAAGATTTGATAAACCTATTACTGAGTTTGGAGCAATAGATTTAAAAATGTTATTATAATCTTCAAGATAAAAATTTAAATCTGAAGCGTTTTTAGAAACAATCCCTCCATTTTCCAAAGCATTGGTAATACTGTCGTTTAATTCGCGTGCCAAAGTGTTATAATTTTCTTCAATGCGATGCGGTTCATCATAAAAAGCCAGATAATTTTCCAAATAATCACATAGAACCGAAGAAGATTCTTTGTAATTATCTTTGATTGGTGGTATACTTACCTTAGAAATATTTTCAATAGATAACTGTGTATCTTCGTCAAATAATTTGATAGTATCGATTTCTTCATCCCAGAATTCAATTCTGCACGGATGAGCGCAATTGCATGGGAAAATATCTAAAATTCCGCCACGGATAGAAAATTGCCCGTGAAATTCAACGTTCGCTTCTCGTTTATAACCAATTGATGTAAGTTTTTCAGCAAGATCTTCAATCCGAAAGATATCTCCAGTTTTAATTTTTATCATCGAGTGTCTGAATTTAGACACCGAAAATGTTTTTTGAGCAAGTGCCTGAATTGAAGTGACAACGAACAAATTATCATTACTTAAAACATCATTTAAAACTTTTATTCTTTCGTTAGCACTTTCATTACTTTTCGCATCAATATTATGAAAAACTATATCCATTGCAGGAAAATATCTTACATTTTCTTCAGAAAAAAATTTCAAATCCTCATACACAAACTTAGCAGTCAATGGATCAGGTGCAACATAAAGCATACCTTTTGACAATTCATGGCATAAAGAAAATGCCAGATGCACTTTTTGCGTCTCGCATGTTCCTGTAATTCTAATTGGTGTAATTTGAGTACTCAAAGCTTTTAAAATTGCAGAAAATTGTTCCTGTTCCTTTAAAAGTTCGACAAAAATATTCATTATTGACTCCTGATAAAATTAAATTTATTCATAGCGGGATTAATGCCTCTTGCAATGAATTCACAAACAGCAGAATCTACTTTTTCAAAGGTTTCAAACATAATTTTTTGCTCTTCTTTAGTAAATTTGCCTAACACATAGTCTGCTAAATCATATCCATCAGGTTTTGCATTAATTCCTATTTTCAGGCGCGGAAAAACATCTGTGGACAAATGTTGAATTATGGATTTCATTCCATTATGTCCACCTGCACTCCCCTTTTCTCTGATACGAATACTACCAGTGGGCATACTTGTGTCATCATAAATAACCATTATGTTTTCGCAAGGGATTTTATACCATGTTGCAATTTCTTTTATACTTTCACCACTTAAATTCATAAATGTCTGAGGTTTTGCAAGAACTACTCGTTCTCCTGCAATCATACCTTCGCCAATTACGGCTTTATGTTTAATTTTTTTTACTTCTATATTTTCCTTTTGACTAATGAAATCAATAGCCAAGAAACCTGCATTATGTCTTGTGAAGGTATATTTTTCACCTGGATTTCCCAATCCTACTATAAGATACATATTTTAACATTCCTTTATAACTGAGTTAATTACATTTATAACTTTATCTGTGCTTCTTAACACATCAGCACATAGTTGATTTTCAATATATGAATTTTTGTTTTTGTAAATTTCCGACACTTTATCAAAGAAACTTTTTACAGTCAGATTTTCTTCTTCAATATAATCAGCATATCCGCATTTTGAAAATGAAATCGCATTTAAAATCTGATCTCCCCTGCTGGCTTTTTTTGACAGTGGAACTAAAAACATTGGTTTGTTGAGAGATAAAAGTTCAAAAATTACCGTTGCACCTGCCCGTGATACAAAAACATCTGTGGCAGCAAAAATATCTTTAAGTTCGCGAGATATATACTCAAATTGGCAGTAACCGTCGATATTTAAAAGAGTTTCCTCAACCTTATTTTTACCACATATATGGCAGACATTAAATATTTCAAGCAATTCTTTCAAATTTGCTCTGATTATTTCATTTAAAAAAGCAGAACCTAAACTACCTCCGATTACTGTAAGTACCGGTTTATCGCCGCTAAATCCACAGAATTGTTGTCCTTTAATGCTATTGCCTTCTTGTAGTTCTTTTCTTACCGGCAAACCTGTGTAAACACTTTTATTCTGAGGTAAATACTTGGCTGTTTCGGGAAAAGCATAACAAATTTTTGATGCAAAAGGTATGGATAATTTGTTTGCTAACCCGGGAGTGTAGTCTGATTCGTGTAAAACTACGGGAATTTTTAGTTTTGCTGCCGCCCAAACAACGGGACATGAAACAAAACCACCCTTGCTGAATACAACATCGGGTTTTTCACGCTTCAAAATATTATATGCCTGAAAAAAACCCTTACAGATTTTAGAAATATCTTTGATGTTTTCAACATCTATATATCGTCTTAATTTTCCTGCCTGTATAGAAAAGAACGGAATATTTTCCTCCTTAATCAAATTGTATTCAAGGCCTTCTTTAGTGCCAATATACATAATTTCAAACCCAGATTTGCGCAAATCCGAAAAAAGCGCGATATTTGGTGTTACATGTCCGGAAGTGCCTCCACCGGTCATTGCAATTTTCATTAATTTTACCTCACTTTGCTTTAATTGTTTTTATGCTTTATCTGTTCCAATACTTTCTGTCAAGATTGCGATATTGAATTGCTTCAGCGATATGGGAAGATGTAATGTTTAAACTGTTGTCAAGATCGGCAATGGTTCTTGCAACCTTCAATATTCTATCATATGCTCTTGCACTGAGTCCAAGACGCTCAAATGCGGCTTTTAATAACGATTTTTCTTTTTCTCCTAATGCGCAATATTTTGCAATGTGTTTTGATTTCATCTGAGCATTAGAATATATTCCTTCACCAGCAAATCTTTGCCTTTGAATATTTCGCGCATCATTAACGCGCTTTTTAATATCAGCAGATTTTTCAGATGGTGAATTATTTTCTAAATCATCGTAATTAACAGGATTAATTTCGATATGTAAATCAATTCTGTCCAAAACAGGACCGCTTATTCTTGATAGATACTGATTAATCTGATATTCCGTACATTTACATTCATGGTTAGGGTCTCCATAGTAACCGCATTTACAAGGGTTCATTGCTGCAATGAGCATAAAATTACAAGGAAATGTCATAGAAGATTGAACTCTCGACACGGTAACTGTACCATCTTCTAAAGGCTGTCGTAAAACTTCAACAGCATCTTTTTTATACTCCGGAAACTCATCAAGAAATAATACGCCATTATGAGAAAGGCTGACTTCTCCCGGTCTTGGAATAGAGCCTCCACCTGTTAAAGCAACCGTAGATACCGTGTGGTGAGGCGCTCTGAAAGGTCTTGTTGTTACAATCGGTATATCAGAATTCAGTGTGCCTGCAACACTATGAATTTTTGTTACTTCCAAGGCCTCGTCAACAGTAAGATCGGGCAAAATTGTGGGAATTCTTTTTGCAAGCATCGTCTTGCCTGTGCCAGGGCTTCCAATCAAAAGACAGTTATGTCCACCTGCCGCAGCAATTTCCAACGCTCTTTTAACATTTTCCTGGCCTTTTACTTCAGAAAAATCAAGTTCGGAATCGTTTGTATATTGAAAAAATTTATTAATGTCAATTTTGAGTGGTGATATTGCTTTTTCACCGGTAAAATGCATAATAATATCTTTAATATTTTTACATGGAAATACATTGATGCCTTCCACTACCGCAGCTTCACCTGCATTTTCAAAAGGGACAAAAATATTTTTTATTCCACTGTCTCTTGCTGCTATTGCAGCAGAAAGAACTCCTCGAACTTTGCGAATTTCGCCGGTAAGAGATAACTCACCCAAAAACATACTTTCTTCCATTTCATTATATGAAACAGTCCCTAAACACAAAAGTATACCAACAGCGATTGGCACATCATAAACTGCTCCTTCTTTTTTTAAATCAGCAGGAGCCAGATTAATAACATATTTCTTGGCGGGTAAATTAATATTATTGTTGTTTAATGCACTTTTAACACGATGCTTACTCTCTTTTACAGCAGCATCAGGAAGGCCTACTATTTCAAACAATGGCATACCATTGCTGACATCTACTTCAACAGTAACCATATATCCATTTATGCCATCTATCCCAAAACTATTAACTATTGATATCATTATGTGCCCTTCTTTTATTTAATTCTTACTTCTGTCCAAATATCGTTGTAAATTTTTGCAACATCCCCTACGTCGCAGATAATTTCTGAGTCTAAAGTATATTCTTCGGGTATATTGATTGCTTTATTTGCTTTAAACTCTTCATCAAGCAGTTCCATAGCGGCAGAATTTGTTGTGCCATATTGAATTTGTGGCATAATTGAGGCGTTAATATCTGCGCGATTTAAATAATCGATAAATTTATAAGCAGCCTCTTTGTGAGGAGCATTCAATGGAATAAACGCACTATCAATTCCAATGCCTATACCTTCTTTTGGATAAACAACTTTAATGTCAGGATTTTCAGCAATGGCTGCTGAAACCTGTGATGAATACATCAATCCCGCAGAAGCCTCCCCAGAAAGAAGAATTTCATGTGCTTTGTCAGAGTTGAATGTCAAAACATTATCAACGAATTTTTCCAGAGAATATTTAGCATCATTTAATTTATCAGGATCTGTTTCGTTAAGACTATTTCCAAGCATAAGATTCATCATACCTATAACTACACGCATCTCATCGATGCTGACAATTTCACCTTTAAGTGCAGGATTTAATAAATCTTTATAACTTTCAATTTTTACTGGACATCTGCTTTCATCATAAGCTAGTAAAATTCCACCTGTAGCATAAGGTACAGAATATTTATTATCCGGGTCAAATTGCTTGTTCAGATAAGATGGAGAAATATTTTTCCAGTTATTGATTTTTGATTTGTCAATTTCAGTCATTAACCCACCTTCACGAGCCATGGTTTCAAAAATATAATCACTGGCAATAACCACATCATATTCGGCAGCGTTAACTGCTTTTAATTTAGCATACATTTCTTCATTAGATGAAAAGTTGGTATAATTAACTTTTATACCCGTTTCTGCTGTGAATTTTTCAATAACATCAGCAGGAACATAGCCTTCCCAAGTATAAAGGTTAACAGTTTCGGATGCGTTATTTCCAGCACAAGCCACAAAAAATGCTGAGATAAAAATAACCGTAACAATTAATAATAATTTCTTCATAGTAAGACTCCTTACATCTTTTTAGTTGGTTTGCTTATATAAAAAACACATATGCATATTGCTGTCAAAACAATCGTTAGTGTTGTGAGAGCATTAATTTCGGGACTCACTCCAACTCTTAACATAGAATAAACCTTAACAGGCAATGTAGTGTTTGATGCTCCTGACATAAAAAAACTGATAATTACATCATCAAAAGACATTATGAACGACAGTGCTGCACCTGATATGATACCGGGCAAAAGTTCCGGGATAGTGATGTGAAAGAATGCCTGCCACGCAGTAGCACCTAAATCTCTCGCCGCATCCTCAACATTTACATTTATAGTCTTCAGCCTTGATAAAACAACTATTATCACAAAAGGAACACAAAATGATAAATGTGATAAAATAAGCGTAGCTAACCCGAACTTAACATTCATTGTTGAAAATATCTGCATAAAAGCGATACCTACAATAATTTCAGGGGTAAGAATTGGTAAGTGAACAATCGGTACCATAAATCTTGTCAAACTATTCTTATATTTATGAATAGCCAAACTTCCTAATGTGCCGATTACAACAGCAATAACAGTTACTGTTATAGAAAGCATTAGAGAAACACCTAAAGATTTCATTAAACTTTCATTGTTAAACAATTTGATATACCATTCAAATGTAAACCCTGACCAGATGGCTGTTGATTTTCCTGCGTTGAAAGAAAAAACACACACAACAAGCATCGGAAAATATAAAAATAACAAAATTAATGTTAAATATACGGCTTTAATTGCGCGTACTGAGAGTTTACTATTCATTTTTTTCACCACCCGAAGATAGTTTATAGTAGAATATAATAAAAATCAAAGCCATCGCCATCATAACCACAGAAAGTGATGACCCAAAAGGTAAATTACGGGTTGCGGTAAACTGATCTCTTATGACATTTCCTAATAAAGCAGTTTTTCCCCCACCTATTAAATCAGAGATGTAGAATAGTCCCAGGCAAGGTGTAAAGACCAAAATAGAACCTGCAACAATCCCCGGCAAAGACAAAGGAACGATAATTTTGAAAAAGGTAACTAATTTTCCTGCTCCCAAATCTTTAGACGCTTCTATATATGTTATATCCAATTTTTCAACAGAAGAATAAATCGGCAAAAACATAACAGGAAGAAATAAATATACCATTGTTGCGATAACCGCTGATTCTGTATATAAAAGTTGTAATGGCGAATTTGTTATACCTATATACATGAGTAACTTGTTAATAATACCATCTGCTCTTAAAATCGCCATAAAAGAATATGTTCTTACTAAAGAATTAGTCCAGTATGGTAGTATTATTAATAGTAACATAATCAATTGAAGTCGTTTATTTAACTTAGAAATAATATATGCAAGAGGAAATGCAGTCAATAACACAAACATAGTTGTTACAAAAGCAATCTTTACAGAATTAAGTAACACTTCTCCATAAATTTTAGAAAATAGTTTTGCATAATTAGAAGTTGTAAATATCAAAGAAATATTACCTAAATCATCAGCCCTGCAAAAACTGGTGATAAAAATATATCCTGTCGGAATGATAACAAACATAAGCAAAAACAAACAAAGTGTCCAATTTGATATGCTTTTTATTGAAAATATTTTTTTAAACATAAGTTATACTACCTATCATTCGTAAATGTAGTGAATTTTATTTTTAACAGCAATTTTAACTTCATCGCCATGTGAAAAAGTTGGTGTATCAAAACCATGCATGACTATTTTTGTTCCTGATTCAAGCATAAGTTCTGTAACAACTACACTGCCTTTCACTGACTGTTTAATGACTTTGGAAACAGTTCCCGAATCCGAAAGAATAATGTTTTCAGGACGTATTACTGCATATACATGTAATTCTTTTTCGTTATAAGGTTCTGAAGTAAACAAATCAAATTTATACATTTTACTATCAGCAACTGATATACCTTTTAAAATGTTAGATTCACCTATAAATTTTGCCACAAAAGAATTCTTAGGAAAATTATAAATTTCATTAGGCGTACCAATTTGCTCTATACTGCCATTGTTCATAAGTATAATTCTATCTGACAAATTCAAAGCCTCGTCCTGATCGTGGGTAATATAAACAAATGTGGTGCCTGAACTTTTTTGCATTTTCTTTAATTCATCTTGCATGTCCAAACGCAATCTATGATCCAGTGCACCAAGCGGCTCATCTAAAAGCAACACTTTAGGTTCAAGAACCAAAGCTCTTGCTATTGCAACACGCTGCTTTTGTCCACCACTTAGTTGATGTATCTTTCTTTTTTCATAACCATTCATTTGAACCAGTTCTAAAACAGTTTCAACCTTACTGATAATTTCTGATTTTGATAATTTTCTCAATTTTAAACCATATGCAATATTATCAAAAACATTCATATGAGGAAAAAGTGCATAGTTTTGAAAAACAGTATTTACACTCCTCTTTTCAGGCGGAAGATTGTCAACATTGCCACCATCGAGAACAATACTGCCGGTATCCGGTGTTTCCAATCCAGCAATAATTCTGAGCAAAGTTGTTTTTCCACAACCTGATGGTCCAAGAATTGTAATAAATTCCCCTTTATTTATATCTACATTGAAATTTTTTAAAGCAGTTACATTTCCAAAAGTTTTATTGATGCTATTTATTGAAAGGATTGTATCATTCAAACCTAAAACTCCTTTTTTGAAAAATTACCAAATATTCTTAACTTATATTTTATAATATTTCTCAAAAATTGTCAATAAATACAAAGCAGACAACATAAGTTGTCTGCAATTTTATATTTTTCTCTTTTTAATCTGCGCAAACAGTATTCCAACAAAAATCAGCACACATCCAACATAACCTTTTATTGACATGGTTTCGTGTAGAATTAACGCACCGCCTATTGCACTGAAGACAGCCTCTGTTGAGCATATTATTGATGCAAATTCCGGATTTAAATCCTTTTGCCCGATTACCTGAAAAGTATACGCTACACCAACAGACATCACGCCACCGTACAAGATCGGTATCCCTGCAGCATATATGTTGCTGACAGCAGGTTCTTCAAAAATTAATGCGCATATTATACTCAAAATTCCACAAGTTAAAAATTGCCCGAAAGAGTATTTTAATGGACTGATGTTTTCAACAAATTTGTCAATTAACAATATGTGTGCCGCCCAGAAAAACGTACCAATAAAAACAACCACATCTCCAAAATTAATTCTTTCATTCCCTGCAACACTAAGCAAGTATAACCCAACACAGGAAAGGATAACGCCTATCCAAGTGGTTAACTCAGATTTTTTGCCAGTAAATAATTTATATATTGGTACAAGCACTATATATAAACTGGTAATGAATCCGGCTTTACCCGCGCTCTGACCTATAATTATCCCCTGCTGTTGCAAAGTAGATGCACTAAACAAAACAGTACCTGTTATAACAGAAACAATGGCAGTCTTAATAAAAATCTGCTTTGTTATCTTTTCTCGCTCAAAGATGAAAATTACAGGGATAAGTGAGATAGAACCTAACAAATACCTTACACCGTTATATGTAAAACACTCTACATATTCCGCACCAATTCGCTGAGCAACAAAAGCAAATCCCCAAATAACTGCTGTAAGTACTAAAAATAATGTAGCTCTGATTTCTTTATTCATAACAACCAACCTTTAAAAAAACTTCATAAATTTTATCATACTCTTATTATTTTGTCAATTTTAAGCAACAAAATATTTTTAAGTGTAGATTTTTTCCAAAAAATGTGATATGATATATACATAAATTACAAGGAGTTTTAAAATGGCTGATAAAAAGAAAAAAACAAGTACCAAGAAAAAAATTGAATCCACCAAACGAAGCATCGCCCCGGAAATTGCCGCGGTAGCATTTGTTGCAATATCTTTTTTTGTAATCGTAACGATGTTTTCAGACAGCACCGGATATGTTGGTTCACTAATCAAAGATTTGCTTTTGGGTCTATTCTCTTTTTCTGCATATATTGTTCCTTTTGTTGTACTTGCGCTTGGTACAAACCTTATTATCGAAAAACAAATCAAGAAATATCGTTATATATACATTACTTCCGGAATAATACTTCTTATTATTTCTGCATTATTTGAATATTTCTCCGGCAATGTTCACGAAGATGGATTTGTTAAAACTTTAGCTGAGTTATATACAGGTGGCATGATTACCAGTGGTGGTGGCATATTCGGCGGTTTGCTTAATATCGGATTAAGTAATCTTATCGGTTCAGCAGGAACAATGATTGTTTATCTTGCGGTTATATTAATCTGTATAATAGTAATCACTCGAATTTCCATTGTTGATAATGCTGAAAAATGTGCAAAAAACATCAAAAACTCTGCAGAGCAGTATATCCAGCAAAGAGAACAGGAAAAATTAGAAAAGAAAGAGAAAAAACTTCAGGCAATAAAAAATGCGCTTATGGACGAAACTGACGAGGACACAGCCTCTGATTTAAGTCATGTTCAAATCGATAACCCAAAAATTATAACCAATGATGATTATGAAGATGACTATAATGAAATAGAAATTCCTGAAGATGAGGATATCGTTATTGGCCCTGATTTTCCAATTATACCTGAAGATATTGCCACACCGTACACTGACATAGTTATCGAGCCTGACAATCAGGTTGCTTTAAATATTGATTCTACTGAATCAACAGAACCTGTTAACTATCAGGATGACGGTGATGAATATATTGAAAATTACATATTCCCCACTGTTGATATGCTTAAACTTAATAAGAAGGGCAAAAAATCTGTCAAAGAATCCGATCTTATGAACAATGCAAGAAAATTAGTTGACACCTTGGATAGTTTTGGCGTAAAAGCTAAAATTCTACAAGTATCAAAAGGTCCGACAATAACTCGCTATGAACTTCAGCCAATGGCAGGTGTAAAAGTAAGTAAAATTGTTAATCTTGCAGATGATATTGCTTTAAACCTCGCTGCACAGGGTGTAAGAATTGAGGCCCCAATCCCGGGTAAAGCCGCGATAGGAATTGAAGTTCCAAACAATGA
>JAZRDC010000060.1:0-1580 GCA_045660065.1 Clostridia bacterium
CAGAAGATTTCAACTAAATTTACATCAGTCATAGGAGTGAATATTTTTTATTTAACTACTTGATTATCAGACATAAAATTAACGAAAATATTTCACTCCAGCAAATTTTTTAGAGGTTTTCTTACATCGAACTCACGTTCCTTTTAAGTAGGAAATTTTTCCTTTTAAGTAAAACGTTTTTCTTTTTAAGAAGGAAAAATTCGCGCTGTTTTTCGAAAAATTTTGTTAAACTTCCTAAGTTTTTCTTAATAGAAGTTAAAGTTTTAAACTTTTTTACTTTTTGAGCGATGTTAACAGATGTTAAAAATTTTGACAAAGCGATTTTGTCAAAATTTTAGTAGACGAGGTATTAGGTACGAGTAGACGAGATGGTCAGACTCTAACGCTTGCTTGCACACTGCATAGCCCTTATAACCTTAAAACCTTAAAACCTTAAAACCTTAAAACCTCAAAACCTAATAACCTAACCTCAAAACCTCATAACCTTAAAAGTTGAGCACTTGCGAAACTTGAATAATATAAGTATGATATAGTAATCATTAATTTGAAGATAGTATGTCCTCGCTACGGTATCAGGAATTCATAACGGAACGGGCGCGATTGCTTGAACGCATCAAGGAGTTGGAAACCGAAAATGTTGAGCTTAGGAAAAGGCTTGGCGAATCTGTTATATCTACGTCTCCACACCCCAAAGCTATGCAAAATCTTTCACTACATGATAAAGTTGATTTGTTCTGTAGTTTGTTTAAAGGACGTGATGATGTGTTTGCAAGAAGATGGTACAGTAAGACCAGTGAGAAGGCCGGCTATCAACCCGTATGCCAAAACGAATGGACACCCCTCTGTGATAAACGCAAGTATAAATGTGCCGACTGCCCTAATCGTCAGTTTTCATCATTAACGTACAACGACTATTATAAGCATTTGGAGGGAAAGGATGCTGATGGTAGAGATGTAATTGGTATTTATGTACTCAATGAAGACAATACCTGTCATCTTCTCTGTACTGATTTCGACGATAAGAATTGTGAACACGGCTATCAGGATGACGTGCTGGCATTTGTCGATGTGTGCAAGAGTTGGGATATACCGTATTCCATAGAGCGCTCGCGTTCTGGTAATGGCGCCCATGTTTGGATATTCTTTGAAAATCCGGTGCTTGCCATCAAAGCACGGAAATTGGGCAATGCCATCCTGACAGAAGCTATGAACAGAGACGGGAGAATTGGATTCAAGTCCTATGATCGATTCTTTCCTAATCAAGACACACTGCCTGTGGGAGGATTGGGGAATTTGGTGGCACTTCCTCTGCAAGGTAATGCCAGAAAGAATGGCAACAGTGTGTTTGTAAATGAGTTCTTTGAGCTATATCCTGACCAGTGGGAATATCTACTGAATATTGCTGTCCGGTAAACTTTTTTTGCATCACAAAAAAAGCTGAATTCCATGCTTGGAGTTCAGCTTCTTTTTTGTTTCTTTGTTTTCACCACAAAAACATTTTTGAAACATGGGCAAAAGTACACATTTTACCGGACAGCCGGTGTATACACAGGTAATAAATTTGCTTGACAAGGCAAAAA
>JAZRDC010000061.1:0-28616 GCA_045660065.1 Clostridia bacterium
TATGCGGCAGAAAATGCATACAGAACTATGCTTATGACAGGCAAATTCCCTGTGCTCATCTTAAATGTTGAAATAGACAGCAAAATGGTCGATGTAAATGTTCATCCTTCAAAACTTGAAATTAAGTTTTCTGATGAAAGAAAAATTCACGATGCAGTATCATGGGCAGTTCAGAATGCTATTTTTAATTCACAAAAGGAAAAAGAAGTAGCACCAACAAAACCTGAACCTTTCTTTGAACAGATAAAACCTGAACCTGTAAAACAGGAGTTTGTAAAACAGTCATCACCTGTTAAAGTTGAAACATTCAAACCTGAAAAGGAATTTAAAGCAGAGGACTTTTTCACAAAAGATATTATAGATGCTTTTAAAAACGAAGAAAAAGAAGCAGAGCCTGAAAAAATAACTTTTGAAGAAATTGCTCTTTGCGAACCTGAAAGTAAACCTTTGATTACTGAAAAAGACCATGCAGATGTGAAAATCTGCGGTCAGGTATTTGACACATATATAATAGTCCAGCAAGATGATAAAATGATGCTTATTGACCAGCATGCGGCTCACGAAAGAATAAGATATGAAGAACTTAAAAACTCAAGGGAAGAAATTTCTCAGGTGCTTATGTTCCCTGAAACCTTTTCAATGCAGCCAACAGATGCAAGGCTTGTTTTGGATAATATTTCGGTTTTTGAAAAATTAGGATTTGAAATAGAAGAATTCGGAGCAAATACTTTTGCAGTAAGACGAGTTCCGGGGGCTATTGAAGCACCACAGACAGAAGATACGATTTTTGAAATCACAGAACTTTTGAAACAAGCAAAAGACCCTATGGAAATCTACGATAAAGCAATGTTTTCGGTTGCGTGCAAAGGTGCAATCAAAGCAAACACAAAATTAAGCATTGCTGAAATGCAGACTTTGGTAGACAGAGTTTTTGAAGATGAAAAAATCAGAACTTGTCCTCACGGAAGACCTATAATTATTTCGTTTGACAAGAAATTTATTGAAAAGGAATTTAAAAGAATTGTTTAAAAACGATAAAATCCCTTTGATTGTTATTTTCGGACCTACCGCATCAGGCAAAAGCGATCTTGCGGTGAAAGTGGCAAAAGAAGTAGGTGGAGAAATAGTAACTGCAGATTCTATGCAGGTTTACAAGCGTATGAATATCGGAACTGCAAAACCTACCCAAGAAGAAATGGCAGGTATTGTGCACCATATGATTGATGTTTGCGAGCCTGACGAAAATTATTCCCTTGCAAAATATGTAGAAGATGCAGGAGACGTTATAGAAAAAGTATGGCAAAAGGGTAAAATTCCCGTTCTTGCAGGCGGTACAGGACTTTATATAGATACTCTTATTAACGGAACTGTTTTGTCAGAAACAAACACCGACGAAGCATACAGAGAAACTTTATATGAAGAAGCAAAACAAAAGGGGAACGAATATGTTCATAATCTCTTAAAAGAGGTAGATTTAAAATCTGCAGAAAATATTCACCCAAACAACTTAAAAAGAGTTATCCGTGCTTTGGAGTTTTATAAAACTTCGGGTATTCCGCAAAGTGAGCATATTGAAAAAGCAGAAAAAGTTGATACGCCATATAATGCTTTTAAGTTTGGCTTGTCTGTTGACAGGGAACTGCTTTATGATAAAATTAATCGCAGAGTGGATATAATGCTTGAAAGAGGGCTTATAGAAGAAGTTGAGACTTTGAAAAACGACGGTGTTGACGAAAAATATACCTCAATGCAGGGAATTGGCTATAAAGAAGTTCTTCTTCATCTTAATGGGCATCTAAGTTATGATGAAATGTCTGAACTTATAAAAAAAGCAACAAGAAATTATGCCAAGAGGCAGAATACATGGTTCAAAAGAGAACAAAATACTACATGGATCGCACCAGATGATGCAAAAAATTTAGAAATATTCAAAAAAACTATGGAATTATAATGTTTGATATAGTATAATTAATTTGTCAGAGATTTTTGAGAAAGGAGCTGTAATATGAAATTTCCATATAAAGCAACCATTACAATTTTAATATGTGTATGCTTGCTTTTGGGGGTATACAGCTTTTTTGATCAGGTTTTCGGCGGAGTAAAAAAGCAGATTGCTGTATCAGGCAGTATAGAAGATCTTATAAAAACTGAAGGGTTTATTATGAGAGATGAATTGGTTATAGCAGACAATTCAGGCTCTGTAATAGACAGTATGGTTACAGACGGTGAGCGTGTTTCAAGAGGTCAGCAGGTGGCTTATAATTACAGTTCATCAGTAGATTCTGATGTAAAGGCGGAACTCAAAAGCCTTAACGAGAGAATAATGAATCTTGAAAGAAATGCCGCACAGAATAAAATTCTTGGAAAAGACAGTGTTAAAAGTGAAGCTTTAGTTAAATCAAAAATGAATGAAATAATAAAGAGCGCACACTTAGGACAAGCACTTCACCTTTCAGAGATTAAATCAGAACTTGAAACAGTTATAGACAATAAACTTTCTGACGATAAAAGTGAAAGTGTTTTAGAAACTTTAAAAAACAGAAAAAAAGAACTTGAAGATGGTATGACAGGGGAGAAAAATGCAATTTATGCACCTGAATCAGGAATGTATTTTTCATATTTAGATGGCGGAGAAAAAGTTCTGCTCCCTGATAAAATTACTGAAATGACAGTAAAAGAGTTTAAAAACACCGACAAAGATGCTTTTGATCAGAAAGTATATACAGGTGCAAAAATAGCAAAAGATTTCAAATGGTATTATGTTACGGTTATTGATGCCAAAAAATCTATGGCTATGAAAGAAGGCACAAAGGTAAAATTAAGATTTACCGAAAATGGCGATAAAGAGGCAGATGCAATTATTTATCACATTTCTGAAGAAGAAAATTCCAAAAACCTGGTAGCATTTGAAGTTTCAACTTACAGCGAATATGCTTATTCAAACAGATATGTTGATGCAGATATTATTTTAAGCCGTGCTACGGGACTTAAGTTTTTAAAAGACGCAATCCATGTTGAAGATTCGGTTACAGGTGTGTATGTTGTAGACGATTCAATCGCAAAATTCAGGCAGGTTGAAATATTGGGCAGCGATGAAAAATATGTAGTTGTAAAAAGTGGTATAACAGAGTATAAAAGCGTTGCACTTTACGACGAGATTGTTGTAAAAGGCGATGTTGAAAATAATAAATTAGTTAAATAACATTAAGAGGTGGATATAATGGATTTTATGAACAAAATGTTAGGGCTTATCGGACTTGATCAGGAAGAAGAAACTGAAGAAGAATTCTTGCTTGATCCCCAGCCGAAACTTCCTGAAAGAAAAAGCAATGTAAGTTTAGTTCAGAATGCTAAAAAAGGAAAAATTGTAGATATTCACGCAACAACACAGTTTCAGGTGGTTGTTATGCACGCACAGAAATTTGACGATGTAATTGACATTGCAGACCATTTGAAAACAAAAAAACCTGTGGTTGTGAATATGGAACAGGCAGATCCGGAAATGATAAGAAGAATGATAGACTTTATAAGCGGTGTTGTTTATGCAATCGACGGCGGAATTCAGAAAATTTCAAAAGTGATTTTGCTTGTAACTCCTTATAATGTCGAAATTACAGGGGATTTGCAGGACGAATTGCGTTCAAAAGGTTTATTCCCGTGGGAATAATAGGTGCGGAGGAATAAAAATTGGCTAACATAATTGCAAGGGCAGTTTTGATTTTATCGGAAGTTATTGAATATTTTATTTTAATCAGAATTATTCTGCAGATTTTTAATCTGCCATATAACAGATTTGTTAATTTTATATACTCAGTAACAGAACCGATATTGGCTCCCGCAAGAGAATTTTTAAATAAGATATTTAAAACCCGTCTTATGGTGGATTTTTCGCCAATGCTGGTATGGGTTCTTTTGGATTATGTTATAGTTCCTGTTGTAATAAGACTTGTATATTATATTTTTTAAGAAAGTAGGGGTTTGAAATGATTACACCGGTTGATATTCAGAATAAAGAATTTCCAAGAAAAATGTCAGGATATGACAGAGCTTTGGTAGACGAATTTATGTTGGACATCGCAGAAGATTATGAAAAATTATACAGAGAAAATATTGATTTAAAAGATAAGGTTGCAAACATCAACGAATCATTGCGTAAATATATTGCAATGGAAGATGCTATGCAAAATACATTGATGTTCGCACAAAACACAGCAGACGATGTGAAAAAGAGTGCAACAGAAAAAGCAGAAATTATGGTAAAAGAAGCGGAAGTTAAAGCAAAAGAACTTGTATCTGCGGCGCAGGCTGAAGTTTTGGAGCAGGAAAGAAAATTAGCCCAGCTTAAAAACGAAATTCAGATTTACAAAACAAAATTTGACTCATTGGTAGCATCACAAAAATCGTTGATGGACGATATGTTTAACTAAGTAAAGGACATAAAATGATATATATTTTATATTTGGCGTTGTTTGTTATTTCAGACAGGCTTACAAAGTATCTTGCGGTCAAGTACCTTATGCCGATAAGTTCGGCAAAAGTGCTTGACGGCATTTTTAATCTTACATATGTTGAAAACAGGGGAGTTGCTTTCGGACTTTTTCAGAATATGCATTATATAATAGTTCCCCTTAATATATTGATAGTTGCCTTGTGCACTTACATAATGATAAAAGCGCTTAAAAACAATAAAAAGTTTTTTGCTTTTTCATTGGTTTTGGTTATTTCAGGAGCAATAGGCAATATAATTGATAAAATCTGCTATGGTTATGTAGTGGATTTTTTAGAGTTTGCTTTCATAGATTTTCCTGTATTTAATATGGCAGACATTTTTGTGTGCATTGGTGCATTTATGGCAGCAATTTTAATTTTATTTACAAAAGACGGTGATATATTTGGTAATAACAAGTGAATTGTCAAAAGTAAGACTTGATAAGTTTTTGTCGGAAAACACAGGCAAAACCCGTTCTTTTGTTCAATCTATGATATCAGACGGGTTAGTTTTGGTAAATGGAAAGCCAGAAAAAGCGAGTTACTCTGTTAAATGTGGAGATAAAATTGAATATAACTTGCCCGAAATAAAAGTTCTGGACGCAAAACCTCAGGATATTCCTATTGATATCGTATACGAAGACGAAGATGTTTTAATTGTAAATAAAGAAGCGGGAATGGTTGTTCATCCTGCGCCGGGAAATCCTGATAACACTCTGGTAAATGCAGTAATGAAGCATTGCGAAGGAAAATTGTCGGGGATAAATTCAGTAATTCGTCCCGGTATTGTTCACAGAATTGACAAAGATACTTCAGGACTTTTGGTAATTGCCAAAAACGACGAAGCACATCTTAATCTTTCAGAGCAGTTTAAAGTTCATTCCATAACAAGAGAGTACACTGCTATCGTAAACGGTCATTTTAAAGAAAATTCAGGAACTGTGGATGCACCAATAGGCAGACACGGAGTGAACCGCAAAAAAATGGCGGTAACTGATAAAAATTCAAAAGACGCAGTAACTCACTTTGAAGTTCTGGAAGAATATCCAAAATACAGCCTTATTAAATGTAAGTTAGAAACAGGTAGAACTCACCAGATAAGAGTGCATATGGCTTTCATCGGACACCCTTTGCTTGGGGATAGTGTGTATGGCGACAAAAACAAAATGGGAATAGAAGGGCAGATGCTCCACGCAGGAAAACTTGGATTTGTTCATCCAAGAACAGGGGAGTATGTTGAGTTTGAAAGTCAGTTGCCTGAAGATTATAAAAAGGTTTTGGCAGATTTAAGAAAGTCTGCAGAATAAAGGAGAATTTATGGAAATTATTGTTCTTGACAGAAATACCGTAACTTTGGAAGATATAGATTTTTCGGCTTTAGAAGCACTTGGGGATACAAAGTATTATAATGTTTTGCCAAAAGAAGAACTTCCCGAAGTTTTAAAAGATGCAGAATATGTAATTTGCAATAAAGCAGTGTTTGACGAAAATCTTATTAATCAGTGCAAGAAACTAAAATACATAGGTCTTTTTGCCACAGGTTTTAATAATGTTGATTTAAAAGCCGCAAACGAAAGAAATATAACTGTTTGTAACGCACCTGATTATTCAACAGAGTCTGTTGTTCAGCACACATTTGCGCTTTTGTTGAATTTGGCAGGAAGTATTGGCAAATATGATAAATTCACCTACGACGGCGGTTGGTTTAAAAGCCCTACATTTTCATTTTTCCAGTATCCAATAACAGAGATTGCAGGAAAAACTCTTGGCGTTGTAGGATATGGGGCAATAGGAAAGCGTGTTTGTCAGATTGCAAAATGTTTCGGAATGAATGTAATAGTTCACACAAGAACTGTTCCTGAAAATAAAGAGTTTGAGTTTGTTTCAAAAGAAGAATTGTTTAAAAGAGCAGATTTTATAAGCCTTAACTGTCCTTTGAACGAGGGCACGAAAAATCTTGTGAATAAAGATACACTTTCTCTTATGAAAAAAACTGCCTACATTATAAACACAGCCCGTGGCGGAGTGGTCAATCAGGAAGACCTTGCAAATGTTCTTAATTCAGAGCAAATTGCAGGTGCAGGACTTGATGTGTTAGAGGTTGAACCAATGCTTGAATCAAATCCTCTTTACAGAGCAAAAAACTGCATTATAACACCTCATACTGCATGGGCATCAAAAGATGCAAGACAGCGTGTAGCAGACCTTGCAGGAGCAAATTTGAAAGCATATGTGGAAGGAAATCCCGTAAACACAGTAAATGATAAGGTGTAATATGGAACTTTTATTCAAAATTTTCATTAAAGACAAAGATAATGTCAAAAACGAAAAAGTCAGAAACAACTACGGAGTTTTTGCAGGAGCAGTAGGAATATTTTTAAATATTCTGCTTTTTTCCTTTAAACTTTTTGCGGGAATAGTAACAGCGTCTGTTGGTATCGCTGCAGATGCGCTTAATAATCTTTCTGATGCAGGTTCGTCAATAATAACATTGATTGGCTTTAAAATGTCAGGAAGACCTGCTGACCACGACCATCCCTTCGGTCATGGAAGAGGGGAGTATATCAGCGGACTTTTTGTTGCATTTTTAATTCTCTTAATGGGTGTGGAACTTGCAAAAGCATCTGTGGTAAAAATTTTTAAACCAACTGCGGTTGAATTTAATGCAGTTTCGATTACCATATTGATAATTGCCATTTTGGTTAAAATGTGGATGTATTTTTTCAATACAAAAATCTCAAAAAAGATTGATTCAAATTCATTGAAAGCAACGGCAAAAGATTCTTTAAGCGACTCTTTTTCAACATCGGCGGTTTTGATTGGAGTTGTAGTTTCAAAAATATTTAAAGTTAATCTGGACGGATATATAGGACTTTTAATGTCAGTCTTGATTTTGTGGACAGGTTATAAAACCGTTAAAGAATCGGTATCACCGCTATTGGGATTGGCACCTGATAAAAAACTCGTTGAAGGTATAGAAAAAACTGTCCTTGAATGCGAAGAAATAATAGGTATGCACGACCTTATTATTCACAATTACGGACCAACAAGATTTATGATGAGCGTTCATGCTGAGGTAAGAGCCGATTGTGATATTTTAAAAATTCACGACCGTATTGATTTAGTTGAAAAAACTCTTTCGGAAAAATACGGTTGCGACGCAGTAATTCATTTAGACCCAATTGAAACCGATAACGAAGTGATAAATCAGACCAAAAAAATTGTAGAAAACATCGTAGGAGATATAGATCCGCGCCTTACAATCCACGATTTCCGTATGGTAACGGGGGACACTCATACAAATGTGATTTTTGATATCGTTATCCCTTTTGATGAAAAATTATCAGACAAATTTATAGAAAATACCATAAAACAAAAATTGTCAGAGTATAACGAAAACTACTTTGCAGTAATGCATATAGACAAAGCATATTATAATTAAAAAAGGAACGATTAAAATCGGTCCTTTAATATACCTTGCAAAAAAATTACAGGTGTGGTATTATAAAACATATAAAGAACAAAAGAAAGGGGTGTAAATATGAAAAATTGTTCAAAATGCAACGATAAAGTAGCAAAAAAAGGCGTACAAAAGAAAAAATGCAAAAATACACTTATTGTTATTGCTACTTTAGTTGTGTTGATTGTGGTGGCTTTTTTTGCACTTGAATTAACGGGGGTTATAAATATTTTTGGCGGGGCAGAAGTAACAGACAGTATCAAAGGCAAAATACCTGTAAGAGCAACTGCCAAAGATGAATATGGTGTGTTATACAACATCGAACTTGATGAAATGGGAAATCAGGTTTATTCAGAGAGTCAGTCAGGCTTCTGGGAAAAGTGGGAGTATAATGAAAACGGCGATCAGACATATTTTGAAAATTCGCTTGGTAACTGGGAAAAAACTGAATATGACCCAAATGGCAATAAAGTATACTCTGAAGATGTAAGCGGCGGATGGTCCAAATGGGAATATGACGAAAAGGGCAGAGAAATATATCACGAAAACTCAGAAGGTGAGTGGACTAAATATGGATATGATGATGCCGGAAGAGAAAACTATTACGAAAATCACAAAGGCGAGCGTTATGATATTTACGAATATAATGACATGGACAAAATCTTAAAAAAATCAAATGCCAACGGCGATATGATAGAATATGAATACGACGAAAACGGAAACACTTTATATCATGAGGACTCAAATGGTAGATGGTTTAAGTATGAGTACGACGAAGCAGGTAACAGGATTCGTTACGAAAATTCATATAACTACTGGCGCACATGGGAATACGACGAAAACGGCAGAGTTACCTATCAGGCAACTTCCCACGGCGACTTTAGAAGAATTACATACGAATACGAATAAATAACGTCCTGTAGATATCAAATAGATGTCAAATAAAAAACAAAAACAGCTTGATTATCGGAGGTTTTTATATGTCAAACTATTCTATAGAAAGATTAACCGCCAAAGATTACGATGAATGGCTCAATGTTTTAAATACTGTATTTGCCAAACACAATAACAGAGATGTGAATTTTGAGGCTTCGCTTCCGAAAATGTGCGTAAGAGACGATTACCATATGAATATGCATTTTGCAGTAAAAGAAAATGGCAAAATTTGTTCTTTATTGGGTGTTTATCCCATTAAAACGCAGATAGGCGATAAAGAACTTATGTTTTCAACTGTAGGAAACGTTGCAACACTCCCAGAGCATGAGGGAAAGGGATATATGCGTATTTTAATGGGTTATGCTATGGATGAACTTACAAGAATCGGAGCAGACGCTTCAAGGCTTGGCGGTGCACGTCAGCGTTATAACAGATATGGTTATGAATATTGCGGAAGAAACTATACCTTTTCCATTACCGAAATGAACACAAAATACTTTTTTGATGGCAAGGAAAAAACAACATTTGAACAGATTGATCCAAAGGACAAAACTACACTTGGGTTTATTAATAGTTTAAGAAAATCCGCACCAATGCATGTTATGCGTTCGGATTCTAACGATTTTTCAGGAGATTTTCTCACTCTTTCTGCATACAGATCCCTGCCAAAAATCGCTTTAGACAAAAGCGGAAATCCGGTAGGATATGTTGCGATATCGGAAGACGGAACAGTAATCCGCGATATAATGGCAAAGGATACAGATGCACTGAAAAATATGATTTACAACCTGCAGATATCTATCCAAGACACCATTACTTTTACTTTGCCTGCATACGATATAGAATCTGTAAGATATTTTTCATCTGTTGCACAGTTTATGCAGGTTTCACCTCCATGTCACTTTAAAATAATCAATTTTGACAAAGTTACGGATGCGCTTTTAAAGCTGAAAAAAGCATATACTCCAAATATGGCAGAAGGCGAAAAAGTGCTTGAAATCAAGGATTGGGGAAACATTTTAATATACAACAAAAGTGGCGAAGCATTTTGTGAAAAAACCGTAAAAAATGCAAACCTTACATTAGACAGATTGTCTGCAACCAGACTTTTATTCGGCACATTTGATGCAGATTATACAGCCGACTGTGACAACTTTTTGTCATCAGTTTTACCGCTTCCACTGTCCTGGAACACATTAGACAGAGTGTAATTCTGACAAGGGCACTACGCCTGAATTTTCTATAAATATTTCGCATTTTGATTTCATCACAAAACACAAAACGGCGACTGACTCTCTGTCAGCCGCCGTTTTATATTCTCTGTGTTAAACTAATTGAATTACACTCTTTTGCCGGGTATCAGATAATTATAAAAACAGTCCCGATTGAGGATAGTACATATTTGTACCCGACCATCTGAATTCATCATTGAGCAAATTTCTTAAAATAAAATCGTTATTATCCTTAGGATATTTAAAAATTTTAAATCCTTCTGCTACATCAACAAAATTTGCATTGCCTATGTACCTTGCTCTTATGTCTTTTGCACGAAACAATCGTTCACCGTTTGCACGTTCTGCTCCGAAGTGAGTTATACACTCTTTAAATTT
Source organism: Clostridia bacterium (assembly GCA_045660065.1). Taxonomy (GTDB): domain Bacteria; phylum Bacillota; class Clostridia; order RGIG6154; family RGIG6154; genus RGIG2094. The sequence goes on from JAZRDC010000061.1 coordinate 10,495, forward strand.
GTCATAAACTGCTTCAATGTTAATTGTAAAGTCAGGAATAAGGTAACACCCGCTTTGCCATGCTCCTGTTGCATATGTATAAATTTCATTTGGACAAACACCTTCAACTGCAGCACCAAAAATTGCTTCCCGTGTTGCTTTTGCACACTCTACATGACTGAGATGATTATCCTTTGGATGCATTATAAACATAATATCGGGTTTTTCCTGTTTGATTATCTCCTGAATATCTCTTACAGAGCGTTCAGTACTCTTATAATACTTTGTTTCATTATAATCGAGAATAATTTTACGAGCTCCCAGTATCTGGGCAGCCTCGATACTTTGCTTATCTACTTTTTCATCTCCGCCTTTATGGTGATTATAGTGTTGAATGTTCAGAATAACCACTTCATGCCCTTTTTGTGTGAGTAAAGCGATAGTTCCCCCTACGCCACATTCGCAATCATCAACGTGAAGACCTACAACTAAAATTTTCATTTTTATCCCCCTGACTTACAAAAAATTCATTTCAAAATTTCTGCTATATTTTAACATATTTATCTTGATTTATCACCTTTTAACTGTAACATTTTTTGTTATTATATAAAGAAACCTTTATATGTTACTTTTCAATTTTTTCAGTCTGTTCATTGTTTCTGTTACAACAGATCCGTTTGCAATATTGTTTTCTTCAAAATAGAATTTTGAAAGAAACAACTCATAGTTTGCCTGATCATAATCAAGATTGCAAAGGTCCGCTATTATTCTTGTGGCTCTGTCTACTAGCTTTTTGTTTGAAATATTAAGATACACCATATAATTACCGCGTATTCTGCCTATTTTAGCCATGGTTGCGGTAGACATGGCATTTATCATAGTTTTCATAGCCAAGTGTTCAAACATTTTGAGTTTGGTTGGCTGAATACTGTCTTTTTCAGGAGATAAAACCATCACCGATGAATTTTCATATTCTTTTGCACAAGATGAAAATTCCTGTGGAATCTGATTTTCCAATCCTATCCAGGTTGCAAGAGTATTTTTTCCTTCACGCTCTTTATTTTGTTCACAACCTATTTCAAATTCACACAAAGCCTCATAGTCAATCTTTGGAATTTTTTTAATATCATGCTCTTTTATACCGATTTTTTCATATTCCTCTTTTGTGTAATCAATACATCTCGGCAGTCTTTCAAAGCACTTTGTCCACGCCTCTTTTGTGTCAAGAAACGGATTTTTTACAAATGACCACGACTCAACTGCATCCGGCATAGACTTTGATTTAAACGGCGGTGTGCAGAATGTTGGCCCTCTTTCGGTTGTATCTGTCAGAACGTCTAAAAGATATTCGTCTGCAAAATATGTAACCAATCCGCCTTTTTGGTATAAATCTGCTTCCAGCTCTACCTGATTTACAATACTTTCTATCGCATTGTCCTCTGAAACTGATTTAATGCACTTTTCAAACCCTTCTGAAAGGAATTGTTTTAAGGTTTCGGTATCATTCCCTTCAAAAAGTGCATCCAGGCACATTTCAAGACACGCTGATATAACCGCCTGCTCAATGGTAGAGGACTGCATTCTTGTAGAGCCTGTAACTGCCATACCTCCGCACTTCATATAAATATATGCTGTGTTTTTGTGTGTATAAACATCTTTGGCACGGCTAAGTTTTTCAACAGATGCTTCAGGGTTTGAGCAAACTACCATCCACACCTTTGCACCGTCATTTAGTGCTTGTTTTGCAGTACCGAGTATTGATGTAGTTTCTGCGGTTGCAGTAACCCCCACTAAAATATCATTTTCGGTAAGATATAAATCACGAGCCTGCTTCCCACCAAGCTGGATATAATCTTCAAATGATTCTACTGCACGAATTACTGTGTAATCTCCGCCTGTCATTAAAGACACAATTCTGTCTTCATACTTTGCTGCATCAAACCCACTGCTTACAAGATTTCTGATGGCACATCGCCATGAGTTTTCTAATCTCATAGCAAGTCTGCCTGTAGAACCGCATCCTGAAACAATTATTCTTCCGCCATTTTTCAACGAAGAAAGCACATCGGAATAAAAAGTGTCAAACTCTTTGCTTTTTAGTGTATTTTTGAATAAATCAACCAAATCCTTATCCACACTAAGCAGACATTTTACACCTTCATATGTATTTTCAGCAGTTGTTTCACCAAAAGTTTTTGTTTTGGGATTTGAAGTTTCCGCTTCTATAAATCCCAAACGATATTCAGTTTCATTTTCAACAAACTGACGGGAAGCTTCCAAAGCCAGTTTTTCAATGTTACTCATAACCAAAACTCCTTATTAATACAATCCATTTTCAATTTCGGTTGTAGTACAAAACGTTACATTGTTATGTGTTCTTAATAAACTTGCAGGAATCTGAGGCTGAATCTTATCAAACAACACTCTTTTGAAAATTCCATGCTGCCAAGGTCTGTTAAGAGCTATATAAATTTCTTTTGCACTTAAAATCTGCTTCATACCGATTGTTATGCACCATTCAGGCATACCTCTTAAGTCGCCTCTTTGATATCCGTAAGCATTAATTGTTCGTGTTTCTCTTGTTATAGGAAGAACTCTTGTAGGAAGAGCAGCAAACTCTTCCGCACTTATCGGATCATCTTCTTCAGCCGCTTCGTTAAAGGCAATATGTCCATTTATTCCAAGTCCACCAAGGCACAAATCTACTCCGCCTAAATCTTCAATCAATTTATCAAATTCTTCGGCGGTATCAGGATGCGGGAAAAGCCTCTGACTTTCAGGCATAACCAAATCTGTATCTACTTTAGAATAAAATTCATCGTTCATACGCTTTTTGAAGCTCATAGGATTATTTTCGTCTATAACTTCTGTTGGTGAAATCATATATTCGTCCATATTGAAAAAATACACGTTTTTAAGAGAAACTCTTAACTGATTCACAAGTCTTGCAAGAATAGGATACTGATCTGTAGGACCTACCGGAACAATCATAACAGTATTTTTGCCTTTTTCGTTATTTTCCATAATGGTTTTCAGCATTGTAAGAGCCATATCAAAATAAACATCCCATTCAGACTTTACAGTGTTGATGTTAATATTTTCAATTTTTTTCATAATACATCTCCTTTAAAATTCTGCTAATACACCGTAGTCGGCATATTCAAATATTCTGGCGTTTTTATCAGGATTTATTGCAATTATAGTTTCAGTGCCTTCAATTGCACATGTGTGATGAACTGCTCCTGAAATACCGATAGCAATATATATTTTAGGACTTATGGTTTTTCCTGTTAAGCCAACTTGCTTTTCGTAAACAGCTTTGTTCATATCAACAAGTCCTCTTGATGCTCCCGTTTCAGCACCGATGGCTTTTGCAAATTCCTCAATCTTATCAAATTTATCTGCCACACCTTTACCACCTGATACCACAATCTGGGAGCTTTCTGTTTTGGTTCTCACCGTCGCCATCTGTGGATAAGATTCACACTTGATTTTAGCGGTAATGTTACCACCTTGTGCAGGTCTGTACATTATAAGCTTTCCATTTTCTGCTTCAAGACTTGTACAGTCGGCGCAAAGTCCTGTTTCAAGCGCCGCGGCTACATATGGTGCGATTTTTCTGCCCCACAAATCTGCATTCCACAAAACAGTTTCAGGTTTTTCCTTTTCTATTAGTTTTATGATTTCTTCAGGGGGAAGTTTATCAATTAAAACCACTTTTTCGCTGATTTCTTTAGCTTTTTCTAAAACTTCTTCACCTATTGCCCAAACGCATTCAAGCTTTTCACCTGAATACTTTTTCTCGTCTATTACAGGTGTTTTTTTCTTTAATTCTTCTATCAATGGAATTAATTCATCCATTGAAATAAATTTACATTTCCTTTTGCCTTTTTCGTTTTCAAAAGATTGTAAAACTTTTGTAGGTGAACCCGAAAGTCCACATTTTTCAGGTTCACACTTAATTTCTTCATTACTTAAAAGATTTACTTCTCCCAATTTTGAGAAAATTCCAGGAAATCTTAATATGTACCCTCTTTCCATAGTTACAAGGGCAGGTAATTTTACTTTTTCTGTGTTAGTGCGTGTTTTTGCAACTGCCTGGGTTTCTATAATTTCAAGATCAACTGCATTTGTGATAAGAGAAATGTCCAATCGACTTGCAAGCATAGGTCCAACCTGTGCAGTATCTCCGTCTATGCTTTGTCTTCCGCACAAAATAAGATCGTATTCTTTTTTTTCTATCGCTTTCGAAAGGATATAAGATGTAGCAAGAGTATCCGAGCCTGCAAAAAGTTTGTCTGTAACAAGAGTAACCTTTGTGCCAAGTCGTGTTAAGGGAAGCAAAACATCCCTGTTACTTTCAGGCCCCATAGTTATAACTTCAACATCGTTTGACAGCCTTAATGCACATTCTAAAGCCGACTGGTCAAAAGGATTGATTTCACCTTTTATAACCTTTACACATACTAATATTTTCATTGATATTCACCATTGTATATTGGTTCTAATGCCTTTTGTACTGCTTTATATTTTTTAAATAGCTGTTTGTATTTCTTATTGTTTTCCATGTCTGGTAATGTTTCTGACACCTGTTTGTTGCAAATTTCAAGTGCCTTTTCGTAGTTTTCAAAAATACCCACAGCAACACCTGCAAGCATAGCACTTCCAAAGGAAGAATCTGCATATTTCATTTCTATGAGAGTAATTCCAAGTGCATCTGCAATCATCTGACGCCAAAGAGGACTTTTACCACCGCCACCTATTATAGCAGCTTTTTTATCGTGATAGATAGCAAGAGTTTCTAACGCTGTCATGCAATCAAGCATGCTCATTGCAACACCTTCTAAAACTGCTCTTGCAAAATGAGCCTTTGTATGTGATGCTCTGATTCCTACAAAATCCGCGCACAAAGCTGGATTTGCATAAGGTGTCAGTTCGCCGTTTAAGTACGGATGGAACACAAGACCTTCTGCTCCGATAGGTACACTTTCAGCTAAATTATCCAACTCTTTGTAATCTTCACCAAAGGTATCTCTGAACCATCTGTATGAAGCTGCGCAAGATTTTGTTGCAGTTCCCGGATAGAAAAGTCCGTCTATGATATGTGAATAGTTAATCAGATTTATATTGGGGTACGCTTTATCGGTAATAACGCAAATTCTTCCTGCAGTTGCAAGTTTTAATGTCATCTGACCGATATTTACCGCTCCCGATGCGAAAACTTCCATAACTGTATCTGTTGTTCCGCAAAGAACAGGAGTACCTTCCGCAAGACCTGTAAGTTCACTTGCCTGATTTGTAATTTTACCAACAATATCCGTTGGCTTTACAATTTCGGGCAACATATTTGTGTCAATTTCAAGAATATCACAAAGCTCTTTGCTCCACTGCATAGTGTTTATGTCAAACATCATAGAGCCTTCCGCTTCGATATAGTCTGTTACATAGTCTCCTGTAAGCTGATGTCTTACATAGTCTTTCGCAAAAAGAATCTTTTTAACTTTTGCCCAGTTTTCAGGCTCGTTATTTTTAATCCACAAAAGTTCAGGGAGCGACCATATAGTGTCTGCCTTGTGAAGAACCTGTTTTTCAATTATATCTCCCACGGTTTCTTTTAAGTAAGCAACTTCTTTAGTACTTCTTGTATCCGTCCAGTAAATAGCAGGGCGGATAACATTGAAATCCTCGTCCATAATTACAGCTGTATGAGTTGCTGCGTCCAATGAAACTGCCGCAATATCTTTTGGATCCACTCCGCTTTTATCAAGCACACCCTTGATATTTTTAACTGTTGCATCAAGCCAGTCTTTTGGGTTTTGCTCTGCATATCCCGGTTTTGGATAATTTGTAGGATATTCTGTTGTATTTGTTGCTGCGATTTGGCCATTTTCGCACAAAAGTGTTGCCTTTGATGCTCCTCCGCCAAAATCTATTCCAAGTAAATATTTCATAGCATTAATTATTCAACCACTTATGGTCAGGGTCAGTTGTCATATAAAATCCTCTTACAGGACCTGCCATTATCCACAGCATATAGTTTTTGTATCCCGGTGCACTGTGGAACGGATGATAACCTCTTGGAATTTCCACAAAATCACCTGATTTTACTGTGTAAGTTTCGTCAACATCGCCTTCCATTGTATACACCTTCTGAATACCAAAGCCCTGTGGCTTGTCGAATTCATAGTAGTAAATTTCTTCGGTATTTGCTTCTGTAGGCATATTAGCATCATCGTGTTTGTGTGGAGGATAGCTTGACCACTGTCCGCCTTCAATCCAGCATTCGCCGATATATACCTGATCTGCTTCAACTCTTTCGTCAAGAACAAACATTGCGTGTCTTTGCCAACCGGGTTTTCCTAAATCTTTTGCAACAACATCGTCAGGATTGATTAAAACCGGTTTATGATCTTTAGTTGATGGGCATTTTGCCACTGCAATAGAAACTTCTCCGCATGCAGTAATTGTAAATTCAGTATTTCTTGGCACATACACGCATGTAGCATTACCGTCGAAAACAGTTTCTCTTTCACCAATGTTTTCATATTTAAAGCCGTTGCCCTCAACAGTGCATTTTCCGCCTAATATAACCAATCCAAATTCTTTATTTTCTTCTGTGTAAGTTTTCTTTTCGCCCTCTGAAAGTCTTAACATATCTATTTCAACATTCTTGCAGTGGCTGTTTTCTTTTGTGAAAATTTCAGCTTTTCCCGGCTTTTTAGTCCAACTTTTTTTATACATTTATTCCTCGCTCCTTTAAAAACTCTATAGTTTCTTCATAAGTAGGCACTGCTTTTCTTGCACCCACTTTTGTGCATTTAAGTGCCGAAACCGCACTTGAGAAAATACACGCTTTATAATAATCAAATCCGGCTGCAGTTGCGTAAGCAAATGCCCCGTGAAAAACATCACCGGACCCGTTGGAATCTACTGCTTCAACTAAAAATGCAGGATATTCCTTTATTTCATTTCCGTCAAAAATTATTCCGCCTTTTTTACCCTGTGTAATAACAACAATTTCAGGGCAGTACTTTTCAAAAAGGATTTTTGCGGCATCTTGTGCATTTTGGGCTTTAGTATGACCAATAGCAAACTCTTCTGATGGAATTAAAATGTCGGTATATGGTAAAAGTTTTTCAATTCCTTCGTAAAGTCCGCCTGCATCATAAAGTACCTTTGTTTGGCTTTCCTTTGCGATTTTTGCTCCTTCGATGGCTGCACTTAATTCGTTACCATCTACCATAAGGATTTCAGCATTTTTAATTGCGTCTTTCTGCAAGTCGTTAAGCTTGAGTGCAGGAATGTTTCCTCTATAAAAAACACAGGTTCTTGACGCAGTTTTTTTATTCAGCCATATTGATGATGAAAAAGAAACATATCCTTTTTCAAAAGTTACAAATTCTGTAGATACATTGTATTTTTCCAGATCTCCCTTTAAAAAAGCACCAGGACCATCATCTGTCAATGCCCCGATATAAGCACAATCGCCACCAAGCTTAGAAGCGGCAACAAGCCCTGTTGCACATGGACCACCGCCACTTTGCACAGAGCTTTCTGCTTTTAATTTTGTGTCTTCTGCCGGAAAATCCGGGATGGTATACAAAGTATCATATACATTTGCACCAATTCCCACTATTTTATTCATAAATTAAGCCTTTCCGTTTGCTTCTACAAGTCTGATCTTTTCAACCGCAAGTTTTTTAACAACTTCGATAGGATGTTTCATGAAAAGATCAATAGCAAGACTTCTGTTAGGATCTGCAAGAGTTTCCTTTGTACCTTCTGCAAAAGCACAACATACATCTGTTCCGATGTTCATCTTACGGATTCCCGCTTTGATTGCTGCTTTAACCTGTTCATCAGGAATTCCGCTTCCACCGTGAAGTACAAGGGGAGTTCCGCCTGTTGCTTCTCTTATTGCTTTTACTCTTTCAATATCAAGTTTAGGTTCTTTCTTGTAGTGACCGTGAGCATTTCCTATGAGAACTGCAAGACAACAAACGCCTGTTTTCTTAACAAATTCGCCTGCTTCTGCAGGATCTGTGAATTCTTCCATAGCGTCATCGTTTACGCTTCCTACATGACCCAATTCACCTTCAACAGATACATCAATTGAACCGCAGATGTCTACAATGTGCTTTGTGTTTTCAATATTTTCTTCCAAAGGATGAACAGAACCATCATACATGATTCCTGTTGCTCCCCAACGAAGTGCTTTCTGAACTTCCAATTCAGAAGGACCGTGATCTAAATGGAAGCATACAGGAACTGTTGCTTTTCTTGCTGCCGCAACAATTGCAGGGCAAAGATAGTAACCAACTTCTTCATTCAAAAGTCTTGGATATACCTGAAGGATAACCGGCGCTCTTTCTTCTTCAGCTGCCTTAATTATACCCATCACAGTTTCTGTGTTGTATACATTAAATGCAGGAATGGCGTAACCACCTTTTTCTGCCATATCAATAATTTCTTTAAGTGTTATAAGCATTTTAAAACTGCCTCCTCAAGTTTCATAAGCTGAATGTTTTCAGGTTTTGTTTCAGAAAGGAGTGCATATTCTGCAGGACTTACCGTTACAACTACTTCAGCATCTGCATTTTCTGCATTAATCCATCTGTTTTCTGCCACCTTCTTCATAACATTTGGCATATATTCATTCATAATAAGATTGCCTGCAAGCATTGTGTACTGGCGATTCAAAAGCATTTCTTTAACTTCGCCGCAAGCTGAAAGAATTTCTCTTACAGGATTTGTTTCTTCTAAATCTCTTGCTAAAATCGGGCTGTCCTGCGGGGTAAATTTAAGACCTGAATTTTTAACTGCAAGTTTGTTTTCTTTGATAAGTTGTGCAACAAACGATGTAAATGTAACAACCTCGGCTTTAAGGTCTACGCCCCATTCTTTATATTCACGCATCATAACCTTTGCATCTGCAGGGTCATAACAAATAACTTTTTTATAGTTATTCAAAACTGATGCACAGTTTTCCATAATCTGTTTTGTTTCAGCTGCAGCACCTACCATAAAGTCCATTGAATAACCGCTGTTTGGTTCGTCTTTTAAAACAGCAAAATCTACATTTGCTTTTTTAAGGAGTTCAATTGCATCGCCATAGCAGTTTGTAACTCTTGCATCTTCACCGAGGAAGAAAAGGGTATCTCCGCCCTTGATTTCTTCAACATTTACATCTTTTCCGTAGATATTGCCTTTTTCCTGAAGATTTGAAATCATATTCATTATGTATTCAGGGAGTTTTCCGTCCAACGCAGCACCAAGACGAGCTTCTTTTGTGAACATTACAGGATCCCAACCTGTAACACAATCGGTCATACATCCGCCGCAAAGTGAACATTCGTAAACGTTATTTATGATATCATCTGAATAATCAATTGTATCTCTCATAACAAGTGATAATCCAAGTGCTCTTGCACGAGCTGTATTTCTTTCAAGTCCTGTTGCGTTTCCGATAGGACATACATGGTGGCACATCCAGCAGAAACGACAGCTATCTATATGTTCTTTTGATTTCTGAGTAAATTGCATATTAAGTCCCTCCCTTATAATCCAAGTTTGAACGGATTCATAATTCCATTCGGATCAAGTTGCTTTTTAATTCCTTCAAATACCTGCATTGCAGGACCGTATTGCTCTTTCATAAGTCTGCCAAGCTTAATGCCAACGCCGTGATGGTCATTTACAACACCGCCGTTGGCAAGAGCAGTTCTTACGCCGCAATTCCAGATTTCCTGATGAAGTCTGAACGCTTCATGGGGATCTTTAGGAACATCTTTACCATCTACTATAAATCTGTCGTAAATCATGCAACCCCAGTCATACCAATGTGAGAAATGTGCTATAAACTTCGCTTGCGGGAAGTTTCCTTCTATTGCTTTTTTCATTTCCCAGTAGATTTTTTCAATCTTATCGTAAGGTGCAATTGTATCCATTGTACCAAAGCACTGAGGAATATCCATCATATGTCCCGGATAGAAGAATGTAATCTTTTCTTTCCACCATTTTTCACCATATTCACTGCCTAAGTCTTCTGCACCATATTTACTAAATGTTTCAAGAAGGATTTTCATTTCAAGGTCAGCAATTTCTTTAACGCCTTCAACAGCGATATTCATAAATGCGCCCTTCTTTTCAACGCCAACGATTTTCTTAATGAGTGATGCAGTTTCCGCTTCGTCATAAAGACGCATAACAGACGGCTTGAATTTCTGCAAAAGTTCTCTTCCTGCATTGAAAGCATCTGTCATATTATGGAATAAAAATCCTCTGAACTGTCTTGATTCAGGCTGAGCATAAATTCTCATCTGTGCCTTTGTCATAACACCAAGAGTTCCTTCAGAACCAATGAAAATCTGATTAAGGTCAGGACCTGCTGCGTGTTTTGGTGCAGGTGATGTTTCAATAATATCACCATTTGGAAGAACAACTTCCATCTGAAGAACCATATCGTCAATTTTACCGTACTTTGTTGAAGAAACACCAATACCACGATGAGCCAAAAATCCGCCCACAGTTGAACAGGTAAGTGATGAAGGATAGTGCATTGTTGCATATCCCTTTTCATTTGCTGCCCATTCAATATGCTTGTAAATAGCACCTGTTCCGCACTCTATGTACATACCTTGCTCATTTACATCATAAATCTTATTCATTCTCTTGGTATCTAAAACAATACCGCCGCAAACAGGCAATGCTCCACCTTGTGAGCCGCCACCGCCGCCCCAAGTGGTAACAGGGATCTTATAATAGTTAGCAATTTTTAATACTGCTGATACTTCTTTTGCATCTTTCGGTGCAACTATAAAATCGCCTTCAGGCATTCTTAAACCTCTGTCGACCCACATTCTTGACAACCAGAAAAAGTCAACGCTGTGAGTTAATTTGTCAATTGTTCTTGTAGAACAATTTTCTCTTCCGACTGCATCCTCAAGTTCGGTTGCAATCACATCAAATAAAAAATCTGTCATTGTTTACCCTTCCTTCTTAACTACTTTTCCATTTAAAATTACATTTACAATCTTAAGTTTAGGATCAAAAATTACGATGTCGGCAATATTACCTTCTTTAAGAATACCTTTATTTTTAATCCCTAAAATCTTTGCAGGTGTTTTTGTTATCATTTTCACGGTATCAACAATAGAAAATCCGTAATGGTTAACACCTTTTTCAAGGAGCATTGCTGTGGTTGCGATACTTCCAGCAAAAAATGATCTGTCAGGAAGCTTGGCAACGCCATCTTCAATAATTACTCTATTTTCTTCCTTGATTTCGCCAAGATAGCTTTCTTTTACATCAGTTCCGGCAGGACGAAGCGCATCGGTAACCAATGCAACTTTGTCTGTACCTTTTATTTTTACTGCCAACTTCAAAGCATCAACCGCTGCGTGCTTTCCGTCTGCTATAAGTTCAACAGTAACATTATCATCAAGATATGCCGCTTCAATTACACCTGCTTTTACTTCCTGATTTATTTTTCTGACTGTAGGTGTTGCGCTATAAAGATGAGTTATATGATTAAATCCATTTTTAAAGGCTTCAGTAGCAATATCGCTTGTAGCATCACTGTGGCCAAGTGCCATCTGCACACCGTTTTCTATCATTGTTTTTGCAAAAGGATACATGTTATCAAGTTCAGGAGCTGCAGTGATTCTCTTGATAATTCCTGCGCCTTCTTCTAACAGTATTTTTGTTTCTTCATCATTTGGCGAATGGAGCAAATGCTCTTTATGCGCACCTTTTTGTGCCTTTGAAATATATGGGCCTTCTAAATGAATGCCATAAAAATTCGGACAATATTTGGAAAACTCCTTGTAAGCCTTAATAAGCTTCATTGTCACATCAAATTCGGACGATACCGCCGTAGGTACAATAGTTGTTGTACCATTTAAAAGATGAGTTTTTGAAATTCCTTCAAAAGCTTCTCTTGTGCAATCCATAAAATCATATCCGCCGCCGCCGTGAACGTGAATATCTATAAAGCCGGGGGAAACATAGTTTCCTTTTGCATCTACCACCTCACAATTTTCAGGAACTTCGCCTGAAAAATCCATGCTTTCTATAATCCCATCGTTTATCAAAATATCACAGGATACTGTTTTTTCATCTACAATGGCATTAGCGTTTTTTATAAGTAAATACTGCATCATTTGTTATACACCCTGATTTCAGGTATTGGACTTTCTAATGCAACTGATGCTGCGTAAAGCATAGCATCCGGGTGATTCTGGAAAAGCGAACATGGAACTTTTGCAGTAACTTCACCGTGTAAAACTTTTCTTAATGCACCGGCATTCCAGTCACGTGGCATACACATTCTTACTTTTTTAGCCATGAACATTTCTTTCATACCAACAGTAATACAGTATTTCGGAATAGCTTCCAAATCACCGCCGCAGTTCATAAAGCAGTTGATTGTTCTTGTTTCTCTTGATACTTCTAAAACTCTTGTAGGACGGTTTAAAAATTCTTCATTTGTAAATTCTTCATCGCCGTATGGTGGTTCATTAAATGCATAATGACCGTTAATACCGATACCGCCGAATACCATATCAAGTTTACCGTGCTTTTCGATAAGCTCCATAACTTTACCGGGATTTTCAGGGTCAGGGAAGTATCTGTTTTCTACAGGTACATTCAATTCATCATCAATCTGACTGTAGAAAATTCTGTCCATACCGCCTCTGAATGACAATGGATCGTTAACATCTATGTATTTCTTATCGTCGGTAAGATATTCGTCCATATTTATAAATGTACAATTTTTAAGGCTGATTCTGTACTTGTTAATAAGATAAACAAGTCTTGCGTATGGGCCGATAGGTCCGTAGGGCACTACCATAATTGTAGGTTCACCTTTTTTGTTATTTTCTTCAATAACTTCTAAAACTTCAATTGCTACTTTCCAGTACATATCAACTTCTGCATCACACACATTAAGTTTGATATTACTGCCTTTTCCTAATTCTTCTTTTGGAATCAAATTGACATTCATTTCGAAATCCTCCATTGTATTTTAAATTTTATTTGTGCTAACTTTATTGTTGGCTATATTTAAATTGTACCACCAGATACGATTAACTTCACTAGACAAACTAACACAATTATTGGACTTTTTCACACTATCGATTGACATGTGCTTTATATTCTTGTATAATATATTTAAACAATTTGGAGGGATATTTTTATGCAGAATATTCACAGTTTTTCTGAACTCCATAGCGTAGACTACTGTTTAAGCAATATATATGCTGAAAATCAGCATTGGGGTGATGGGGAAGAGTTTATACGAAAAACTCCCCGACAAAAAGATGCAATTTTGATGTTTTGTAACTCTTCAGGAGCTTTCTTTGATTATGAAAAAAACAAATTTGAAGAAATTGCTCCACAAAGTTTATATTTCATCCCAAAGGATTCTCTTTATAAGTGGAAATTTTCAAACAAAAAACGTGAACAAATTACTACAATTCTATTCAGCTTTGAACTTTCGTATCCAAACGGGGAACCCATTATATTTAAAAAGAAGCCTGGAATTATACACATTTCCGATTTTAACCACTACAAAGACATGTTTTCCCTTTTAGTATCGGAAATTTCAAAGCCTTCTGCTTCATCATCAAAAATCAAGGCTACAGCTTATTCTATTTTTGCAAATTTAGTCCACGAAGACAAGAAAAATAAAATCCTTAGTGATTCAATATCCTGTATCTATAAGGGGATTAAATACCTTGAAGAAAATGCAGAACAAAATAAAACAGTCGCAGAAATAGCAGCTATGTGCAATGTGAGCACTAATTATTTTGAAAGGCTTTTCAGGCAATATTCGGGACAAACTCCAGCCAGTTACAGAATTCATAAAAAAATCAATCGAGCACGTCTGTTGCTTGCAAATAACAATTTAAATATTCGTCAGATTTCGGAAGAAATAGGGTTTGATGACTATGCTTATTTTTGCAGAGTTTTCAAAAAAGTGTGTGGTTGCACACCTACTGAATACAGAAAACAAAATCATATGATTCTGTTTGATGACTACGAAGGTAGTGTGCAGTCTTAACCTCTGAAGTAATGCAATTAAAAGAATCTTAACTTTAAATAATGATTATCAAAGGAAATATATATTCTATGCGTTCAGGTGCAAAGTTGGCATATTGCATTGCAGTTCTGATGTTGATAGATAGCAATAAGCTTTCCATAGATGAACCTATCAATAAATATCTTCCTGAACTTCAGAGTATTATCACCGTAAAAGATTTATTTGTGAAATGAAAAAAATAAAGAAAACGAAGAAGAATGACAAACAAAAAACGCTTGAAACTGTTGGTTTCAAGCGTTTTTCTTGGTGAGCCATCGGAGAAATATCTGCTTCGCATATATATTGCTTGACGACCCAAAGGCTTCGCCTTTCGGTACCCGTCTGCGCATCAAAAAACTAAAAAATTGCCACAGGCAACTTTTTTTAACGCTTTTTGCTCTCCCAGAGTTCGAATCTCCTCGTAATATTTATATAAACAAAAAAGGAATCCGATAAGGATTCCTTTTTGTTTGGTGAAGCGTTCCCTTCTAAATCCGAATTTTCTATCTCATCAAAAGTGATGGTTGTACTACCTTCCCTATAGTTACAGTTTAAAACAATTTTATCATCATATAAATATACTGAATTGACGAAGGAATCTATAATGCATTTTTGATATTTCACATCATCAATGTCCCCGTGTCTGAATTTTTTAATCCAAGCAAGGATTTCTTCTTTTGTAAGCCTTGGTCTTTTGATTTGCTCCTGAGCAATACTTAATTCCAATTCTTCCTTTTGATTTTCAAGTTCGTCTAAACGCTGTTTTGTAGACTTAGTTAAAATGCCTTGCTGTATTGCATTAAGCATATTTTCAATTGATACTTCAACTTCTTTAAGTTGTTTTTGCAAAACGGGAATGATGGTGTTTTCTTTACTAAGAAGTTCTATGATTGCATCTGCAATTTTGTCTATCAAATAGTCATCAAAAATAATCTCTTTTACACGCTGAACAACTGCTTTTTCAATGATGTGCTTTTTAATAGTTTTCTTTTTGCAATTTCTGTGTTTTTTAGCAGTGGCACATTTATAATAGTTGTAAACTACACCTTTATAACCGTGACCACTTTCACCAAGCATCAATGCTCCGCACATACCACAAAACAGTTTAGTTGTAAGCAGATACTCAACCGGAGCCTTTGCTTTAGCAGGTGCTTTTTGATTGGTTGCCATCCTGCTTTGTACCTTTTCAAATAATTCATTTGAAACAATAGCAGGGATGCCGTTTTCAATAACAATATCACTATATTTATATTCGCCTATGTACTTTCGATTTTTCAATATAGAATGTAAGCTGCTTTTATTAAATTTAGCACCAGTAGTTGATTTTAAGCCTTTTGAGTTTAAACTATCAGTTATTTCTTTTACAGTTTCTCCATCTGCATATCTTGTGAATATCTCCATTACAATTGGTGCAGTGTCAGGATTGATTACCAAATGCTTGTCCTTGTCGGTCATATAGCCAAGAGGCATAGTGCCACCATTATATCTGCACTTTAACGCATTTTCCGTCATTCCCCTTGTAACCTTCTGCGCAAGTTCTGCTGAGTAATATTCTGCATAACCCTCAAGCATTGATTCTAATATAATTCCTTCAGGTCCTTCGGATATACTTTCTTTTGCAGATATAACCTTAACTCCATTTTTGCGGAGCATCGATTTATAATATGCAGAATCATAGCGATTTCTGGCAAAACGGTCAAGTTTCCAAACGATGATTACATCAAATAAATTTTTGCTGCTATCCTTAATCATTCGTTGGAATTCAGGTCTGTTATCTGTCTTTGCAGATAATGCTCTGTCTATGTATGTTGCTAAAATCGTCATCCCGTTTTTCTCTGCAAAGTCCGTACATTCACGGAGCTGACCTTCAATTGACTCTTCTCTCTGATTGTCAGAAGAATATCTTGCATAAATTACAGCTTTCATCCTATTTCACCTGCCTTATTTTGGTGTTAAGGGGTTGCAAATCATTTGCAACCCCTTAGTCTGTTATAAGTTTTCTTTTAAAAATTCACTGCTACAAATTACATTACTCCACGCTGCACAATCTGTTGTTTCAGTTACGACCAGTCTGTCGTTTTTATCCATTACAGCTTTCAGTTCATCTCTTATATCGACACAGGTTTTGTCACTTTTAATAAGCCATGTGGATTCCGTAATCTTACCCCACTTAGTATATGATTTCAGCTTTTCATATAATGCTTTATAATCTCGACCCGGGGTACATAAATCATAAGATACAATTTTTGACTTCATAATATCACCTTAGCCTTTCGGAGGAAACGAGTCGTTTCCGTATGAGTTTTTATCTCTAATTTTACCATTCGCACGATGAATGACTACTTCAGAATGATTGTTAATTGCAATATCTCGTGCAATTTTTATAGCATCTTCCTGCGTTCGCGTTCTCGCTGTTGCGCGTTGGTTATTAGCCCCTTTAACTTGCCAGCCTCCAAGGGGGTGAGGCGTTACATGTTGGTTCTTTTTCATTTGTATTACCTCACTTTACAATTGTAACTCGTCCACAGTACGGACATTTACATAGATTAGAAAGCGGAATTACCTTTCTTCCACATCTGCAAATATAATACTTATACTTAATTTGCATAAAATCACTCCTTTGAAAAAACAATATCTATATAATCATAATTTCAAAAAAGCCTGCAGTTTTTACTTTCTAAAAACAAATTTCCTATTGCATTCGAAAATTAAATGTGATACAATGATAGGTGTTTAAAGGACATTGTACATCGTTTCGTGCTTTTCTCTTTCTGCAGGACACCGAGTTGCCGCTCGGTGTTTCTCTTTTTATCCCTATATGTTATTTTGAAAAAAGATTTCTGGATTGCATCCAAACGCACCATCTAAAATGCGTTTATAAACATTTGTCTTTGCGTGTGCGGTCTTCAACTCGCTCATTCTATATAAACAGCTCTTGCCGAACTCGTTTTTATTTGTTACCCACACCTGATCTCTGCGACACCCATCATTCAACAAGAGTGGCTGATGTGAAGTGCATATTAACTGAGCGTGATGAGGGTTACTATTTTCTGAAGAAAATAATTTTATTATTTCCTTTACTAAAAACAAGTGCAATCCGTTCTCAATTTCATCAATTACAAGTACCCCACCTATTTCCAAGACGTCGTACAAATATGGAAGCATTGTAAAGAGTTTAACCGTACCCAGAGATTCATCTGCAAAGAAAGCAATGGGCTTGCTAATTTTTTCTTCTCCGTTATAGTAAACGGCATGCTCTGTTTCAATGCCAACGGTTGTTTTTTTAGCAATTATTTCTCTGTTTTCGAAGTCGTCATTTTCAATTTTTTGTCTAGCTACTTCCTCTTCGGAATATGATACTTTCATATCTCTTATGGTAGGGTCTGCTTTTTGTAATATGCTAATATATTTTTTGACTCTGTCTTCTGAAAAGGATTCTTTATGACTTGTTGGATTTAGACGAGCTGCCGTCATATTAACAACCTGAATATCCTGTAATGCTGTAATAATTTTTTGTGCCAAGGCATTATTTAGCATAGCGGCAACCGGAAGACACAAAGCTTCTTCTTTAACAACGTGCTTAGATGATTCGAAATTTTTCAATTCAGAACGCAACATGATATCCTTAAAAGATGGGGATGTGCGGTCTAAAATAATTTCGGTTCTACGATATTTTTTTGTTAATCTTTCATTTAAAATCCTTTTTTCATGTATTGAGAATTGGTAAGAATATGTAATGCCATCTACAACTATTTCAATTGCAAATGATGTAGGTCTATTGCTATAACTTTCATCAAAGGCAAAGTTTTTTACAGGTGCATCAATTCCCTTAAATTGTGGCAAGGATAAAAACTGTGCATTACTCATTGTGAGAGGCGACCATTCCAATATTCTTTGAATTTCTTTAATAATCTTACAAAAAAATGTTTTACCAGAACCATTAGCGCCATACACGAATGAAACTTTGTTAAAAACAGAATCGCCTACTGAAAACACACTTGACATATCATCTTTTTTAGAAGAATCAATTTCGGTGGAAAATATCATTTTATCTGCAAAT
>JAZRDC010000062.1:0-2677 GCA_045660065.1 Clostridia bacterium
GCGTTCTATGCACGAATAAAGTGCATTTGTTATTAAATGCTGCATTTTCAAATCCCAGCCAAACATTTCCTGAAAATATGCAACCGATAATTTGTTTTTGGTATCAACCAGTGAAAATGCACCTGCAGCACCGTCCCAGCCAAACTCACCAACAGGGCTTAAATTTCCGCTTGATTGTTTATCAATATGAACTCTTACTCCAAGTCCGTAGCCATAGCCTTTTCTTAATTTATCAAAATCATTTAATGCTTTGCCTTCAAGATGATTTGTTCCCATAAGCTTTACAGAGTCTTCCGACAAAATTCGTTTTCCCTTTTCGCCAACTCCACCACAAGCTAAAGCATCTAAAAACAATGCGTAATCCTCGGCAGTTGAATTAAGACCCGCTCCACCACTTTGGTAATCCTTTGTAATCTTAAACCAGTTACCTTGCTCCGCTTTTACAAGTTTGCCGTTTTCATTTCTGTATTTTACCATAACTCTGTCGCTGACCGGCATATCAAAAGAAGTATTGTTCATACCCAAAGGCACAAAAATATTCTCTTTCATATAATCACCAAGTTTTTGGCTTGATACCACTTCAACAATCGCACCAAGCACATCGTGGCAAAGACTGTAACGGAATCTTGTGCCCGGCTCAAAGCCTAAAACCGCCTCTGATATGAAAGAAACAATTTCTCTTGTAGTGCTTTTTTCTTCTGCCTTTTCGTAAAGTGCGTCTAATCCGTAATCAAGTCCTGCCGACATTGTAAACAGGTGCTTTATTGTTATAGGGGTTTTGGCAACCCCATCAAAATCTACTTTCAATTTTGTATCAGTTTCTATACCTGATGCGATTTTTTGCCCCTGTGAGGCATCAAAATCATATTCAGATATTTTCATCTTTTTAAATTCCGGAAGAAACTCTGATATTTCATCTTCCAAAGAAATTTTACCCTTTTCAATAAGTTGAAGAGCAGATGTGCAGGTTATCATTTTGGTCATAGAATAAATATCGTAAATTTCGTTTCCCTGCATTTTTCTTTTACTTTCAATATCAGAAAAGCCTTTTGTGTACCTGAAAATTTCCTTGTGGTCTTTATTTACTATAATATCAAGTCCGGGGACTTTATGGTCTGCCATCAGACTATCCATACAATCCTTCAATTTTGTAAAATTCATAACTTTCCCCTAAATCCTTGTTTCTGCCTCATCTGTAATTGCTACGCCTTCTTTATATATAATTCTGTCCCCTTCTGACATAAGAGAATCAATATATTCAAAGTACTCTTCTTTTGAACTAAATATAGGCTTGAAATTTTCTTTAATTTCTTTTGCTCTTTTGCCACCGTCTTTCAAAAGAATGCCGAGCATATTAAGTTGCCATTTGGCTGAGCCAATGCAGGCAAGGGAAGGATTTTCAATATAATAATCATTCCCGTGGCTTGTGCCAACCGCCCCCGGCATATATGGATGAACTGACGGTATAATTCCTGACAAATCTCCCATATCGGTACTTCCCGAGCCTGTGTTATAATCCCTGTTTTTTGGTATGTCAGGTAAAATGTCTGCCGCCTCCAATACCATATCAATCATACCTTCGCAGTTAACAAGAGGAGCGTAACCGGGTTTATCCTGAATTTCAACATTTGCACCAAGCGAGAGTGCCGCACCTGTCAGTGCACGATTTACTTTTTTATTTGTTTTTTCTATTGCTTCAAAAGTTTTTCCTCTTACAAAACTTTCAAGTACAACTGTATCAGGAATTGCGTTAACCGCACTTCCACCCTGAGTTATAATAGGATGAACTCTTACAATATCATCTTCCTTAAATGTTTCTCTTAAAGCATTTATAGCATTTAATCCAAGGTTTGCCGCATATAAAGCATTGCATCCGTTCCAAGGCGAACCTCCCGCGTGAGAGGACTTTCCTTTATAGATTGCTCTTTTTGCAAGACATCCAACAGAGCCTGAACGAACAGTAATTTCCTTTCCTTGTGTAGTATGCACCATAAAGGCAAGGTCAATGCCGTCAAAATAGCCTCTGTGTAAAAACTCGGTTTTACCGCCGAAATATTTAATAATTTCCTTTTCTTTAAGAGAAGTTCTGTATTCAATTTCAATTAATTCTTCTGCAGGAACTGCACAAAGCCGAATTTTCCCGCACATATTATCCAAAACTCCGGGTTCTTTAAGCGCTGCTGCCAACCCTAAAAGAGCCGCCGCCTGTGCAGCGTGTCCGCAACAATGAACTGCCTTTGTGTCTTTGTCTGCATCGGGGTGAGTTTCGCAGATAAGCGAATCAAGTTCGCCTAATACCAAAACTTCAGGCCCGGGCACTCCCGTATCCAAAACAGTGTAAAACCCCGGAATATCTCCTGCTTTTACAAGATCATATCCCAATTTTTCAAACTCCTGCTCAAGATACTTTGATGTTTTTACTTCTTTGTACCCTGTTTCAGGATTTTTCCAGATATAATCTAACGCATTTAAAATAAGTTCTTTATTTTGGTCTACTGCCTGAATAAATTTTTCCACATTATCGGCTCCCAACTTAAAAAATTTCTATACATTATTTATTTTATAACTTTTATACCCCAATGTCAATTAATTATGTAAAAAGATATGCTAATTTTTTCAAATTCCGCGTTTTTATAATTTTTTGTTGAAAAAAGGCGGATGATTGTGTATAATTATA
>JAZRDC010000063.1:0-11967 GCA_045660065.1 Clostridia bacterium
TTATATAAACTTTAAAGGAGATGTAACCTATGAAAAAGATTATCGCATTAACATTGGCACTTGTTATGTGCCTCGGTGTTGTAGCATTTGCTGCACCTGTGTTTGACACAAGTTTGGATATCAAAGTTACTTTAGATGGTACTCAGCTTGAATTCGATCAGAAACCTGTTACTGAAGAAGGAAGAACATTGGTTCCTGTAAGAAAGATTTTTGAAACACTTGGCGCAACAGTTGATTACGATGATGCAACAAGAACAGTTATTTCAAGAAAAGGCGACCTTATCATTGTATTGCAGATTGACAACAATGTTATGTTCGTTAACAGCAACCCTGTTCAGTTGCAGGTTCCTGCAAGAGAAGTTGGCGGAAGAACATTAGTTCCTCTTCGTGCAATCGGCGACGCTATGGGCGTTGAAGTTATGTGGGACGAAGCTACTACAACAGCAAAACTTTTCAGCAAATAATTTGGGAATGTTAAAAATCCCCAAAAGTACAAAAGCCTCTTTTTTAAGAGGCTTTTTGTTATAAAAACGAAAAAGAGGAAATTTTATGTATACAACACTTTTGTTCGATATTGATGACACACTTTTAGATTTTAAAAAAGCGGAAAAAGTCGCAGTATCAAAAACACTTGAAAATATGGGGCTTGTTCCAACTGATGAAGTGGTAAAAACATATTCAAATATAAATGCGGCACTTTGGGAAAAATATCAGAAAAAAGAAATCACCAAAGAGCGCCTTGTGGTTCAAAGATTTGAAGAACTCTGCCAGTTTTATAATCTTGATTTAAATGCCGAAGAAATCAACAAAAACTTCGTTGAAAACATTTCCCAAGGTTTTTTTGAAATTGAGGGTGCAAAAGAAACTCTTGCAAAACTCAATGAAAAATACGAAACTTACGCCGTAACCAATGCCCTTTTGTGGGTTTCCACATCAAGACTAAAGGGCAGCGGTTTTTATCCTATGTTCAAAAAGGTGTTCAATTCTGACCAGATTGGTGCAAGTAAACCCAACAAAGAATTTTTTGATGTTGTTTTTGCAAACATTAACGAAAAAGACAAATCAAAAATCTTAATTATCGGCGATTCTCTGACCTCTGACATTCTGGGCGGAATTAATGCAGGCATTGACACCGCCTGGGTAAACCCCGATAACAAAACAACCGACCTTAATGTTACTTATACTGTAAAATCAGTAACCGAACTTTTAAATATATTATAAATGCAAGGGACGGCCTTCAGGCCGTCCCGTTTTTTGTATAAATAGAAAATCCCTTAAATGAAGTGAACCCCATTTAGTTCATATTTTCGAGAATTTTACATTTCCTTTTTCTTACATAAAGTTTGCGTGTAAGTAGTCGCTTGAAATTTTAATGCTTTCAAATGGGTCTCCGTCGCATGAATCCTGCTCAACAACATAATATTTAACACCGATTTCATCTGCTTTTTTGATAACTGCTTCCCAGTTGATGCTTCCGTTACCAATTTCAGAAATTACAGGACCCTCTGCTTTTCTTTCCATTTCTTTAAGATGAAGTATATCAACTTTTCCGTTAACCTTATCCATCCATTCAAGGATTGAAACGCCGCCGTGCTGGAGCCAGTATGTATCAAGGCAGAATGTCATATTATCCACATCTTTAAACAAATCAATCAAATGCTGCATAATGAACTTACCGTCTAATTTCATAAATTCGTGGCTGTGGTTATGATATGTAAAGTTAAGGCCGTGTTCTTTAAGAAGAGCGCATAATTTTTTCATATTTGCAAAGCCGTCTGCCCAGGTTTTACCGTTTCTCTCCCAAAATCCGCCAACGCCGCAGTTAGTTGTGCCAAGTGCTTTGTGATTTTTAACTGCACGGTCTATATCTTCTAAGTTATAATCTAACGGTTCATGAGTTCCGATGATTTCAATACCTGCATCTTTTGCTATTTTCCCGAACTGTTCGTGGGTAACAACCTTGCTTACACCTGCTGTCTGGGCCAGGTCATAACCTAATTTTTTTATTTTTTCAAAACTTCTTTTAATATCATCTTCAGTCTGCATAAAATCTCTTATTGTATGAAGTTGAAGGCCTAATTCTTTTATCATTTTCATCTCTCCTTGAAAAGGTTTTCATCTGATCTCTAAAACAGTATAAACCAAATTAATGTAAAAGTCAATAGAAAATGTAAACGATTTCAGTTTTGCTTATTCAGTTGTTTTTTATACTCGGTAGGTGTTATCCCAAATGCCTTTTTGAAACTTTGGGCAAAATGGTTTTGCGAAGAAAACGAAAGCATAAATGAAACTTCCGAAACTGACACTTCTGTTTTGAGAAGTTCCTTTGAATGTTCAAGTTTTAATATATTGAAATGGTGAATTGTACCGTTGCCGGTATACTTTTTGAAAACTTTTTTAAGGTTTGCAACGCTTGTACTTGAATACTTTGCAAGTTCTTCCATTGTAATATTTTTTTCTATATTTTTATTCATATAATGAATGGCTTTATAAAAAACATTACTTGATACCGATGTGTATGCAGAGCCTTCAACACTCTGACGAAGCATTGAAAGTATAAGACATTCCAAACTGTTTTTAATCATCTGCTGTGCAAAACGCTCAGGTTTTGTTTTATCGTGTGCCCAATCAATTCCTTCGGCAATGATTTTGTCAATATAAAAATGGTCGCTTTCAGAAATTGTGTAAACTATATCATCTGTCAAAGAAAAACCTTTGGTTACCGCATCAAAGGAAATAACAAAAAATTTCACATCACTCTGGCCTATTGTCCAGTTCTTATGAAATGCCCCTGCGGGAATAATAACGCCGTGTCCTTTGCTCAGTTCATAAAGTTTATCATCAATGGTAAGTCCTAAAGTACCTTCGGTTATTATATTTATTTCATAATAAGGATGGGATTCGCCGCAAAATGCGAACCCTTTTTGATGAGTATGTGTATAAATTGAATGAATTGATGAAACATTTATCGAACTCTCAAGAATCCTTTTTTTTGGCAGAGTTACATTATTTTCCACTTCTTTTTCCATATTTTCCTCCAAAAATATCCAAATATATAAAAATAATAGCCAAATATGTATTGCATTTTCTGTCAACTTGTTCTATAATAAGAATAGCAAACTATGTATAGTTTGTCAATACTTTTGTACTGGAGTTATTTTTTATGGAAAAAGTTAAAGTAGTATTAATAGGGGCCGGACTTCGTGGTATGGGTTATGCAAGAAAAATGGCTGAGCTTCCTGAAAAGTTTGAAATTGTAGCTGTTGCAGAACCACTCGTTACCAGAAGAGAATATGTTAAAAATTTATTCAACATTCCGAGCGATATGTGCTTTGACGATTACAAGCCATTGTTAGATCTTGGCAAAATTGCAGATGTTGCTCTTATCTGCACCCAGGACCGTCAACATTTTGAGCCTGCAATGAAAGCCATTTCATTAAAATACGATTTGCTTTTGGAAAAGCCAATCGCACCAACTGAAGAAGAATGTCAGAAAATCACCGATTATGCAAACGAAATGGGCGTTAAAGTTATTATCTGCCACGTTTTAAGATTTACTCCGTTCTTTATCACACTTAAAAACATTATTGACAGTGGAAAAATCGGTAAAGTTGTAAATATCCATCATATGGAAAGTGTTGGTAACATTCACCAGAGCCACAGTTTTGTAAGAGGAAACTGGGGTAACTCTGAAAAATCAAGCACAATGCTTTTGCAGAAAACCTGCCACGATGCTGATATTTTGCAGTGGCTCATCGGTAAAAAGTGCAAAAGAGTTCAGTCTTTCGGTAAACTTACATATTTTAAAGAAGAAAACGCTCCTGAGGGCAGTGCAGAACGTTGCATGGATTGCAAATACAAAGACGATTGCAGATTCAGTGCTAAAAAACTTTATCTCGAAAGTGAAGATAAAGGCTGGTTCAGAGCTGCTTGCACAGGAATAGTTGATGCAACTGACGATGATGTTTTAGAAGCACTCAAAACCAAACAGTTTGGTAAATGCGTTTACAAATGCGACAACGATGTTGTTGACCATCAGGTTGTTAATATGGAATTTGAAGACGATATTATGGTTGCATTTACAATGTCTTGCTTCGGTAAGAGTGGCAGAACTATAAGCATTATGGGTACTGAAGGCGGAATTACTGCTTCATTTGAAAAAGAAGAAATTCTTGTTTATACTCATGACGACTGGAAAGAAGAACAGGTGCCACTTGTTGATGAAGCAGCCAAGAATGGTCATGGTGGCGGCGATGTTGGTATCATTTCATCATTGTATGAAATTATGACAGGTACTTACACAGGCAAATCACTTTGCACAATTTCTCAGTCAAATGAAAACCACAAAATTGTTTTTGCAGCTGAGAAGTCAAGACTTACAGGTCAGGTTGTTGACCTCTAAAAAGATTACAAATCCCGAATTTTATTCGGGATTTTTTATTGACAAATTATTTTAAAGTGCTAAAATAAATATGGTAAGGAGGGGGAAATATGGCTAAAAAACACGAAATGGATATGACAAACGGCAGTATTTTCGGCAAGATGATTGTTTTTACAATTCCTATTGTATTAACAGGTCTTTTGCAACTTCTTTATAACGCGGCAGATATTGCAGTTGTTGGCAGATTTGCAGGAAAAGAGGCTTTGGCTGCAGTTGGTGCGGCTGGACCATTGACCAATCTGCTTCTTAACTTTTTTATGGGACTTGCCACTGGCTCTAACATCGTACTTGCCAACGCATACGGTGAGGGAAATAAGAAAAAAATCGCCGACACTGTTCACACCTCGGCACTTCTTAGCATAATCTGCGGAATTTTCCTTGGTATTTTAGGCCTTTTTGTTTCAAAACCTTTACTTGTTCTAATGAAAACTCCCGCAGATGCCATTGAACTTTCCAGCCTTTATATGAAAATTATTTTTCTTGGCATGCCTGCTCTTTTGGTTTACAACTTCGGTGCGGCAATGCTCCGTGCAATCGGAGACACCAAAAGACCGTTGTATATTCTTGTGTTTACAGGTCTTGTAAATGTTGTTTTGAACCTGATTTTGGTAATTCCATTTAAAATGAGCGTTGCAGGTGTTGCAATTGCAACCATAGTTTCACAGTATTTATCTTCAATTTTTGTTTTAAGATGTTTCTTAAAATCAGAAGAAAGTTACAGACTTATTTTGTCCCAACTGAAAATCACCAAAAAGACTTTAATGAGAATTCTTGCCTTTGGTATCCCTGGCGGAATTCAGAGCACCGTCTTTTCAATTTCAAATTCCCTTATTCAGTCAGCCATTAACGGTTTTGGTTCTGTTGCCGTTGCGGGAAACTCTGTTGCCGCAAACCTTGAGGGATTTATCTACACCGCAGAAAACTCTGTAACTCAGGCAACAATTTCATTTACAGGTCAGAATTTCGGTGCAGGCAAAATTGACAGAATTAAAAAAGTATTTATCTACTCCTGCATTATTTCAATGGCAGTAGGCGGAATACTCTCTGCATTGACTCTTATTTTCGCAGTCCCTTTGAGCAGAATTTACACAAACTCAAAAGAAGTTATCGACTTTGCAGTTTTAAGACTTACCTACATCTGCCCCACCTACATTCTTTGTGCGCTGATGGATGTAACGGTCGGTGCTCTCCGCGGAATGGGAAAATCTGTTACCTCAATGCTTTCATGCATTTTAGGTGTGTGCGGAATAAGAATTACATGGGTGCTTACTGTGTTTAAACTTTTCCCTACACTCCCCGTTTTATACACATCCTACCCAGTTTCCTGGATAGGTACATCTGCAATTTTGGTAATTGCATTTATAATGTCGTTTAACAAATTAAAAAAACAATTTCAATAATAAAAAAAGAGTTGCTACAAGCAACTCTTTTTTTATCTAAAGTATAATCCTCTTGTAAAGTTTCCTTTCGGTTTTGAGCCTTTTAAATAACTTTCAATTATTTGCTCAACTTCTTTTTTGCTTTCAGTTGTAAATAAAAATTCAAGTCCTTTTATGTCTTTTCCCGAAAATTCTTTCATTTTATCTGAGAGATTTATAGGCACCGAGTTTAAAATTATATTTCTGTGACCAAACTCGCAAACAACATCAAATGATGCGTTTCTGTCTGCAAGTACATCTTTTCCTTTATAATTTATACACTTTCCCGAATTTTTTATAATGCAGTTTTCTGTGGTCATAACAGGGATTTTCCCGTAAACCACCGCATTTGTTGGCATCGGTTTTTTCATATCCCTGATTTGGGCAAGTTTTGCCTCAATTGAAACTGCAGTTTCTTTAAGCCCGATTTCTTTTGCAGTCATAAGGTCGTATGAATTGTAAAAATTCATTGAAAATGCGCCGTGAGGCTCAATCCCTAAATCTTGGCACAGTTTTATATGGCTGATTGTTCTGCAAAGGGCTTTTTTAACTCCCGTCTGCACAAGTCTTTTTTTGACTTTTTCCATTTCCGTGTCAGTTACTACCGCAGGAAGTATTGCCCCAAGTCTTTCATCTTTGAAATTTTTGATTTCATATAAAGGAAGCCATATATGATGGGCAAGGTCAAGATATTTCTTATCAGGAATCTGGCTTTCTTTTAAAAAGTGGAAATTATAAACACTTTTTTTGTATTTGTAACCTACCAATTGTGGCAGTTGGTCTTTTGTTTGTCTTTTACCCATAACAATTTCAGGTTTTGGCTTTATATCAGGGATTTTTAAGGCAAATCCTTTTGACATTTCCTTGTCTTTCTCGGTTCTTATGCCAAACATCTCTTTGCCTTTTTGATTTTTAAAGTACCCGTTTGTAAATCCGCTTCTTGAAAAAAGGCGTTTTAAATCCGAAATTTCTTTTTCGTTAGCATTTCTTTTTTCGTCAATCAATTTTCTGTAAATCGAAGCAACTCCACCTACATATTCGGGGCTTTTAAGTCTGCCCTCAATTTTCAAAGAAGTTACCCCTGTTTTCAAAAAGTCGGTAAAGTTTTGCGCCATACAAAGGTCTTTTAAACTCAGACGGTATCCGCCTTTGTAATTTTGTCTGCAAGGCTGAGCGCACCCACCACGATTTCCGCTTCTTGACCCAATGAGTGCCGACAGATAACACTGCCCAGAGTAACTCATACAAAGTGCGCCGTGGATAAAACTTTCTATTTCTGTTTTTGTGTTTTTGCAGATAAATTCAATATTTTCCTTTGAAAGTTCACGGGCAACAACAACTCTTGAACAACCAAGAGAAGCCGCAATTTCAACACCGCTTAAATTATGCACAGACATCTGCGTACTTGCGTGAACTTCTAATTCCGGCGAGATCGATTTTATTACTTTAACCAAACCAATACTCTGGACAATAACTGCGTCAACTCCGCAATCTGTGATAAATTTAATATAGTCTGCCATTTGTTTGATTTCTCTGTCAGACACAACAGTATTAAGCGTTAAGTAACACTTAACGCCCCTTTTGTGGCAAAATGACACCCATTTTCCAAGTTCTTCATCTTTAAAATTTACTGCCGATGCCCGAGCATTTAAAGCAGAACCGCCGAAATAAACTGCGTCTGCCCCCGATTTCACCGCCGCCTCCATTGATTTGGGAGAACCTGCGGGACAAAGTAATTCAATCATATTTTATCTCCCATTGATTTATAGATTTATTATACTATTTTGCAAAGGTTTTGTAAATGTTTTTTGAATAATAAAGGGAAATTTGCCATAAAATTTTATATGGATTATTTACGGGGAGGAAAAATGTGAAGCAAGACAGATTCTGGGATATACTGGCAAAACTTTTATCTTTTTTTGTGATAACGGGAGTGTTTTTTGTGTGCAAAAATCCCGCCACATGCCATATTTTTAAAAATATAAATGTTGAAAAAGCCATATCCGACACATTTTCTGTTTACCGTACAAGCCCAAAAACCTTTTTAGACCAGTTAAAAAATGCCGCAATTACTACCCCAAAATCCGAGGCTCCTGTTTTCAACCCTGAAGTTATAAACGAACTTGAAAATGAAAATCAAGAACCTGAGCCTGTGTACGAAACTCAGGTAAAATACTATAATTCAGGGGATTTTATCAACTACGATGATGTTTTAATAAAAAATCACACAAAGTATGAAATAAATGCAGAATCACTTATGGAGGGCTACAAACCGCCAAATAAGAAAAAAAGTCCGCAGATTTTAATTATCCACACCCACGCAACAGAAGGCTTTGCGGATCAGACAACATCACGCACCACAGACACAGAAAAAAATGTAGTAAAAATCGGAACTGTTTTAGAAAAACATTTAGAAGAAAAGGGATTTAATGTGCTACACGACATAGTGCTTCACGACTACCCCGATTATAACGGTTCTTACAAAAACTCCCTTAAAACTTTGGAGTGGTATTTAGAGTACTATCCTGAAATTGACATAGTTTTGGATATCCACCGTGATGCAATAGTAACAGCCGATGGCAACCGCACAAAACTTACATATAATCTGCAAAACAAAAAGGCGGCTCAACTTATGATAGTGGCAGGCACAAATCAGGGTGGACTTACACACGATAACTGGCGGGAAAATTTAAAATTTGCAATCGGACTTCAGGCGGTTGCAAACAAGATGCACGATGGGCTTATGCGTCCCATAGATTTAAGAGTAGAGCGCTTTAACGGCCATATTACAAACAACGCTTTAATCGTAGAGTTCGGCACAGACGGAAATACATTGGAAGAAGCACTTTTAAGCGCAGAACTTTTTGCCGAAATTATAAATGAGTATATCAGATAAATGGGGGAAATACTATTAAAAGGTGATTTAATGAAAAATGCTTTAAAAACTTTTTTAATGATTGTTGTTCTTGTGCTTGGAATTTTGTATGTTGACTACACAATAAATTCCCTTTTAGGAACTCCCAAAATTTTAGTTATCGACTACGCAAAAGAACAGATATGGCAAGTCCTTAAAAATATACCAAAATAACGCAAAACCCACGAAGCCATGCTAAAAAATCATAAAATCATAAAAAGTCAGGACATGCGCCTGACTTTTTATTCCTATAAATTTGATATTTTGTTGCCCGCAACAAAATATGCGCGAGCGAACAAATTTGCAAACAAGGGATAGGAAAAAATCAAAGCCTTCGGCTTTTATTTTTTCCATGTTGTTGGTGCAAATAGCATTAACATCGGGAATATTTCAAGTCTTCCTGTGAGCATCACCATTGAAAGGATAAATGTGGAAAAATCAGAAAAACAAGAAAAATTCTGAGTAGGGCCTACCATATTAAGACCCGGACCTATATTATTTATTGTTGCCGCAATTGCAGTAAAGTTTGTTGCAAAATCAAAATTATCAATGCTTATTAACAAAAGTGCACCGAAAAAGATAACAAAATACACCGCTGTGAACACATTTACCGCACGGATTGTTTCGTGCTCAACCACTCTGCCGTTCATTGTAGTTTTAAAAGTGGTTCTTGGATGCGCCATAATTTTTACTTCTTTTACAACGCTTTTTAAAAGCAGTATTATTCTCGAAACCTTCATACCACCGCCCGTTGATCCTGCACAGGCACCGATAAACATAAGCATAACCAGAATTGTTTTTGAAAGGCTGGGCCACAAATCAAAGTCTGTGGTAGAGTAGCCTGTTGTAGTTATAATTGACGCTACCTGAAAGGCACTGTGGCGAAGTGTTTCCCATAGATTGCCGAAAATCGACAAGCAGTTTATTGTAATAATCGCAATTGAAACTGCAACAATTCCAATGTACGCCTTAAATTCGTCTGATTTGAAAACTGACTTGAACTTTCTTAAAATAATCAGATAATAAATTGAAAAATCCACACCAAAAATCAGCATAAACACTGTTATAACATTCTGAACATATGGTGTATAATCTGCAATTGAAGAATTAAGTATTCCAAATCCGCCCGTACCTGCCGTACCAAAGGTTAAGGTAATGGCAGAAAACAAATCGAGTTCTCCTATAAGCAGGAAAATAATTTCCAGCACAGTAAGTCCGATATAAATTAAATAAAGGATTTTTGCGCCCTCTTTTACCTTTGGAACAAGTTTGCTCACAGAGGGCCCGGGGCTTTCTGCCTTTACCAGGTAAACATTACTTCCTCCCGAAAGCGAAAGAATTGCAACCAAAAACACCAAAACACCCATACCGCCAATCCAGTGGGTAAAACTTCTCCAAAGCAAAAGGCTTTTAGGGAGAATTTCAACATCTGATAAAATTGATGCGCCCGTTGTGGAAAATCCTGATGCAGTTTCAAAAAACGCATCAAAAAAGTTTGGAATGAACCCTGTTACCATAAAAGGAAAAGCACCGAATATACTTATGATAATCCAGGAAAGGGCAACAGTAACAAAGCCTTCTTTTGAAAAAAAGGTTTTGTTTTTCGGTTTAAGAAGCATAAGTCCAAGACCTGCTAAAAGGCATAAACCGATACAAATAAGAAAATCCAATATATAAACTTCTTTATAAATAACCGAGCACAAAAGCGGAAGCAAAAGACATACCGCCTCTATGATAAGCACCCTGCCAAGAGTTGAGAAAATAAGTCTTAAATTCATTTTTTTGCACCTATCTTAAAATATCTCTGATATCTTCAAATCCGCTTGAAGTTGTAACCACAACCACATTGTCGCCTGCTTTAATCATATCTTTACCGCGTGGCATAAATACCTTTGTTCCACGGTTGATGCAGGCAATAAGAACATTTTCTTTAAGGTTTAATTCTTCTAAAGTTATGTCTGCAACAGGTGAGTCTTTTTCGATTTTAAACTCAAGTGCTTCTGCCTTACCGTCTAAAATAAAGTGTACTGTTTCAATATTGTTGCCAAGAGAGTTGTTGGTAGCCCTTACAAATCTTACGATATACTCGGCAGTAATATTTTTAGGATAAATTATTGCATCAAGATCAAGACCGTTAATAACCTCGTCGTATGCAATCTTGTTGATTTTTGTAATGATTTTACCGTCTGTTTTGCTTTTTGCAAAAAGTGAAAGCATAATATTTTCTTCGTCAATATTAATCAAAGTTACGAAAGAACCTGAATTTTCAAGTCCTTCTTCCATTAATACACGGGTGTCAGTACCGTCGCCGTTGATAATGGTGGCTTTTGGAAGAAGTTCGCAGAGTTCATCACATCTTTTGGGGTCTTTTTCGATTATTTTAACCCTTACCCCTGTTGTAAGCAACTGCTTTGCAAGATAATATGCAGTTTCGCCGCCGCCAACTATGGTTGTATCCCTTATGGTCTGGGACTTAAATCCGATTTTTTTGAAAAAGTCGGTTACATTTTCATATGAACCAACAATGCTGATTTTGTCCCCTTCCTTTAAGACAAAATCACCTCTCGGGATTGCCGCTTCGTCCCCTCGTTCAACACCGCACACCAAAACCTGACAGTTTAATTTATGGCTCATATCGGCGATTTTCAAATCACACAAAGGTGAACCTTCACCGATTTTGAATTTTAAAATTTCAACTCTGCCCTTTGCAAAAGTATCTATCTGAATGGCAGAAGGGAATCTTATAAGACGGGCAATTTCAGACGCTGCCGCAAGTTCGGGATTAATTACCATTGCAAGACCAAGTTCGTCTTTGATAAGATTTATTTCTTTTCTGTACTCAGGCTTTCTTACTCTTGCAATTGTTTTGCAGTTACCTGCTTTTTTTGCAATAAGGCAGGTTATGATATTAATTTCATCTGAGCCTGTTATTGCAATTAATATATCGGCGTTTTCAATACCCGCTTCTGTTAAAGTTTCAAGACTTGTTCCGCTGCCTTCAACGCCCATTATGTCATATTCATTGGTAAGAGAAGATACCACAGAATAGTTAAGATCCACAACGGTAATATTGTGTTCCTTTTCAAGGCTTAACATTTCTGTGATTTTCTGACCTACTTTACCGCAACCTACTATAATAATATTCATCTTCCAAATTTCTCCTTCACAAGAAAAATATCAGTTAAGTAATTTTA
>JAZRDC010000064.1:0-9424 GCA_045660065.1 Clostridia bacterium
CGGTCTTGATTTAGTTGGTGAATTTTCACACTACAACAAACAAGAAGGCACACTTCTTGGTGCGGCTGCAGAGCTTGTTAAATCAGGCGATGTAAAAGCGGCACTTGGTGTTGATATGAATGGTGCTACAAGAAGAGCGGCAGCTCTTTCAGGTGTGGACTTCTTAAAACCAACCTACGGCACAGTTTCACGTTATGGCGTGATTTCTTGTGCGGCATCAGGCGAACAGCTTGGTGTGTATGCAAAAGGCGCTGAAAATGTTGCCGAAATTATGTCAGTTATCGCAGGCCACGATGATAAAGACGGAACAAGCCTTCCTGAAGCAAACTATGAATATAGCGTTGATGAAAAAATCGAAGGCAAAAAAGTTTGCATTGTAAAAGAACTTTTAGAAAAAGCAGACGATGAAACAAAGAAAAAAGTTATGGCTTTTGCAGACTCTTTGAAAGCAAAAGGTGTTGAAGTTGTTGAAATCAGTTGCGATTTGTTTGAAATCGCAAACACTGCTTGGCAGATTTTAATGTGCGCTGAAACCTGTAACAACGTTTCTCGTTACGACGGTGTAAAATACGGTCATCGTGCAAAAGAATACAAAAATATTGACGAACTTTATGTAAATTCAAGAACTGAAGGTTTTAACTTCCTTACAAAAGCAGTTATCCTTTACGGTTCAGATGTTTTGTCAAAAAACAGATATAAAGATTGCTTTGATAAATCACTTCGTGTAAGAAGAGTTGTTGCTGAAGGTATGGCAAAACTTTTTGAAGAGTATGATGCAGTTTTAACTCCTGCAACATCAAAGGCTTCTTATGAAGCATATGACATCAAAGATGCTTTCGGCAAAGTTTTTGAAGAAAGCGTGTTTACAGCGGCGGCTAACCTTATCGGTGTTCCTGCACTTTCAACTTGTGGCGTTGAACTTACAGGTAAGGCGTTTTCAGAAAGCACACTTTTAAGTTTAGCAAATGCAGTAGAAAAGGAGGGCAAATAATATGAATTACGAATTGGTTATCGGTCTTGAAACACACGTTGAACTTGACACTAATTCAAAAATCTTCTGTTCTTGCGGAGGACACTCTTCAGCAAATGAACCTAACGATTGTGTTTGTCCTGCTTGCAGCGGTATGCCTGGTATGCTCCCTGTTATGAATAAAAGAGTTGTGGAGCTCGCAGCAACTGCAGGTCTTATGCTTAACTGCGAAATTAACAAATATACAACTTTTGATAAGAAAAACTACTACTATCCTGACCTTCCTTGTGCATATCAGATTACTCAGATTAATCATCCTATCTGCACAAACGGTGTTGTTACTTTAAAAACATCTGGAGGAGCAAGAGATATCAGAATCAAACAGATTCATATGGAAGAAGATGCAGGTAAACTTGTTCACAGCGGTAATTCTTCATATGTAGACTTTAACCGTACAAGCGTACCTCTTATCGAAATTGTTACTCAGCCTGATTTCAGAAGTGCTGAAGAAGTTGTAACTTATCTTAATAAGTTAAAATCAATGTTCCGTTCAGGCGGAATTTCAGAATGTGAAGAAGGCGCAATGCGTTGCGACGTTAACATTTCTGTTCGTCCTGAAGGAAGTCAGGAGTTCGGCGTTCGTACCGAAATTAAAAATATGAGCTCATTTGAAGCTATTGAAAAAGCAATCAAATACGAATCACAGAGACATATTGATGCTATTGAATATGAAATTGAAGAACTTGTTCAGGAAACAAGAAGATTTGACGATGCAAGCGGAAAAACCTTTGCTATGAGAAACAAAGAAACAGAAGCGGACTATCGTTATTTCCCTGATGCAAACCTTATGCCAATCGTAATTGACGATGAATGGCTTGAACAGATTAAGGCAAACAAACCTGTTGCGGTTGACGAAAAAGCAGACGATTACCGTGCTGCGGGAATTTCTGAAAAAGAAATTGATATGCTTATTTCAAACAATAAGTTAAGCGGTCTTTTGGACGAAACAATCAAAATGGGTTGCAACGCTAAAGACGCTGCAGGTTGGATTTTGACAGACTGTGCAGGTATTTTAAGAAAAGACGGCAAAACATTAAATGAACTTAATGTTACTGCAGAAAAACTTTCAACTATCATCAAAATGGTAGATAGTGGCGATATCAACAGAAACGCAGGTAAGAAAATTTTAATCGCAGTTGTTGAAAGCGATGTTGATCCTGCTCAATTCTGTAAAGAAAACGGTCTTGACAAGAAGTTTGATGCATCTGCTATTGAATCTGTTATTGACAAAGTAATTGCAGAAAATGAGCAGGCAGTTGCCGACTATAGAGGCGGTAAAGTTAAGGCTCTTCAGGCACTCTTTGGTGCGTGTATGAAAGAACTTAAAGGCGCAGGCGACCCTGCAGTTATTAAAGAACTTTTAGAAAACAAAATGAAATAATCATCAGGCGGGAGCAATTTAAAAGTTGCTCTCGCTATGTTATAGGAGAATTTTATGACAGAAAGATTGTATGAACTGGATTCATATTTAGCCGAATTTCAGGCAAAAGTTTTGTCTTGCGAAAAAAAGGACGATGTTTATCAGATTGTTTTGGATAAAACTGCATTTTTCCCTGAAGGGGGCGGTCAGCCTGCTGACAAAGGAATAATTAACGATATAGAAGTTTTAGATGTTCAGATAAATGACGGAATTGTTGTTCACACAACAAAAGAACCGTTGGAAGAAGGAACTGACATAGATGGTAAAATTGACTTTGAATTAAGATTTTCGAGAATGCAGGCACACGCAGGAGAACATATTGTAGCAGGAACAATTCATTCATTGTTCGGTTATTCAAACATCGGATTTCATCTGACAGATGAATTGGTAACTGCCGATTTCAGCGGAGCATTAACACAAGCCGATATTGAAAATATTGAAATTCTTGCCAACAAGGCAGTTTTTAAGAATGCAGATATTTCAGTTTCTTATCCAAGCGAAGACGAACTTTCAAAAATAAGTTACAGAAGCAAAATCGACCCTAAAGAGGATTTGAGAATTGTTACAATTGACGGGATTGATTGCTGTGCCTGTTGCGCACCGCACCCTGCTAAAACAGGCGAGGTAGGGGTGATAAAAATTTTGGATTTTTACCCTTGCAAACACGGCACAAGAATTGAAATGGTGGCAGGTTTAAATGGGGTTAAAGACTACGCATTTTTAAACTCATCAAACAAAAAAATGATGAAAATGCTGTCTGCTCCAAGACTTATGGTGCTCGAAAATGTTGAAAAACAGGCAGAAATTATAGCAAATCTTAAGGCAGAAAATCAGAAACTTTCCCAAAGACTTGCATTGAGTGAACTAAAACCTGAACTTGCAGGGGTCGTGAGTTGTGCATTTTCTCAAAATCTTTCTTATGATGATTTGAGATTTTGCGCAAACAACTTAACTGAAAAGGGAACTGAAATCTGCGCACTTTTTTCAAAAAATGAAGAAGACAGTTTTATTTATGTGGTAAGCAGTAAAGAGAAAGATACTCGCCCGATTGTTCAGGCATTAAACAGCAATTTCAGCGGAAAAGGCGGTGGAAAGCCTGATTACGCTCAGGGAAAAATTTCTGCTTCGGATATAAATGAGGTAAAAAAAGTTTTAGAGAGTTACGCCGGATGATGGAGGAATTTAATATGAAACAAATAACTGCAATAATGGTAGGCGCAGGCGACAGAGCCGATGTTTACGCAAATGTTGCAATTACCGATCCTGAAAAATTGAAAGTTGTGGGTATCGTAGACCCAAATCCTGTAAGAAATAAATTAATGCAGGAAAAGTATGGCGTTTGCGATGAAAATTGTTTCTCTTGTGTAGAAGATTTTGTAAAAAGAGAAAAGTTTGCAGATTGCGTAATTAACGGTACTATGGATCAGGATCATATAAAGACCTCAATTCCTGTTTTAGAAAAAGGGTACGACCTTTTGCTTGAAAAACCTTTTGCGGTAAGTGAGCAGGAAGTAAAGGATTTGTGCGATGTTGCCGATAAATACGGAAACAAAGTAGT
Source organism: Clostridia bacterium (assembly GCA_045660065.1). Lineage (GTDB taxonomy): Bacteria > Bacillota > Clostridia > RGIG6154 > RGIG6154 > RGIG2094. Next base: position 4,009 of record JAZRDC010000064.1, read on the forward strand.
TATCTGTCACGTTTTGAGATACACCGAATTTTACAAGTCAATTAAAAATCACATTTTAAATGGCGATATCGGTGATATTATTTCAATTGAACAGTGTGAGCATGTAAACTATCATCATATGGCGGTGTCTTATGTAAGAGGTAAGTGGCGTTCTGAAAAGGTTTGTTTTGCGCCCATGCTTCTTGCTAAAAGTTGCCATGATATTGACATTATGATGTGGATGATGCAGCCTACACAGCCAAAATCTGTTGTAAGTTTTGGCTCGGATTTTCAGTTTGGCAAAGAAAGAAAGCCTGAAATGGCAGGTACAAGATGTATGACAGACTGCAAAATGAAAGATATCTGTAACTTTGATGCAGAAGCAAATTATCTTATGAACCCAAGATGGGAGCAGTATGCATGGAACTATCTTGAGGGCAAATGTGAAATAAATGCAGAAAATATGGAAAAATCCTTAAAAACCGACAATCCTTATGGAAAATGCGTATGGGATTTTGAAAGAGACGGAAATGTTGACCATCAGAATGTTATAATAAACTTTGAAAACGGAGCAATAGGAACATTTACTATGACTGGCGGTGCCGCAAAATCCGAAAGAAATATACATATTGTAGGAACAAAAGGCGAAATTAAAGGAACATTTGAGGATTCTAAATATGTGGTCCGTAAAATGGCACCAAAGGAAGAAACTCCATATACAGAAGAAGTTTATGATCTTAATGTAGTTGGCGATAAAACAGGTGAAAAAGGTGCTCACGGTGGCGGCGATGTAAATCTTATGACAGATTTCCTTGAATTTTTAAACGGTGCTGAGCCAACAGTTTCCTGCACACTGTTGTCAGACTCCACAACAAGCCATCTTGTGGTATTTAAAGCAGAAAAGTCGAGAAAGAACGGGACAATCGAGCAAATGTAAGATAAGAAAAATAGCGGTTATTAAACCGCTATTTTTCTCTTAACTCTTTAAAAAATTTGTTTAGTATGTTTTTACAGTCCTGTTCAAGTATGCCTTGCTCTACTTCAAAGGTATGATTTAAAATGTTGGCTTTGCTTAAATCACAATATCCTCCGCAGGTACCACTCTTTTCGTCTGCTGCACCAAATACAACCCTTGGAATTCTTGCGTTTATAATTGCGCCCGTGCACATAGGGCAGGGCTCCAATGTTACATAAAGAGTGCAGTCGGAAAGTCGCCAGTTGTTTAATTTTTTGCAGGCTTTTTCAATGGCAATCATTTCAGCGTGGGCAGTTGCCATATTGTTTTTTTCTCGCTTGTTATAGCCTCTTGCTATGATTCTGTCGTCCTTTACGATAACTGCACCAATTGGTATTTCAGCAATATCATATGCTTTCTCAGCCTCTTTCAAGGCTTTTTTCATAAATAAAATATCTTTTTCCATAGATTTATTATAAAAAATAAATAAGGTTTTGTCAACAAAAAAAGAGAACTGCATTGCAGTTCTCTTAAAAATTATTTAGCGTAATCAATCGCTCTAGTTTCACGAATAACATTAACTTTAATCTGTCCCGGATATTCAAGTTCGCTTTCAATGCGTTTTACAATATCGCGAGCGATAATTGTAACTTCGTCATCTGAAATCTTTTCAGGTTTAACCAAAATTCTGATTTCACGACCTGCCTGAATAGCAAATGAATGATCAACACCTTCAAAATCGTTTGCGATTTCTTCAAGTTTTTCAAGACGTTTGATATAAGTTTCAACATTTTCGCGTCTTGCACCCGGACGGGCTGCTGAAATTGAGTCTGCCGCCTGAACAATAAATGCAAGCGGAGTTTCTGCAGCAACATCACCGTGGTGTGCGTGTACTGCGTGAATAACTTCTGCGCTTTCTTTGTGTTTGCGCAATATGTCAACACCGATTTCAATGTGTGAGCCTTCGATTTCATGGTCTACAGCCTTACCGATATCGTGGAGTAAACCCGCACGTTTGGCAACTGTAACATCTACACCAAGTTCGCTTGCTAAAATTCCTGATAACTGAGCAACTTCGATAGAATGCTTTAATACATTCTGACCGTAACTTGTTCTGAATTTAAGTTTACCAAGCAATTTAATAATATCAGGATGAACACCGTGAACACCTGTTTCAAATGTTGCGCGTTCGCCCTCTTCCTTGATTGTGTTGTCAACTTCTTTTTTAGCTCTGTCAACGGTTTCTTCAATTCTTGCAGGATGAATTCTGCCGTCGCCAATGAGTTTTTCAAGTGAAACTCTTGCAATTTCACGTCTTATTGGGTCAAACCCTGAAATAACTACTGCTTCAGGAGTATCGTCAATAATAAGGTCAACACCTGTTAATGTTTCCAATGCTCTGATGTTTCTTCCTTCACGACCGATAATTCTTCCCTTCATATCGTCGCTTGGAAGTGAAACAACTGATACTGTTGTTTCTGCAACATGGTCTGCTGCACATTTCTGAATTGCTGCGCTTAAAATGTTTCTTGCGCGTTTTTCTGATTCTTCTTTCACGTTGTTTTCAACATCGCGAATTAAAATTGCAGCTTCGTGACGGATTTCACTTTCCATAGTCTTAAGCAAATATTCCTTCGCTTCTGCTGCAGACAATCCTGACAATTTCTCAAGAATAACAATTTCATCTTTAAGTGTTTGGTTGATTTTTTCTTTCAGTTCTTCAGTTTCTTTAATTTTAATATTGAGTAAATCGTCCTTTTTGTCCAAGCTTTCCGTTTTCTTTTCAAGAGATTCTTCCTTCTGCTGAATTCTTCTCTCCTGACGCTGAACTTCTGCTCTGCGTTCCTTTATTTCTTTATCAAGTTCTGCTTTTTGATTCTGCACATCTTCTTTTGCTTCCAAAAGAATTTCGCGCTTTTTATTTTCTGCAGATTTTATCGCATCGTTTAGTATGTTTTTAGCCTGTGCTTCGGCACTTCCGATTTCGCCTTCTGCTATTTTTTTGCGGTATCCGATGCCGAGAAAAAATGAGGCTATTATCAAAACGAGCGCTACTAATGAGATAATAACGTAAATTATATGTAGCACCTCCCATACTTTATATATTCAGTTTTTATCATATTATAAAGAACTAATAAAAGTTTACACAAAAAGATAATTCTATTTTACATTGTTTTTAAGAAAATGTCAAGAAAAATAATAAAAACTCTGTTCAAAAATTAAAAAATGTGTTATACTGTCTTTACCGCAAAAAATGAGAGGAGGATATAATATGAAATTTTCGTTGGAAAAAGACTATTTTGGTGCAGTTTCTCTGCCTGAAGATTTCTTGTCTAAAAAGATGGATGAACTTGATTTTCAGGAACTGAAAGTGTATCTTAAAATATGCCTTTTGTGCAGACAAAACAAAGATGAAGAATTATCCTCTCTTGCAGAAAAAGCGAAGGTTAACGAAAATGAAATGTTGTATATCCTGTCATCTTTGGAGAAAAAGGGACTTGTAAAAGTTTCAAAAACAGGAATTTTGCTTGTTGGCGAAAACAAAAGTGCAAAAAAATCAGTTGATGCGGAAGAATTTTCCGATAAAGAAAACGAAGATGTAAAAACTATTGCATCTGCCACAGAATGTGCCTTCGGCAAACTGCTTTCTCACGCAGATCTGAATTCTATAATGGGAATTTATAAATTTATAGACCTTCCTGCGGAAGTTTTCGTACTTGCAATTGAATATTGTGCAGCGCTCGGTAAAAAAAGTTTCAGTTACATAGAAAAAGTTTTAGTTTCATGGAAAGAAGCAGGAGTTGTAAGTGCCCACACTGCCCACGAATACTTAAGAATTAAAGAAGAAAATGAGCAGTATTACGGTCATCTCAAACAAAAACTTGGAATTTACGGCTTTAATTTAACCAAAAAACAAAAAGAATTTGCTGATAAGTGGAAAAATGATTTCACGGTGGAGCAAATTATAGAAGCCTGCGAAAGAACTATCGACGGTACGGGAAAAATCTCTTTTGCACACACCGACAAAGTACTTTATAATCCTGATTATGAGTATATAAATTCGGCAAAAAGTGGCGTAAAACATACAAAATTCAATAATTTTGAAGAAAGCAAAACAGATTACACCGATATTGAAAAAAACAACTTGTTAAAAATAATGAACAGAAAGAAAGGGGAATAAAAAATGGCATATTCAAAAAGAATTCTTGCAAAAGTTACAGGCGATTTTCAGGACAGAAGAAATGCTCACAAAAGACTTTTGCAACAACGCGAAATTGAAATTTACGAAAAGTTCCCCGAAATAGAAAAAATCGACACGGATTTAAGAAAAATAGGATTTAAACTTACTCAAAGTATTATGTGTGGGGCAAATGTAGAAAAATCCATCGAGGAGATCAGAAAGCAAAGTCAGGAGTTAGAAGAAATCAAACGCAAAGAACTTGTTAAAAACGGATATCCGGAGGACTATCTTCTTATTAAATATAATTGCGATGTTTGCAAAGACGAAGGATTTGTGGACGGAGCAATGTGTAAGTGCTTTGAAAGAACATTAAAAGAAGAAGCCTATAAATATTCAAATCTTCCTATATTAATGGACAGTCGTACATTTGATGATTTTAATCTGGAACTTTATCCTGATGATGAATCAGATTTATCACCGAGAAAAGTCATGGCAGCGGTTTTTGAATATTGTAAAGATTATGCAAAAGACTATAATGATAAAAGTGAAAATCTGTTTTTATATGGCGGAACAGGTCTTGGTAAAACTTTTATTTCAAGTTGCATTGCAAAATCGGTGCTTGAAAAAGGTTATAGTGTTTTTTATCAGCCTGCCTATAAAATTTTTCCAATTTTTGAAGAACTCCGTTTCGGGGATAGGGATAAAGATATTTTAAGAATGCAGACAGATGAGATTTTCAAAACCGATCTTCTTATTATAGATGACCTTGGAACTGAACTTACCACTTCATATACCGCAGAAGTTTTCTTTGATTTGTTAAACAGCAGAATAAATGATAAAAAGCAGACAATAATAAATACCAATCTTTCCCTTGCGGATTTAAAGAGAGTGTATTCAGAAAGAATAACATCAAGAATAATCGGAAACTTCACTCAACTTAAGTTTTTAGGGGAAGATATAAGGGTAAATTTCGGCAATTAAAAATTTTTTAAAAAAATTTGCAAAAAGTATTGACAAATGGGATAGATGATGGTAAAATAATCAGGCTGTCAAAAAGCAGCAAACACAAAATTAAAAAAAGTTAATAAATTTTCAAAAAAGGTATTGACAAAGTTTTGATTTTGTGTTATGATAATCAGGTCGCCAATGAGAGCGACAACAAATTGGACATTGAAAATTATATAGCAACCAGCAAAGGTTCTCGTAAAATTTTACGAACAGTAAAATCAATTAATTTGAGAAGTACAGATTTGAAATGAGCTAAAAGCTTATTTATGAATTTGAGTTTAAGTTAACTCTGA
>JAZRDC010000065.1:0-28778 GCA_045660065.1 Clostridia bacterium
ATTATTTATTGATTTCCTGCAATGAAATTGTTCTTGTGTGCTGAGTGTGGAACCATTCTTTATTGTCCTTTTTAATCACACCAACAATTGCAATCGGGAACCAGGTAAATGTGTATAAATAATACGGAATATATCCCTTAACAACATTCCAGTTCATTTTGCCTTCCAACAAAAGAACTGTTGGCAGATATAAGAACTGTGCAATTGTCATTGCATTCCATACCCAAGGTGAACTGAACAGATAATGCATCTGGAAAAATCCTAAATCACCATTTGGGTAGAATGTCTGCAAATAACTCATTAATAAAATGAAGAACAATGCAATAATTCTGATTGGCTGGAAAAGATAGAAAGCACAATCGATAGGGATAAGTTTTCTTTCCTTGAAACCTTTTTTAACAAGTTTAAAGAAGAATCTGTTTGCAACATCTGCGTGACCCTGCATCCATCTTACTCTCTGTTTATATGACTGACTGAATGTAAGTGGTTTTTCGTCATATACTATTGCATCGTGAGCCCATGCTACTTTGTAATTGTTAAGTGTAAGTTTCATAGTAAATTCCATATCTTCTGCAAGACAAGTTGCGCCCCAACCGATTTTTTTGATAATATCAGTCGAAAGTGCAAATCCTGTACCGCAAAGCTGACAGCACATACCAAGTGTGTATCTTGCGTACTGGAACAATCTGTTAATGCTCCAGAATGAAATTGCATATGAAAGAGTTATCCATGAATCGTAAGGATTCTTTGTATCAATATAACCCTGAACGGCTTTGTATCCGCGATTGAACTGTCTGTTCATCTGATTTAAGAATTCAGGATGAACAACATTATCAGCGTCGAATACGCAAATGCCATCGAACTCTGTTTCCATAGCAAAGATTTTTTCAAACATCCACTCAAGAGCATGACCTTTACCTTTTAAAGTATCGTGAAATCTTTCGTGAACATCTGCACCGTGTTCTCTTGCTACTTTAGCAGTATCGTCGTCGCAATTATCTGCGATAACAAAAACCTCATAGGCATCTTTAGGGTAATTAAGTGAAGTAAGTGAGTCAATAAGATTACCTATAACCGCCTGCTCATTATGTGCAGCAACCACCATAGCAAATTTATGTGTTTTATTGCCGGGATTTTTGCATACAGGCTCTTTCTTAAACAAACAACCAACTAATGAAACTACAGTATAATATCCACCAAGTACAAGCATTAAAATCTGCAGTACCATGCTGAATATGTAGAATACATTATTCATTATTTTTTTCACTCCTTTTTTAGACCATCGTACATAATACACTATTTTTCAAAAAAAATCAAGTGTTTTTTTAAAAAAGTTAAAAATTTGTAGACTTTTGTTCAAAAATAGTGTAAAGTATAAGTATCATTTTAGTTAACGGAGTATGAAAAATGGCTAAAAGCAAAACTGTATTTGTATGTTCGGAGTGTGGTTACAAATCTCCGAAGTGGTCAGGAAAGTGTCCTGAATGTAATGAGTGGAATACTATGATTGAAGAAATCGAAGTTGTTTCTTCAAAATCTGCACCTACCGAAATTTCTGTTACAGAAAAGGCTGTTGCACTTTCTGATGTATCTTACGCTTCTGAAAACAGATTTCGGAGTGGTTCAGAAGAACTTGACCGTGTGCTCGGCGGAGGAATTGTTGAAGGCTCATTGGTTTTGGTAGGTGGTGAACCAGGAATAGGTAAATCAACCTTGCTGCTTCAAATCTGCAACTCAATTAACGAAGATGTTTTATATGTTTCAGGTGAAGAATCACCATCACAGATAAAGATGCGTGCAAAAAGGCTTGGTATTATAAAAGAAAACCTTTCCCTTTTGTGCAACACAAATCTTTCCAATATAATAGCAAATATTGAAAAAAGCAAACCAAAAGTTGCAATTGTTGACTCAATACAGACAATTTATTCAGATGATATTGCCTCAGCACCGGGTAGTGTAAGTCAGGTGCGTCAGGCAACACATCTTCTTATGAAACTTGCAAAAAGTCTCGGTATTACAATATTTATAGTAGGTCATGTTACAAAAGAGGGGTCTATTGCAGGTCCAAGAGTTTTAGAACATATGGTAGACTGCGTTTTATATTTTGAAGGTGAAAACTCACACGCTTTCAGACTTCTTCGTGCAGTCAAAAATCGTTTTGGTTCAACAAATGAAGTGGGAATTTTTGAAATGACAGATTCTGGTCTTGTAGACATAAAAAACCCATCTTCAACATTCCTGAACGAATACGATATGCCTGTTGCAGGAAATTGTATCACCTGCACATTGGAAGGTTCACGCCCAATACTTACAGAAGTTCAGGCTCTCACCTGCCCTACATTTTTCCCTGTACCAAGAAGAACTGCATCAGGTGTTGACCATCACAGAGTAGTGCTTTTAATGGCAGTTTTAGAAAAACGCTTAAAACTGAATTTGTCAAATTATGATACCTACATTAATATTGCAGGCGGAATGCGACTTTCGGAACCTGCTTCGGATTTAGCGGTTGCACTTTCAATATATTCAAATTATAAGGATATTATTATAGGAAATTCAACGGTAATTTTTGGCGAACTTGGTCTGTCGGGTGAAATCCGTTCAGTTCCTATGTCCGAAAGTCGCATAAAAGAGTGTAAAAAATTAGGTTTTGAAAAAATTATCATTCCTTTTTCAAATTATCAGAATTTAAAAGATAAATCTGGTGTTATCGGTGTTAAAAATATCTTTGATGCTGTAAAGGCTATCTCAGATTAAATTTCCCAAGCATTTTGATTTTATAATTTTCCTGTTTTATGATTTCTTCCGGATTATATCCTAATAAAACAGAAAGACAAATCAGATAAAACAAACTTTGTCCAAGTTCATTTTCAATTTCATCAGCACAACTTTCACACAGCCTGCCCGATGCAAGTACCGGAACTTCTGCATCAAGATCCGCAGGCTGTTTTTTTGCGCAAAATTCAATGCATCCGCAATGGGTTGCCGCTTTTGTTATTGCTCTTATTGCTTTTTCTGCAGACAGTTGAGCCTTACTCATAGTATCAATCAGACTTCTGTTTCTCTTATAGTATTTGTCAATAGTTTCAATTAATTCTGACACACAATCATTCACAATTTTTGCCTCCTTAATATCAGTAAAAAAAGTATATAACAAAATTCACAAAAATTCTGTCATTTTTTAAAATATTTTTTAAATAATATTTTGACTTTTATTTTAATTTATGGTATAATTTATGTAAATTAGGGATTTTTTTACCCTTTGGAGGTGAGTGTTTGTATAATATAGGCGAAAAGATTGTTTATCCTATGCACGGAGCAGGTGTAATTGAGGCTATTGAACAAAAAGAAATCTTAGGTCAGTTACAACAATACTACATATTAAAAATTGCCACAACGCATATGGATATTATGGTTCCTGTCGCTACTGCAGACAGTATCGGTGTAAGGCCTATAATTGACAAAAAGGATTTAGGCAAAATTATTGAAGAAATCAAGCACTATGACGAGAAAGATGAACTTAACTGGAACAAAAGATATCGTCTTAACCTTCAGAAGCTTAAAACAGGCAGTATCATTGAAGTAGGATATGTAATTAAAAGTTTACTCCTTCGTGAAAGTGTTAAAGCACTTTCTACCTGTGAAAAGAAAATGCTTACAAATGCGCGTCAGATTATGGCGAGTGAACTTGTTTTGGCTACTGGTGATACTCTTTCAGATATTGAGAAACAAATTGATTCTCTTGTATTTTAATATTTTCAGGATGAGTTGTATTTTTATGCAGCTCATCAATAATTATTAAAGAGGTTTATTGTGGGAAAAATTATTCAGGGTAACTTTGGTACAAATTCCTCAAGCAGTTGTAATTGTACCGTTATTTTAGCAGCCGCAGGTTGTGGCAGCCGTATGGCACTCGGATTTAACAAAATATTTTTATCAATAGAAGATAAGCCCGTTATCGGGTACAGCATTGAACTTTTTGAGTCAATTTATGAAGTCAAGAACATTATCATTGTTGCATCAAAAGACGATATCCCGCTTATTAATGATATTGTTCATGAGTTTGGCTATAAAAAGGTTAAAAACATTATTTGCGGTGGTGCTACCCGTCAGGAAAGTGTTTTAAATGGTCTTGTTGCTATGCCATCGGACACTGACATTGTTTTAATTCACGATGCAGCCCGTCCTTTAATTACCGAAAGTGTTGTACTTCAACTTATTAAAGCGGCAGATAAATATGGTGCTGCGGCATGTGGTGTTTATGCGGTAGACACATTAAAAACAGTCGATGAAGAATTAAACATTGTAGAAACCATCAATCGAGGAAAAACCGTTCATATACAAACACCTCAGGTGTTCAAAAAAGACTTGATTATCAAGGCTCATAAAGATGCTCTGGCATCAGGATACAAAGGAACAGACGATTGTTCTTTGGTGGAACACTTAGGTGAAAAGGTAAAAGTTGTTATTGGTGAGCGATCAAATATTAAACTTACAACGCCCGAAGATTTTGTTGTAATTTCATCTTTTCTTGAATTTAGGGAGTGATTTTATGCGTATCGGCCACGGTATAGATTTTCACAGACTTGTTGATAACAGAGATTTATATTTAGGCGGAGTTAAAATTGAATATGAAAAAGGTTTGCTGGGTCATTCAGATGCAGACGTTTTACTCCACGCAATTTGCGATGCACTTTTAGGTGCTGCCGCAAAAAGAGATATCGGCTACCACTTCCCTGACTCTAAAGAGGAATTTAAAGGTATCTCAAGCATTGAACTTTTGAAAAGAACTGCTGAGATTATTAAACCTTACAAAGTTGTAAATGTTGATGCAACAGTTATCGCACAAAAGCCAAAACTTATGCCTCACATTGAAAATATGATTAAAAATATTGCAGATGCACTTTCTATTCCCGTTTCAGATGTTAATGTTAAGGCAACAACTTCTGAAGGTATGGGATATTGCGGTAATGGTGAAGGTATGGAAGCACACGCGGTGTGCATTATAGATTAGTAAATAATTTCTAAAAAGAAAGCGAGATATATTATGGCTAAAGAACAGAAAAAATTTGTAGAAGATATCACTTCCATGGACGTTGACTTTGCGAAGTGGTACACAGACATTGTGAAAAAAGCAGACCTTGTTGACTATTCAGGCATCAGAGGCTGTATGATTATCCGTCCTTACGGATATGCAATCTGGGAAAATATTCAGAAAGCCCTCAATGATATGTTTAAAGAAACAGGCGTTGAAAATGTTTATATGCCTATGTTTATCCCTGAAAGTTTACTTCAGAAGGAAAAAGACCACGTTGAAGGTTTTGCTCCTGAAGTTGCCTGGGTTACTCACGGCGGTCACGAAAAATTGCAGGAAAGACTCTGTGTAAGACCTACATCAGAAACACTTTTCTGCGATCACTATAAAGATATTATTCACTCATACAGAGATTTACCAAAACTTTACAATCAGTGGTGCAGTGTTGTAAGATGGGAAAAAACCACAAGACCATTCCTTCGTTCACTTGAATTTTTATGGCAGGAAGGTCATACTGCTCACGCAACTGCCGAAGAGGCAATGGAAAGAACTGTTCAGATGCTTAATGTTTATGCAAAATTCTGCGAAGACTATTTGGCTATGCCTGTAATCAAAGGTCAGAAAACTGAAAAAGAAAAATTTGCAGGCGCAGTTTGCACATACACAATTGAAGCATTGATGCACAATGGTTATGCTCTTCAGTCAGGTACATCACACAACTTCGGCGATGGTTTTGCAAAAGCATTCGGCATTCAGTTTACAGATAAAGATAACACATTAAAATACGCTCACCAGACTTCTTGGGGTGTTTCAACAAGACTTATCGGTGGTCTTATTATGGTTCACGGTGATGACAACGGTCTCGTTCTCCCACCAAAAATCGCACCAGTTCAGCTTATGATTATTCCTATCGCCCAGCACAAAGAAGGTGTTTTGGATAAGGCTAACGAATTACTTAACGCTTTGTCAGGTGATGTAAGAGTCAAACTTGATGATTCTGACAAGAGCCCAGGATTTAAATTTAGTGAACAGGAAATGCGCGGCATTCCGCTCAGAATTGAAATCGGACCAAAAGACATTGAAAACAATCAGGCCGTTCTTGCCCGTCGTGATAACGGTGAAAAAATCACTGTTTCTCTTGACAATATCAAAGAAGAAGTTATCAAACTTTTGGATACAATTCAGAAAGACATGTTACAGCGTGCTAAAGACCACAGAGAAGAACGTACATTCAGTGCAACTGATATGGATTCTTTTGCAAAACAGCTTGAAGCTCAGCCTGGCTTTGTAAAAGCTATGTGGTGTGGCGACGAAGAATGTGAAAACAAAATTAAAGAATTAACAGGTGCTACTTCAAGATGTATGCCATTCGAACAGGAAGAAATTTCTGACAAGTGTGTATGCTGCGGAAAGCCTGCTAAAAAGATGGTTTACTGGGGTAAAGCATATTAATTCTTGACAAACGCAAAAAAGTATAATTAAAATAACCACGCGACTATCGCGTGGTTTTCTTTATACAAAAACAAAAGTGGCAGACTTAAAAGTCTGCCACTTAATGTTTTTACTTAAATGTCTTATTGATAACATAAGTATCAAAAATTTCACCTGTTAAAGTGTTTGTAAGTTCTAATTTCATCTGCTGACTACCGTCTTCTGCTTTTTCAACAGTAACTGCAACATAATTACTCTTATCCGGTACTGTAAGCCATTTGCACGCAACATCATCAGGTGTAAGAGTAACACTTTCATCATTACTGAATGTTGTTGATGATTTTCCTGCGCCCATAACTTCTACATAGTTTGCATAGTCAGGGTGGAATGCTTTAGTTTCCAATCCCCAAGCCAAAGAAGGTAAAGCAATGTGAACTGTTCCTTCAGGATTTGTGGCAATATCATATCTTCTGCCATTTACTTCTGTACGCTCAATCTTATCTTCACTTACAACTTCCGGGATTATATAATCTAAATCTTTATTATTATAAGTAAAGGTTTCATACTTTGTTTCATCATCTGTCAAAAGTTGTTTTGTGCGTGAATAGTCATGATGATGACCTGCAAACACAACGTCAAAATCAAACTGATCAATATCCATTTCAGCAAAGCGCTGACGAAGTATCGGAGCCTCATCAGAGCCACCATAGCCATATGCTGGAACGTGGTTGATTAAAACTCTCCACTTAGCATCTTTGTTTGCATCTATAGCAGCTTTGATATATTTTGCATGATCTTCAGGCTGTGAATTCTGGAACACATCAGTTGTATGTTTGACTGCAGTGATACCAATTATTAACACATCACCATTTCTGAACCAGAAGTTACCATTTGTGTTTGGTTCGCCCAAAGCCTCTGAGAAATGAGTGCCTGTAAAACCATCGTCATTTGGCTGGTTATAGTGCCATCTTGTAACAGAGCCGTATTTATGACCGTCATTATTTGCTTCGTGGTTACCAAGTGTTGAAATCCATGGAACTCGTTTAAACACATCTGGAGCAAATAATACTTCCATTTCAAGTTCTGCCTTCTGGCGGTAAATTTCCCAGTCGCTGTTCATATAATCTACAAAATTGCTACCCATATTACCCTGAGAAACATTATCGCCTGTTGATGCAATAAACTGAGCATCAGGATGTCTTGGTAAAATATAGTTGTTAAAATAATTCTGATAAGTTGTTACATGAGTAGATTCTTCAACCGAATCAATTGTATATGCGTTATTATGAAGATCAGACATCATAAGAAATACCTGTTTGTCAGAGTTGTCCGGATCAAATGTTCTGAAACTGTATACAGTTTCATCGTATTTATATCTGTTACCAACTCTGTAAACATACTCTGTGCCAAGCTCTAAGTTCTCAATATCAACTTTACAACTGATGCTTGTTGTATTATCAGGCGGAACGGAAGTTGTACCTGTAACTTCGATTGAGTTTTCCGCTGTAAATCCACCGTCAGCATCAAAATCTGACTTTAATGCATACTGAATTTTAGCCCCATAAGTAAGGTTGTCATTGTACCATGCAAATCGTCTTTTGGTTTCATCTGCACCCGGGTGCATTACTAATGCTCTTATATCATTATCTGCATATTCAACATCTGTCTGTTTTGTGTATGGAATGAGCGATTCAGCAGAATCCCATACAAAAGCAATAAGTCTGTTAAATTTTTCAGGTACATTTTCATAAGTTACTGAAACTGAGTCGTTTTCTTCAGAAATGCTTTTATCTGCCATAGATACGCCGATAAGTCTGTTATTTTCGTCGTATGCCGCAATCATTACCATTGAATCAATTGTAACGCCGTAAAGGTTGTTAATTTGGGCAACCGCTTTTGCATCACTTTCGCCCAATGAGGTTTTGAGTTCAACTGCAAGCATATCTGTTTTATTTACAGTTGCAGACATTACAGTATCTGTAATATCCGCACTTCCCGCTTTAACTTTTAATGTGCAGTTACTTACAGCTCCGTTCTGTATTTCAAAGCCTTCGTAGTAAAATTTTACTTCATAATAACCACTGTTGTCAGCTTTTACTGTATCAAGATAAACAACATCTTCTAAACTTGCGCTGTTGCCACCCCCCTTGTAAAGCAACACGGTAACCAAAGCATTTGCATATTCTTCGGCTTTACCAATAACTACTGCACGGTTTTCGTATACACTTCTTATATCAGCATTATCGCCTATTTCCAAAGCAGATACCGGTGCAATTATGCTAAAAAGCATAACGAAGGATAAAATAATACTTAATAAATTTTTAACTTTCATCACTTTTTCCTCCTTTTATCAGTATACTACTTTTTCTGCCATCTGGTATGGAGCCTGAGTTGCAAGACCGTCCCACAGATGAACCTTAATGCACTCGATTTCGCTTGCCTGATGATTTCCGATATCAACAGTTATTTCATCTTCATATCCTAAAATGCCAAGATTTGCAAATTCTGTCGCGTACATTCCGATCATTTCTTTTTTACTACTGTAAACTGTAACAGCTATAAGTGCAGGAAGTTCTTCCCCTTTTGCGTTAACAATTTTAACAGTTGCTTTTACCTTGCCTGAAGCAGATGTATCAACATCTGTTACAGAGTCAATATAAAGACCGTATGACTTAGGCGTTACAAAAGAAATATCAGATGTCGGTAACTGACCGCAAAGGTCATAAATGCCGTCAACATAATATTTTGTTGAAGTTAAAACTGCATCTTCATTTACTGTTAATATAACAGTCTTATAATCCTTTGAGGTTGTTGCAGAGAGCAATCCATTTTCTACAACATTTCCATCCAAGTCTCTTAACATAATATTTTTAATAGCATTTTTGGAAACCTGATTGTTTAAAGCAATGCTTACAGTTTTTCCGCTTTGTGTTAATGCTGCAGAGAGTTTTTCAGGCTGATAGAATTTAACATCATCAACATAGAAGGTTGGTGTTTTATCGCCATTCTTATATGGGAACATACCAAAGCTTACACCGCCCATTTCAAGGCCTGTGTTGTTTGTTACTACAAATCCGCCTGAATATTTAACACCATCAATTGTCTGAGTACTGCTGTTACCTGTAAATACAGTTTTTTCATCAACATCAACTAACACATCATTGATATAAACCATATATGTCCACTTGTCGTAGGCTACCTCAGTAACATTTCCGTTTTCATCTTTAGTTTCTGTTTTTGTAGTTGTAGGCAAAATAACATATTTAAGTTCAAACCACTCATCAGTTTTAAGATTTGTTGTAAAGCCGCCTGCTGCTGTGAGAGTAATACCACTGCTTGTTGCAGTAATTTTAGCTCTGGTAAATCCGTCATTATCCTGATTATATGTGTACATAACAGGAAGGTCAGCGTAATCACTTTCTGAAATGTAATTTTTAAGTGATTCTGTAAGTAAGATTTTTGAACTTAAAACCACATTTTTTGTAGTGTCAACATCTTTATCAAGTTTATAATAGGCTCTTGCATAGTGAACACCGTCACCATTTTTACCTGCCTGATACTTAATTACGTTGTTGTCAGAATCTTTAGGATCTGCAACTACACCGATAAAGTAGTCTGTAAGATAGTTATCTGCATAATCTGTTTCTGTACATCTGTTACAGCTTCCATCCTGGAATGAATACACTCCACTGCTGTTTTTAGCATACTTTCCTCTGCCGTACTGGTTATGTCTCCAAGAAACACCCCAGCCTGATGTGATAGCACTTGAAGTTTCAAGCCAGTTTTTATCTTTAACTGAGTCTTCAAAATCGTCATTTATGATATATTCTCCTGAATAACCATACTCTGTGGCAGTTGTAACTGTAAATGTTTTTGAAGCTGCTTTATTGCCGAAAGTATCAGCAAATTCCGAAATTGTTACATTATAAGTACTTCCTGTATCAAGACCTGCAAGTGAAATATAAGCAGTGTATTCGTCTTGTGGAGTAACTGTTACAGTTACCCCTTCTGCAGCTGCACCGTCTTTAGTTACAGAGATTGCATCTTCTAAAGCTACAAAGTCAGCTGGATTTGAATATTTAACTTCAATTTTATCTTTTGAAGAAAAATCGGCATAACTGTCAGCAATGCCTGAAACTGTTAAAGTGTCAGAAATCCAGTACTGGTTAATGTCATCATAATATACAATCATATTTTTTTTGATTTGGGCAGAAGATGCACTTGAAATGTCAGGGCCGAGACCTGCCCACCATTGACCTACAGACCAGCCAGCATCTGCGCTACCTATCATGGCATTATCAGCGTTTGCAGGACGGTATGTACCTAACTTTTGACCGTTAACATAAAGATCTACAAGCGGTCTTCCTGTAGTAAGCGCTGTTTCATCAACAGTAATTACCTGCATAAAGGAATACCAGGTATCAGCATCAATAGTTACAGATGGTTTGCTGGCTACGGTACCTGTTTCTGCATCAGTAACATTGTACTCAACCTTAAGCTCATAGTCGCCGGCTGAATTTTTGGCAGCATATGCAGCGTCTCCTAACAACCTTGTGTAACCTTTGCTGGCCATTACACCACCAAGATAAATGTGAGTTGAATTCTTTTTCGGGAAAAGCGGAATTGAATCGGCAGGTACTCTTACCTTCCATTCATAAACCATTTTCCCTTTGGCAGTGTGGTTTGTTCCATCATTTACTGTAATGGGTTCTTCCACGCCACCCTTAAGCCTTATGTGTATACTCTGATAACCACCAAGACTTGATTTGTTTTTACCTGTCTGTCCAAAATCAAACTTAAGCACGTTATTATCGTCATTTTCAGGGTCTTTCACTTTTGTAAGAGCTGCGCCTCTCATAGGCTGACCGTCAATATGGTAACCTGTTGTGGTGCTGTTACTTGTATAGGTTGTTCCTAATGCAGAACCAATTACAAACTGCTCACCATTTGCATATCTGTGTTCCAAGGTGTCTGTTGCGTTTTTCCATCCAAAAGCCTGTGGCAAAGTTTTAATAGCCTTAGTAGTTGCATCAAATGTACCAAATCGTGAACTTTTAAAACTATTATTGTTAGCCTGTAATGAAACCATAAAGCCACCGTTTTTATCATACGGTCCCCCTGTTGTTGGTTTGTTTGATGATGACGATTCGTAGAAAATATTTGTATTATCAGGAATCGCATCAATCTTATCCTGCCAGATGATGGGACTTGTTTCCTCAGCACAAACAGGTACTGTAAGAAGCGAAAAAGCCATTAAAAACACTAACAATAGTGTCATACACTTTTTCATATTTACCATTCTCCTTTCTGAATTACAATAAGTCTATGTTCTACATTGAAAGGGCATTATCTTTGTAAAACATAAGATTATCCATTATATACAGTTTAGATTATATCATTGCTTTAACAAGTTGTAAATAAATTATAAGTTGTTATTTTTTACAAAATATCTAAACTGATGGTTTAAAAAATAAAGGCGATGTGCTTAGAATTATTCTATTCTAAATGTTTTTGTTTCGCCTTTATGGAGTTTAAATGTGATTTGTGTAACATTTTCACCATAACATTTATCTTCATAAACCTCTGTCGCAGTCATAGGTTTTGGGAAGTGAAGTGTTTTTTCTCCACCTGATGAGGCGTGCAAAGTGATATAATTTTTTCCCGGGTATGTAACATCTTCAGATTCGCACCAGATATGAGCACCGGCGTAGCGTGCAAACTCACGCAAAACATCGTGGCGGATATATTTAGGCGCGTAGTAAATTGATGTAAAGCCCTTATACTTTTTCATAGAAAGTGCAACCTGACCGCCATTTGCAAAGTGTCCCAATGTAGTTGCATTTTCATCGTTTACATAAAACATAGGATACAAATATGAGTCAAAATGCAAAGTATCATAGTTTATATTCCCCCGATGGATTACAAGGTTGTTCTTTACAACATCTGTAAATCTACCGTAAAACTCACGACAGTCAAAGGCATCAGTTATCGGATGTTTTTCACCATCGAAACGAAATGTTGGGTCTGAATATTCATTAATCATTTCAAGGTTAAAACCGGTAAGTTCTTTCATAGCAGCAGTTGACATTTTTTTATCTGCCTTTGGATTTACAAATCCTGGTGCATATAGCCACAGGGCTATTGCATTGTCTTTTCTTAATTTGTTGTGAATTACTTCTTTTTCTTCCTCTGTTAAAATATAGGTATTAACAAAAACGTAAAGTTTATAAGAAGGCATATCAGGATTTGCCATATCGTTATGATAGTACTGGTCAACACCCGTTCCAATACGAGGAATTTCATAATTTCTTAATCGAGCTACAGAATCTTGTATTGTCTGATATGATACAGCCTGGAAGGTTTCTTCGCTAAAAATTAAAGCTACGTCGTTTTTCTTTTTCCTGTCAAGTTGCATTGCAGTTTCTCTTATTTTTTCCTGCTTTGTAAAAAGGTCAAAAACTTCAGGATAGTTAAATCTTTTTCCTCCTACAAGCTGGTCAAACCACCACTGTCCCATATCTTCACTGATAACTTTACCGAATTCACGCTTTAAAACTTCTATTGTATCAGTCATATCATATATGCCAAATTTATCTCTGTAGAAACTATTTTCTGCACAGGTGCGTGTATCATCCTGACAGATATACAATTTGTTGTGAAGTGCAAATGATTCTAAAACCACACGCTGACCTACGCATCCGCCCGGTTGACGATTCTGGTAAACCGAAGGGTTTTCTATAAAGTCAATATATGGGCAATCTAAGATTAAACGGGTGCCGCCGTTGCTGCTTGAAAAAATCTGATGAACATTTCCCTGCGAACCATAGCAAAAACCTACAATTCTGTCAGGTGTGATTTCCTTTATTCTTTTGGCAAAATAAATCTCAGATTTAGCAGTTCCTAAATGCCATGTACGGAGAAAATCGTATACCGCCTGATGCTTGTCAAAATCAATAAATGCACCAAAGTTTGTTCCATTTCCTACAGAAGCAGGTGAAGGTGCATTTGACAGCGGTGAAGAAGCGAATATTGCAGATTCGTTGTCAACTTTGTCTGCAAAATAGTACTGGTCGTATGTGGGGATAATCGGGTCATCAATTGTCGCCTCAGGCATATTCCAATGCTTTTTCAAGTTTTCGTCAGTTTTGTAGACCTGTCTTAAATAATCTGAAAATTCACGTTTGAAAGCCTTACTGTGATCAAGTGCGGCTTTTTTTTCGTGGTTTAAAAGAACGTGTGGATAAAGCCACTCTGAAGTCTTTCCCGCTGTTGGCATACAACCGATAATTCTGTCCCCATAAGGCATGCTTAACACCTTTTGCCATGCAATACAAAGCATATCGGCGGCATCTTCTCTCCACTTTGACGAACAAAGGGAATAAAAGCCCGGAACATCATATTCTTTTGATTCTGTCCAGATATGAAAAGGGACTTTAGTTCCGTCTTCATACATAATACATTCATCGGGGTTTTGTTCAAACCACTCTTTAGATGGGTGCAGTGCAAATCTTGCTATAATGTAAGCATCCGGAACAACCTCCAAAAGCATACGAACTTCTTGGTCGAAAAGTTCAAAATAGTCTTCTCCCGCCCAGGGGGTGTTGCAACTTAACAAGAATATTTTAACCCCTGATTTTCCGAGATTTTTAAAGTACTCCTTATTGAATATAATTGGTTCTTCGCTGCTTCGGGTTCTTGTTGAAATCATAGCAATTGAAGAAGAAAATGGTTTGTCATTTATATAAAGAGCAGGATGGCCATTGCAATCTTTAACCTGTGCTAACATAAAAACACCTTCCTTTTTAATTCGTAAATTTAATTATAAATGTAATGTATAATAATTTCAATATAGAAAATAACACGAATTATTACATATTTCGGTTTTTTAGTTGCAAAGAGATAATATTTGTGGTATATTGACTTTAGGGTGATTAAAAATGGATTATTCTTTGGTAAATAAAACTTTTATTATGGATTTCAACATTAATGACATATCTGTTTCAAAACAAAGCTGGCATATAAACAAACAGACTTTTTACACAAAACCGTCGCGCATAAGATTCGGTCTTTTTCTTATTACCGACTACCCTGTTTTGTATGAAATGCCTGACAATACAAGTTTTCGTGCAGAAGTGGGTGATGTTGTGCTTTTACCAAAAAAATCATCATATACCGCCCGTTTTCTGGTGCCTGATGATAAAATCTCACACCCTGTACTGATAGGTTTTTATATGACCGGCAAAAACGGAGAAGAAATTCTGTGCGGAAATAAGCCTTTTGTAATTCCGCATAGCGGGGAAAATATGTATCCTCTTTTTGACAATGCTCTTAAACATTATCAGCAAGCACATACATTAAAGTTAAAATCCACAGTATATGAAATACTGGGAAAACTTTTTCCGATTGGAACAGAAGATGAATGCTGTCTTGACTACATAAACAACAACTACAACAAAAATTTCAAGGTTGATGAACTTGCAAAGCGTTGTTATTTAAGCGAAACCACTTACCGCAAACGATTTAAACATATTACAGGTTTGTCGCCCATTCAGTACATAAACAAAATGAAAATCGAAAAAGCCTGCCAGATGCTTTTAGACAGTGATATGACTTCGAAAGAAATAAGCGAATTTTTAAACTTTTACAGTCTGCAGTATTTTTACAGGATTTTCAACCAAATTGTTGGTATGACACCAAAACAGTACCGAAATATTAACACTTGACAAATTTAAAAATATAATATATAATCTACTCGTAAATATCGGGGAGCCGAATGGCTGAGAGGAAACTTAAGTTTCGACCCGTAACCTGATTTGGATAATGCCAACGTAGGGAATATTTCTAATTAGTTTAATTCAGAGATAGTCTTGTTGGCTGTCTCTGTTTTTTTGTAGGCAGCCAAGTTCTTATCCTTCAGGCGTAAATCAATACATTATGAAAGGATGTTTTTTATGGAAAACAAAACAAGAAAAATGGTTACGTCTGCTATGTTAATCGCAATAGGAGTAGTACTTTCGCTGTTCACGCCTTTTCACCTGCCCTTTGGCGGTGGAATTACTCTGGCAAGTTGCCTGCCTGTGATTTTAATTTCGTTTATTTACGGAACAAAGACGGGGTTGTTTACTGCATTTGTTTACAGTATTTTACAAATGGTTGTGGGAATTAACACAGTTTCTGCATTTTTCCTCCCCGGGGACAGTCAGATGATTTTTTGGAAGGCAATTTTAGTGTGCCTGCTTGATTACACCCTTGCCTTTACTGTTTTAGGACTTGGTGGAATATTTAAAGACAAAATTAAAAACAGTGCTGTTTCAATATCTGTCGGCACGATTTTTGCTTTAACTTTAAGATATATTATACATATAATTTCAGGTGCTGTATTTTTCGGCACTTGGGCAGAGTGGTTTTTTACACAAGAGGGATTTTACAAAATCGGCGAAACAATTTTAAACACATTTTCAGGCACTTCCCTCGCCTTGGTTTATTCAGTATTTTATAACGGACTTTATATGATTCCTGAAATTATTATTACTGCCATAGTTGCACCGATAGTTTATAGAATATTAAACTTGAACAGAATATAAAAGAAAACCGACGGATAAATCTCCGTCGGTTTAATTTATTATTCGTAGATTGGGAACTTTTCGCAAAGAGCCATAACTTCTTTTGTGATGGTTTCTTTTGAATTTTCAAAATCAGATGCAACAAGTTTTATCCATTTTGCAATCTTAACCATTTCTTTTTCTTTGAAACCTCTGCTTGTAACTGCAGGAGTACCAACCCTGATACCGCTTGTTACAAACGGACTTTCAGGATCGTTTGGAATTGCATTTTTATTAACAGTGATGTGAACTTCATCAAGTCTTGCTTCCAATTCTTTACCTGTGATACCAAATGGCTGAAGGCCGATAAGCATCAAATGATTATCTGTTCCGCCTGATACAATTCTGAAGCCTTCTTTTGTAAGTTCTTCTGCCAAAACTTTTGCATTTTTAACAATCTGTTTTTGATATTCTTTAAATTCATCAGTTAAAGCTTCGCCGAATGCAACCGCTTTTGCAGCGATAATGTGCATCAAAGGACCGCCCTGTGTACCCGGGAATACTGCTTTATCAATTTTCTGTGCCAATTCTTCTTTACAGAGAATAAGACCGCCTCTTGGACCTCTTAATGTTTTGTGAGTTGTTGTTGTAACAACATCAGCATATGGCACCGGACTTGGATGAAGCCCTGCAGCAACCAAGCCTGCGATGTGCGCCATATCAACCATCATGTATGCACCAACTTCATCTGCGATTTCTCTGACCTTTGCAAAATCAATTGTTCTTGAATATGCGCTTGCGCCTGCAATAATCATTTTAGGCTGACATTCTTTGGCGATTTTGAGCATTTCGTCGTAGTCGAGTGCTTCTGTATCATCTGACACGCCATAAGGTACGATATTGAAATATTTACCTGAAATATTTACAGGTGAACCATGTGATAAGTGTCCGCCGTGAGCAAGGTTAAGACCCATTATAGTATCCCCCGGCTGAACAAGTGCAAAAAATGCTGCTAAATTTGCGTTTGCACCACTGTGTGGCTGAACATTTGCATGCTCTGCACCAAAGAGTTTCTTTGCTCTTTCTCTTGCAATATTTTCCACGATATCAACGTGCTGGCATCCGCCATAATATCTCTTACCCGGCAAACCTTCTGCGTATTTATTAGTAAGAACAGTTCCTGCTGCTAAAAGTACGGCTTTTGAAACTATATTTTCAGAAGCGATAAGTTCAATGTTTTGTTTTTGTCTGTTAAATTCAAGATTACAACCTTCAAAAACTTCCTGATCGTAATTCTTAAGTTCGTCAAAAAAGTTCATAGTTTTCTCCTTAAATAAAAATTTTTTTATATTTTACCACATTTTATATGATTCGTCAAGTTGACCGGGATGAATTTTTATATTATAATTTATATTGGTGATAAAGTGTTTATTGAAATTCCGGATTATATCTTAAAAGCAATAAAAATGATTGAAAATAACCACTGCAAAGCATATATTGTAGGCGGTTGTGTTCGTGATGCCATTTTAGGCAAAGAGCCTAATGATTGGGATATATGCACCTCCGCCAAACCTGAAAAAATCTGTGAAATTTTTAAAGATTATAACCTGGTATTAAGCGGATTAAAACACGGTACGGTGTGTGTTATAATTAATCATCTGCCTGTGGAAATAACAACATTTCGCATTGACGGCGATTATAAAGACAATCGCAGACCTGAAAATGTTACTTTCTCGACTTGTATTGAAGATGATTTAAAACGCAGAGATTTTACAATCAATGCTATGGCTTATTCAGAGTCCGATGGGCTTATTGATGTATATGGCGGCATAAAAGATATTAAAAACAAAGTTCTTCGTTGTGTAGGCAACGCAACCACCCGTTTTGATGAAGACGCTTTAAGGATAATGAGAGGACTTCGGTTTGCAGGTCAGTTAGGATTTGCCATCGAAGAAGAAACAAAAGAAGCAATTTTTTCCCAAAAAGAACTTCTTAAAAATATTTCTGCTGAAAGAATTACCGATGAATTTGTTAAACTTATAATGTCTGAAAATTATTTTGATATTTTAGCAGAATTTGAAAGTGTAATCAAGGTGTTTTTGCCCTCATTTTCTGTTCCGGTTAAAGTCGATATTAAACCTGATATGATTTTAAGACTTTCATATATACTATCCGCAAGTTGCCCTCAAAATATGTTTGGTGCATTAAAACTCCCAAAATCAGTTTCAGGTGATGTGAAAACTATTTTAAGCAACCGTGATTACAAACTGCCTCAAAGTAAGGCAGAAGCCAAATATATGCTGAACCGCTTTGGAACTCAAAACACAGATAATATTTTAGAGTTTAAATCACTTCTGGGTGAAGATGTAAGTATTGCCCCAAATTTAATAACTGAAATTTTAAGCAACAACGAATGTTATTCAATCAAGCAACTTGATATAAGTGGAACTGATATTATGGACCTTGGATTTAAAGGTGCAGAAATCGGCAACATTTTAAACAATCTTCTTAATGAAGTAATCAGCGATAAGGTAAAAAATACAAAAAGCGATTTAATTTCACATATAAAAAAAGGAATGTAAATTTACATTCCTTTTTTTATATTATACTTTTATAATAATCTAAAGTTTTTAATGTTCTTCCTATCTGATTTACACAAAACTTTTCAATAATCGGTGATAAATAATCTATTGTTTCTTCAGATGTTTTAAAAGAAAAAACTCTCTTTATTTCAGAACTCATAATATATGATATTAAATTCTGACAGGTAAGATTAAGTTCAACTCCCTCACTTGCACAGTCTGAGCAATTAACATTACCGCTAATTATATCAAAAAACAAAGTTTCGTCTGTTTTACCGCAATCTGTGCAAGCCGAAAAATCAGGCATCATACCGTGAAGTTCCATAAGTTTTGTTTCAAACACCAGTTTTGCAGTTTTTAAATCATATCCCTTTTTCGCCATAACAAAGTATGTATTCAAAAGCAGTGAAAGAGTTTCACTGCTTTCTACTCCTTCAGGAATTATTTCCGATACAAGTTGTGCAAAATATGATGCCAATGCAAAGGCTTCAACATTCTCACTGAGTTCGTAAAAACTTTCTATTGCAGAAGATTGTCTTAAAAAATATATATCTTTACCTTCTGACAAAGTAAACTCAGAAAAACTTAAAAAAGAGGCTCCTGAATTCTTTTTTGAGTTTCTTATATGCTTTGCACTTACTCTTATTTTGCCCAAATCAGTTGTCAACACCGTCAGCATCTTGTCCGAGTCTTGCGTCTTCACTTCTCTTAAGATTACGCCTCCCGTTTTGACTATCATACACATCTACCTCTTCTATGATTTCATCGGCGTTTTCTGACTGCGTTAATCTGCAATATTCTATATATGTCAGATAAGCCTCCAGATTGCCGGTTCTTTCAAAAAACTGCCAATAGTTTGCACCATTCATTTAAGTCACCTCATAATTAGTTTCGGTGACTTTTTAAATTTGTATTCAAGTAAAAATTTAGTTATTTGTAAAACCGAAGTTTTTGAGCATAATATCAGAATTTCTCCAGTCTTCTTTGATTTTAACCCAAAGTTCAAGATAAACTTTTGTACCAAAGAAATTTTCTGCTTCTTTTCTGGAAAGTTGACCGATTTTTTTAAGCATTAATCCGCCCTTGCCGATAATAATACCTTTATGTGATTTCTTTTCACAATAAATTGTAGCAGAAATATTTAAAACTCCGTTATCCCCTTCTTTAAATGACACAATTTCAACTGCGATACCGTGAGGCACTTCCTTATCAAGACACCAAAGGGCTTTTTCCCTGATAAATTCAGCCATAATCTGTTTTTCAGGCTGATCGGTAAGCATATCTTCAGGGAAATACATAGGTCCGTCTTCCAATGAGTTTTTAAGTTCCTCCATAAGCACGTTCACGCCATCATTCTGGAGAGCTGAAATTGGTATAAACGCCTTAAAATCCATTTTTGCACTGTATGCTGAAATAATTTTCAAAAGTTCTTCTTTTTCAATAAGATCAATTTTATTCAGCACAAGAAAAACAGGCATTTTGGTACCTGAAAGGTTTTTGATAATTTCGTCGTTTGCATCTGTTCTTTCTGTGCAGTCAACAACCAAAACAGTTACATCAACAGACTTCATTGCACCTTCTATTTCTTTTTCCATAAACTGACCAAGTTTATTTTTAGGCTTGTGAATACCCGGGGTGTCCATAAATACAATCTGAATATCCTTATCGGTATAAATACCTGAAATGGCATTTCTTGTTGTTTGCGGCTTGTCCGACACAGCGGCAATTTTTTCGCCCATTATAGAATTTAAAAGTGTTGACTTACCTGCATTTGGTTTTCCAATTATTGAAACAAATCCTGATTTCATATTATTTTACTCATATACCAAGTTCTGATACTATGATTTTCTCCTTATCTCTCATTATTTTTTTATCTTCATCTGTCATATGGTCATACCCTAAAAGGTGAAGCATTGAATGTATTGTAAGATATCCCGCTTCGTGTTCTCTTGAGTGTCCGAACTCTTCTGCCTGTGAATATATTTTCTCTAAATTCAGCACAATATCCCCCAAAGGAATATTACCTTGTTCAAAGTCTACATCAAGCCTGCCTGAAGTTTCAAACTCAAACTGCGGGAATGACAAAACATCGGTAACAGAATCAACATTTCTGTAATCTCTGTTAATTTCTTTTATCCCTTCGGCATCTGTAAAAAGCACCGAAATTTCAATGTCTTTATCAATAGCAAAGTGATTTATTACCCCGTTGATTGCTTTGTCTATAACCGCATCAATTTCAGGTGCTACTTCTTGTGCTTCGTTAGTTTTTTCTATTATCACTTTCATTGTATCTTTCCTTTTTTGCTTTATTATATTTTTCATATGCAACTATAATTTTCTGAACCAACGGATGACGCACTACGTCTTTGTCGCTTAAATATCTGATATCTATTCCTTCGATATCTTTTAAAACTCTTTGTGCTTCTTTTAAGCCTGACATTTTATCTCTTGGAAGGTCTATCTGTGTTACATCACCTGTGATAACTGCTTTTGATGAAAAACCGATACGGGTTAAAAACATTTTCATCTGTTCGCAGGTTGTGTTCTGGGCTTCATCTAAAATTATAAAACTATCGTCTAATGTTCTTCCTCTCATATATGCAAGGGGTGCAATTTCGATTATTCCCTTTTCCACATAATTCTGACAGGTTTCAGGACCGAGCATATCGTAAAGTGCATCATAAAGTGGTCTTAAATACGGGTCAATCTTGGTTTGCAGATCACCGGGAAGAAAGCCTAACTTTTCACCCGCTTCAATTGCAGGTCTTGTTAAAATTATTCGTTTAACATTTTTATTTCTCAGTTCATTTACCGCTGCCGCAACTGCCAAATATGTTTTACCTGTACCGGCAGGGCCAATGCCGAACACAACAGTATTTTTCACCATACTTTCAACATAATCAGCCTGACCTATGGTTTTGGCTTTGATAACTTTACCACTTGCTGTAACGCAAACTGTACTACTACTCAATGAAACAATTCTCTCACCGCTGTTTTCGTAAATCAGTGAGCAAACATAATTGACTTTCTGCACATCAATTGCACCGTCATTTTTATATATTTCAAGAAGTGTTTCAATTGCAGAAAGTGCAAAATCGGTTTCTTTATCTTCACCTGATATTTTAATAAGACCATTTCTTTCGGCAATATTAACATTAAACTGTTTTTCGATGATTTTGATGTTTTCATCAAAATTGCCAAAAAGACTTTTTATGGCATCTGTATCTTTTTCCTGTAAAATTTTTTCCATCTGTACCTTCCCTTTATCAATATTGAGTTTTAACAAGTGTTCCGCCATTTTCTACGGCAACTACACATAACTCTATTGTAATATTTTCACCGTCGGTTTTGTGATTATATTCTTTGCTTATAATTTCACAATTATCATCAAGAGTATTTATTAACTCATTATACATTTCTTTTTTATATAGATTTAAAATCTGATCGGACGTATATTTTTTTGCTTTTATTTCTATTTTTTCACAATTTTGTTTTATAAATTCAGCATTCATACCCCAAAGAGAATTTTTGGTTTCGGTTATATTGAATTTTTCTTCAGTTGGCGGCTCACCCCAAAACAGATTAAATCTTTTCCCGAAAACTTCAAGGCTGTAATAACTTTTAAATTCATTTAAAGGTAGTCTTTCATTTACAACCAAAGGATATGTTTTAGTAAGATAATTCCATGTTTTAAGCCTGATATCCGCCTGTGAATGCACAAGCATTATGTCCCCCTGATTACTCTCATTTATCCCGCTGACAAGCAGTTGACCTTTTTTGACAGTATCCCCTTTTTGCACCATACCAAAACCATCTTTTAAAACAATAGAGTCTACTACACCATCTTTTGATGCAACAATGTTTGCAGGTTCATTTTTTGGAACAATATATGGCTTTAAAACCTTTTCTACGATTTCAACTTCTGCTTTTGCACCTTTTATGCTGATTCCTATCCATGAAATCTCATTATTTTGAGCAAGAATCTTTTTTTTAACACTTTTTATGTCTATATTCTTGACAAATCTGCCTTTTGAAAGTCCCGAATTTTTCAGTTGGTTTAAGATTACCTCTTCAGGAATTCTTGTGTTTCCTGTTACCGACACAATGCAAAGCACATTTGAAAGAAATGAAAGCACTATTGCCATTACTACTGCGCCGATGTAAAGCGATACACGCTTTTTGTATTTGTTTACTTCGTGCATTACGCCTTTTGAATCCATAATATAAACTTTTGCGGAAATTTTTTCTGCAATTTCAGTAATTTTTCCGTAATCTTTTCTATAGCAATTAAACACCGCAACGGATTTCCCGATATATCTCACATTCCAGATTTTTATCTTTTTCCGTGTTGCAATATTAAAAAACTTTTCAACAAATTTGCCTTCAAGTCTTATTATATCATATTCCTCAAAAAAATCAAATACCCCCGACAAGTTTTTTCCTCCATTACGACATAATTATTCCCGTTATTTTCCCTGTTATTTCAATATCATCACCTGTTATGCTTTTTATATCAAGATTTTCTCCTGTGATTTTAAGCAGATACATTCTTGTATTAAGTCTTATAACCGTTTGCGATAACTCTATTAATCCTTTGTGATTTTCTACGCAAACACTTTCTTCTCCCAAAACTGTAATTTTAGGATAGTTTAGTGTTACTTCTTTTGGCATATCAAGAATATTAGTAATCTTTTTATTGATTTTCATTTTATCACCTTACAAAATTGTATGAGTAATATAAAAAACTTTATGCAATAAAATATATGGAGGTGTTAACAGATGCTTACTAAAAAACTTGGTGATATTTTTAATTCTTTAATATGTATATCGGCAATCTGCTTTTTACTTATTTACCCTATGTATTGCATTGAATCTGCAAAAGAAGGTCTTTCTACTGCACTTTACATAGTTTTGCCATCGATTTTTCCTTTTA
This sequence comes from Clostridia bacterium, assembly GCA_045660065.1. GTDB lineage: Bacteria > Bacillota > Clostridia > RGIG6154 > RGIG6154 > RGIG2094. Next base: position 23,521 of record JAZRDC010000065.1, read on the forward strand.
TGGTGCTTTCAAGATTTATTATTTCATCAGGACTGCACTTTACCGCATCAAAATTTATCGGCAAACCTTTTGAGAAACTTTTCGGCGTTGACAGGCAGTATGCTACTGTTTTTCTTTTGGGTTGTCTTGGAGGTTATCCCATTGGGTCAATTATTTTGAGTGGTCTTTTAAAAAAGCAAGAAATTTCTAAAGAAACTGCAGAGCATCTGGTGGGCATATGCAATAATGCAAGTCCGATGTTTATAACAGGAACCGTCGGCACTTTGATTTTAAAAAGCACTTATTACGGTTATGTGCTGTATGCAATTCATTTGTTTTGTGTATGTTTGTGCGGATTTATTATGAAGATAATTTTTAAGGCAGAACTTACAGGCAATATTACATATAAAAAAAGCCAAAAAAATAATTTCCCTCTTTCTGAGGCAGTAACAAGTTCAGGTATAAATATGCTGAACATCGCAAGTTATATTATTATCTTTTCTGTTATTTCAGAGTTTATTGTACTTCTTTTTAAAAACACCGATTGCTCTTTTATTTTATGCCTTCTTGAAATCACAATTGGTATTAAACATTGCACTTTAAGTTCTATGCCCGAAATAATTAAAATTTCAATGATATCTTTTGCCTTAGGTTTTTCGGGACTTTGCGTTTTTTCCCAAAGCAAAGCGGTTTTTGGAGATTTAAACATTTCATTTTACAAATATTTTTTTGCCAAATTTTTAATCGCAACGCTATCTTTTATAACAACTTACTTTGTTTTTACCATTATTTTCTCGCATTGAAAGTCTGCCGGTGGAAAACATAACCTTGGTGATATTTTGATATTATTGATGTTAATTGCAGGCAGTATATACCTTATAAAAAGTCATTTAAACTCTGTTACTCATTCAAAGTCATTTATTGATGAAACACCTTTTTCTGTTACGAAAAACACAAGGTTTATTTATAATAAAAATTTTGAAAAACTCTATGGAGATTTTATTTTTGGGAAAAACAATGAATATGTAGCGGTATTATATGTGGGCTATGGTACAAACCCTGAGTTTTTAAAATGTTTAAAACAATACTATATAAATGCCGAGTACAGCATTGTAATCATATGTGCAAACGGTTTTGAAATAAGCGGAGGAAATAAAAAGGTTGACGACTGCATTTTGGCAGAAGAACTTACAAACTGGCTTTGTGTTATAAAAGACACATTTGGCTGCAGAGCAAAAATCCTGTTGCATGGATTTTCCTACACAGCCCTTGCAGTTTTAAATTGTTCTGACTATTGCTATGCCATTTTTGCGGACAACACTCACCTTTGTCCTGTTTACAATTACAAAGAAATCAAAAATAAAATTTTAAAGCGTTTTTATAAAAATAAATCCCGGACTTCACTTCCCGGGATAAATGTTTCTGTTTTTTTAAGTTCTGAAAAATCGCTTTCAAAATCAACTTATAAATTATATGAGATAGCAGATTGTAAAAAATCGGTATATATTTACGAAAAATTTGACAGTAAAGAATATTTAAAAAAGCTCAGATATTTCATCACGCACCTAAAACCACCTGAAGAATAAGCATAAGTGCCGCCCCGGGTATTCCAAGAACACCTACTGTAATTGCGGTAAATATGTTTATTCCAATCTGAAAATTTACTATTCCGCCAACAAGATTTATAAACAGCAAAAACACCCCGCCCGCTATTGCGTTACCTACGAGTTTTATTGCAAATTTTAATGGTGTATAAAAAATTCTTATTAAAAAGAACAACAAAACCAAACCTACAGCGTATGCCGCAATAAGATTATTTTCAAACATTTCCAAAGTTAATCCCCACTTTCGCTTTTGCTGTCAGTTAATTATATTCTGTTTGTCCTTTTGTTATTACAAGAAAAAGCACCTTCTTCAGGTGCTTTAAATTGTAGACAGCAGTTTTATATGAGTAACTATTTTTTCTGCCTCGACTTGTGAAATGCCCTTTATTTCGGCAATTTGTTCAGGTGTGGCATTTTTTATATTTTCCAGAGTTTTGAATTTGCTCATAAGAGCCATATATCTGCTTTTTCCGATGCCCGGAATTTTCATCAGTTCACTTTCCATATTTTTCTTTTTGCGCAAAAGTCTGTGATAAGAAATTGCAACTCTGTGCATTTCGTCCTGAATTTCTGTGGCAAGTTTAAAGCACTTTGTTCCAATCGGGATATTAAACTCTTTATTTTCAGAAACAATATCACGGGTTTTGTGCTTATCATCTTTGATAATTCCAAGAACGGGAACTGTAACTCCGATTTCTAAAAGTGCAGATTTTGCCGCATTTACCTGACCCTTTCCACCATCAACAAAAACAATATCAGGGGTTTTATCAAAACTTTCGTCTTTTTTATCGTGAGTAAATCTGCGGCTTAAAACTTCTTTCATTGCACCGTAATCATCCTGACCTGAGAGGGTTTTTATTTTAAATTTACGATACTGTCTTTTTACAGAAAGTCCGTTTTCAAACACAACCATTGATGCAACAATTTCGCTTCCCGAAGTGTTTGAAATATCATACGCTTCAATTCTTTCAGGAATTTTTTCCAAATTAAGATAATGTCTGAACTGTTCCAAGGCTTCAATATTATCTTTATTTTTGTGCAAAAGTTTTTTGTTGGCTATTGCCTCGGTGGCATTTTTCATTGCCATTTCTACAAGTTTTACATTATCTCCACGCATAGGTTTTGTAATTAAAACTTTCGAGCCTTTTAACCCTGACAAAAACTCTGCTACATCTTCTGTGTTTTCAGGAAGATGTGAAACAAAAATATTCTTTGGCGGAGAATAATCTGAGTAATGTTGCATTAAAAAAGCTTCCATTATGCTATCGTCTGAGTCAAACACCGTGTTATTCATAAAGAATGCTTTTTTATCAATCAACTTACCTTTTTTAAAGTGAAGGAGCCCGATACATACATCGTTATTTTCTTTTACAAGGCATAAAACATCTTTATCCTTATCGTCTGTTGAAACAGTAAGTTGACTTTCGTTCATTTTATTGATACCTGCTATTTTATCCCTTAAAACTGCCGCCTCTTCAAACTTAAACTCTTGTGCCGCATCGGTCATTTTTTTTGTAAGGTCTGCAATAAGGTTCTCAGAATTCCCGCTTAAAACACGCGCTGCTTCTTTGATTTTTGTCATATACTCCTGGTGGGTGATTTTGCCTGTGCAAGGCGCATCACATCTGTTTATATGGTGATTAAGGCAGGGATTTTTGATGTTTTTCAAATCCCCCTTACATTCTCTTATTTTAAAAATTTTGCAAAGAAGCACGATTACTTGTTTTGCGTGTTGTGAACTTATAAAAGGTCCGAAATATTCAGAGTTCTTGTTCTCTTTTCTTCTGGCAAGAACAAGTCTTGGGAAAAGTTCATTGGTAATTTCAATATAAGGATATCCTTTATCATCTTTAAGAAGAATGTTGTATTTTGGGCGATACTTTTTTATAAGGGAACACTCTAAATTTAAAGCCTCTGCCTCGGTATTGGTTACAATATACTCTAAATGGTCAATATTGGAAACCATTGCCAACACCTTGGGAGTATGAGAAGAATTTTTTCTGAAATACTGAGTAACACGATTTTTGAGTATTTTTGCTTTTCCAACATAAATAACCGTATCGTCAGCAGATTTCATTATATAAACTCCCGGACTCTCGGGAAGTGCTTTTAAAAATTCATCAGTTACCATATGCTCCCTCCTTTATATTAAATAATGCCCGCTATAAAGCGGGCATAAACAAATCAAACTATATCCGAAAAATCCGAATTAACTAAAGATACCATTGCATCTATTGCATCTCTTTCATCCGGTCCGTCTGCAATAATACTGATCTCCGTACCCTGAAGCACTCCAAGAGACAATACACCAAGAAGACTTTTTGCGTTAACTCTGCGTTCGTTCTTCTCAATCCATACACTGCACTTGTACTCATTTGCCTTTTGTATGAATGATGTTGCAGGTCTTGAATGCAAACCTACTCTATTTTGAATAACAACAGTTTCGGAAATCATATTTCTCCCCCTAATGCAATTTATGTTTAATACTATTATAATACTAAAAAAAGGCAAATAAGTCAACAAAATATTGCAATTTTTTTTATTTTTTTACTCAACAGTTACAGATTTTGCCAAATTTTTGGGTTTATCTACATCCAAGCCTTTGTTGTATGAAACATAATATGCAAATAACTGAAGATAAATGATTGCCAGAAGTCCTGAAAAATATTTATTTATATCAGGCACATCTATCACAATATCTGCAATTGAATTTAATTCTTCCATATCTTTTGTTTTTATGGCAACAACTGTTGCCCCTCTTGCTTTTACTTCTTTTATATTTCCAATCATTTTTTCAACCAGTTCTTTTTCGGTGCACAATGCAAAAACAACTGTGCCCTCTTCAACAAGGGAAATTGTTCCGTGTTTAAGTTCACCTGCGGCATAACTCTGAGCGTTTATATATGATATTTCTTTGAGTTTCAACGCACCTTCCGATGCTAAATAATAATCAAGACCTCTGCCTATAAAAAACATATTGTCTTTATTTAAAAATTCTTTTGAAAGATCGTTTATTTTCTTATGGTCTTTTAATATGGATTTTATATATTCTGGAAATCTGATCATTTGCTCTAAAAATTCTTTACTGACTATCTTTTTAATTTTAGAAATATACACAGCAAGAAGATAAAAAACAGCCGTCTGTGTAAGATAGCCTTTGGTGGTGGCAACTGCAATTTCAGGTCCTGCGTTGGTACAGATAACATTTTTACTTTCTCTTGCAATAGTGCTTTGTTTAACATTGACAATTGATATTACCTCTGCACCTTTTTTTCTTGCAAGTTTCAATGCAGATAATGTATCGGCAGTTTCTCCCGACTGACTGACCGCTATTACCAAATCACCCTTATTTATTATGGGGTCTCCATATTTAAACTCAGATGCAAGTTCAACCACTGTATGAATTCTTGTAAAATCCTCAAGAATTTTCTTTCCCACCAAACCTGCGTTATATGCACTTCCACAACCTATAATAAAAATTTTATTAAGATTCTTAAAATAACTTTTGGGCAGGTTAATTTCGCTCAAGTCAACATTTCCATCTTTCATTCTCGGTAAAATTGTATCTTCTACCGCCTTTGGTTGCTCCATAATTTCTTTTAGCATAAAAAATTCGTAGCCTTGTTTATCTGCCACAGTTTCACATTGGTCTATTTCATATATTTCTTTTTTTAT
>JAZRDC010000066.1:0-5467 GCA_045660065.1 Clostridia bacterium
TCAGCCAATGGCAGGTGTAAAAGTAAGTAAAATTGTTAATCTTGCAGATGATATTGCTTTAAACCTCGCTGCACAGGGTGTAAGAATTGAGGCCCCAATCCCGGGTAAAGCCGCGATAGGAATTGAAGTTCCAAACAATGACATTGATATGGTTTCCATGCGTGAAGTTATTGACTGTGAAGAATTTAAAAATCACCCTTCAAAACTTGCAGTAGCACTTGGAAAAGATATCAGTGGTGCTCCTATAATTATTGATTTGGCAAAAATGCCACACTTACTCATCGCAGGTGCTACCGGTTCAGGTAAAAGTGTATGTATTAACTCTATTATCACCAGTATTATGTATAAAGCAAATCCAAATGAAGTTAAACTTTTGCTTATTGACCCTAAAGTTGTAGAACTTAAAGTATATGACGGTATTCCTCATTTGGACACACCTGTTGTTACAAAAGCAAAAAAAGCTGCCGGCGCATTATCCTGGGCAGTAACTGAAATGATGAAACGTTACGATATGTTTTCTGAAGCGAAGGTCAGAGACATAAAAGGCTATAACTCATATGCCGCTGAAAAAGGGCTTCGCCAGATGCCGCAAATTGTTATAATTATCGATGAATTGGCAGACTTAATGATGGTTGCACCGAATGAAGTAGAAGATTCTATCTGCAGACTGGCACAGCTTGCCCGTGCAGCAGGAATGCATCTTGTCATCGCAACTCAAAGACCTTCTGTTAATGTTATCACCGGTATCATCAAGGCAAACATTCCATCAAGAATTGCTTTTGCAGTATCTTCACAAGTTGATTCAAGAACAATATTGGATATGTCAGGTGCCGAAAAACTTTTAGGCAGAGGTGATATGCTTTACCATCCGGTAGGTTCTGCGAAACCAAAACGCATCCAAGGAGCTTTTGTCTCAGATGCGGAAGTTGAAAAATTAGTAGCATTTGTTAAAAATAATGCTTGTGCACACTACAATCACGATATTGATGAACACATTGCCAAGCATGAACAAACCGAACATGAAAAAACTGAAATCAACGATCCTGGTGACAACGATGAACTTTTGCCAAAAGCTATTGATATTATTATGGAAATCGGTCAAGCATCTACTTCCATGATACAAAGGAAATTAAGTGTTGGTTATGCTCGTGCAGGAAGAATTATGGACCAAATGGAAGAACGTGGTATCGTCGGCCCTTCTGAAGGAAGTAAACCAAGACAAATTTTGTTAACTAAAGATCAGTATCTTGAGTTAAAGGCCACCGGAATATTTGAAGAACCAAAAAAATACTAATTCTTTACTTTAATATAACAAAAATTCCGCCCTGAAAATGGGCGGATATTTTACTATAAAATTATACAAATTAAGCCTCCGCTACCCTCGTTTACAATTTTCTGTAAAGTTTCCTGCAAACGCATTTGCGCATCGTCCGGCATTCTGTATAATTTATTATGTAGTCCTTCGTTTACAAGTTCGTGCAAAGATTTACCAAATATGTTTGTTCCCCATATTTTTTTAGGATCAACTTCAAATTCCTGCAGAAGATATTTAACCAAATCTTCCGATTGTTTTTCTGTTCCGACAATAGGTGAAACCTCTGTTTCTATATCTGCCCGGATCATATGGATAGATGGTGCTGACGCTTTCAATTTAACGCCATATCTACCGCCCTGCTTAACAATCTGAGGTTCTTCCAAAACTAACTCATCGATTGTAGGCGAAACTATTCCATAGCCTTTTCTGTTTACTTCTGAAAGTGCAAAAGAAATTTTGTCATATTCTTTTTTAATTTGCGATAACTCGGACAAAATACTCACTAAACTTTCCTGCCCTGTTATTTCAAATCCTGATGTTTCACCTAAAATTTCATAAAATAATTTCTCTTGAGTATTAATTTTTAATGTAGCACTCCCTTTGCCCAAATCTACATTTTCAATTAAGCAGTCAGATACTACATCATATTCCTTTAAAATATCCCCAATATTCTTAATGTCACGAATACGATTAATGCTATTAAGAGATTTCTTTATTTGTTCGGTTATACCATTGCAAAGCCAATGGTCGTCAACCAGACAGTCAACCCATTCAGGTAACTTAATCTTTATTTCCTGAACAGGAAATTCTTTAAGTACACTTCCTATTATTGAATTAATGTCCGTTTCGTTAAGTTCCTGGCAATTTATTGCAACAACTGTTGAATCATATTTTTGTTCAAGTTTGCTTTTAAGTTTGATAGAATTATTACAAGTTGGATCAGCACAATTGAGCAAGATCACAAAAGGTTTATTGAGAGTTTTCAGTTCTTTTACAACTCTTTCCTCCGCTTCGATATAATCTTCGCGTGGTATTTCAGTAAAACTGCCATCAGTTGTTACAACAAGCCCTATTGTAGAATGTTCAGATATAACTTTTTTTGTGCCGATTTCAGCAGCCTCAACAAACGGAATTTCTTCATCATACCAAGGTGTAGTCACCATTCTTGGAGCTTCGTTCTCGGTGTGTCCCATTGCAGAATTTACAACATAACCTACACAATCTATCATCCTGACATTCAGAGTAGCATTATTTTCAATATTTATTCTAACTGCCTCATCAGGAATAAATTTGGGTTCTGTTGTCATAATGGTTTTTCCGGCAGAACTTTGTGGCAACTCGTCTATTGCCCTTTCTCTTTTATAATCATCTGCTATATTGGGTAAAACCAGTTCTTCCATAAATTTCTTAATAAATGTGGATTTGCCTGTTCTCACGGGGCCCACGACTCCAATATAAATATCCCCATTAGTTCTTGACGAAATATCGTTATAAATGTTATTCATTAAATTTATTCCTCCCGAACAATCTTTTTTTAATATATATGCTTTAAATTTTTTTGTATGCTAATAAGGAAAATATATTGTTGACAAATATTTCAAAATATAATAAAATTTATGTAAAGGAGATGATATTATGAGTAATAATCCATATAGTGGAACAAAAACTGAAAAAAATCTTTGGGAAGCATTTGCAGGTGAATCACAAGCAAGAAACAAATATACATATTTTGCTTCTGTTGCTAAAAAAGCAGGCTATGAACAGATCGCCGAGTTGTTTTTAAAAACTGCTGACAATGAAAAAGAACACGCAAAACTTTGGTTCAAAGAATTAGGTGAATTGGGAGATACTGCCGCAAATCTTCTTCACGCAGCAGAAGGAGAAAATGGTGAGTGGACAGAAATGTATGCGCGAATGGCAAAAGAAGCCGAAGAAGAAGGCTTTACCGCTTTAGCTGCTAAATTCAGAGGTGTGGCAGCAATTGAAAAATCTCACGAAGAAAGATATCGCGCATTATTAAACAATGTTGAAAAAGAAACTGTTTTTGCAAAAGATGATTCTATTGTTTGGGAATGCAGAAACTGCGGTCATATGGTCGAAGGAAAAAATGCCCCTAAAGTATGCCCTGTTTGCAATCATCCACAGAGTTATTTTGAAGTAAGAAAAGAAAATTACTAAAAAACAAGCGAACCGTTTGGTTCGCTTATTTTTTACTTAATTTTTATATCCGTTAGGATTTTGTGTTTGCCATTTCCATAAATCACGGCACATATCTTCTAAAGTATGAGTTGCTACAAATCCTAATTCATCTTTTGCTTTAGCAGGGTCTGCATAACAACTTGCAATATCACCAGGTCTGCGATCTACAATTTTATATTTTACATCAACACCGCTTGCTTTAGAAAAAGCCTTAACCATATCTAAAACACTATACCCTGTTCCTGTACCCAAATTATAAATCACAACACCTACATCGTTTTTAATCTTATCCAATGCTTTCAAATGACCGTTTGCCAAATCCACAACATGGATATAATCTCTGACACCTGTTCCGTCTTTTGTATCGTAATCTCCGCCAAAAACTGACAACTGTTCAAGTTTTCCAATGGCAACTTGTGAAATATATGGCATAAGATTGTTAGGGATTCCTGAAGGGTCTTCACCAATTTTACCACTTTCGTGTGAACCAACAGGATTGAAGTATCTTAAAATTGCAATATCCCATTCATTATCAGATTTATAAATATCTTTAAGAATGTATTCAATCATAAGTTTTGTCTGACCGTATGGATTGGTTGCTGAAAGTGGAAAATCTTCTTTAATCGGTACAGTATGAGGATCACCATAAACAGTTGCAGAAGAACTGAATACAAGTTTTTTAACACCGTGTTTTGACATAATATCGCACAAATTAAGTGTTCCTGTGATATTATTGTGATAATATCTGATAGGAATTCTTACGCTCTCGCCTACAGCTTTCAAACCTGCAAAATGAATTACAGCATCAAATTTGTTTTCTTCAAATACTTTGTTTGTTGCTTCGTAATCAAGCAAGTCAACCTTGTAAAATTTAACTTTTTTTCCTGTAATTTCTTCAACACGTGCCAAAGAAACTTCACAACTATTGTCAAGATTATCTAAAACAGTAACATCATATCCGGCTTCTAAAAGTAAAACGCAAGTATGGCTACCTATGTAACCTGCACCGCCAGTAACTAAAATATTCATAGTAACCTCCTTAGATTTCTCTGATAGATTCAATAATCTGATCCTGAATTGGTCTGTCCATGTAATTACATTCAGTTGCAGCAATCTCATCCAACACTTCAAAACCTTCTACAAGTTTTCCAAATGCAGCATAACTTCCATCAAGATGTGGTGCATCCATGTGCATAATAAAGAATTGTGAACCTGCTGAGTTAGGGCTTTGTGAACGAGCCATAGAAATCACACCACGAGTGTGTTTTAAATCATTCTTAATACCATTGGCTGCAAATTCGCCAACAATAGAATATCCGGGGCCACCCATTCCGCTGCCTTCAGGACATCCGCCCTGAATCATAAATCCTTCGATAACTCGATGAAAAATCAAACCATCGTAAAACTTCTTATTAACCAAAGATAAAAAGTTTTCAACAGTTTTAGGAGCAATTTCCGGATAAAGCTCCAATTTCATTTCTTTTCCGCTTTTCATTTTAATGCAAATCATTTGTAACATCCTTTCCTAATATAATAAGTCTTGCTATATTTAAGGCATTACATGCCGCAAGTTCTCTGTTTTTGTTTCTGTCGCCTTTAAAAATAAATTTATAGGCTTTTACAATATCCTTATAACAAACTCCAATATATGTTAATCCAAGAGGTTTTTCTGCAGTTTCGCCCGTTGGTCCTGCTATACCTGTTACGGATATGCCAATATCAGCCCCACTCTTATTTTTAACACCTTTTGCCATTTCAATGGCAACCTGACTGCTGACAGCACCATATTCATCCAAGGTAGCACTATTAACACCTAACAATCTGTTTTTTGCTTCATTTGAATAAGTTACATAACTTTCGCAAAGCACATCAGATGCACCGGAAATTTCACCAATCTTTGAAACAATCAACCCCGCAGTGCAAGATTCAGCAAATGAGATTTTCAAATTATTA
>JAZRDC010000067.1:0-15418 GCA_045660065.1 Clostridia bacterium
TAAAGGTGAACCTGATAACCCAGAAGCAGTTGCAAGAACAGAATGGTCGGTTAAAACTGTTAACGAAAATGGCATTGAAACTGAACAGTTAGGTATGCAGATTTGTAATTGGGATACAGAACTTGCAAGTCGTGCAATGGAAGCATGGATATCAAAATTCGGTGACGAAATAGAGTTTGTTATAGCAAATAACGACGGTATGGCGCAGGGGGCCATTGCGGCACTGCAAGCGGCAGGATACAATAAAGGTGATGAAAACAAATTTGTTCCTGTTGTAGGAGTCGATGCAACTGACGCCGCAAAAGATTTAATTAAAAAAGGTTATATGACAGGCACAGTTTTACAAGATGGAGAAGCGATGGCGGAGGTTTTGTTTGAAGTGGCAAATAATGTTTCGCAAGGATATGATTTCTTAGATGGCACAGACTTTAAATATGATACTACGGGGTTGGCTATCAGAATTCCATATAAGGCATATGATGGAGAACAGAATTAATGGAAAATGGTGAATATTTACTTGAAATGACAGATATAACCAAGTCGTTTCCCGGAGTAAAGGCCCTTGATGAAGTAACCTTGAAAATTAAAAAGGGAAGTATTCATGCCCTGATGGGCGAAAATGGTGCAGGAAAGTCTACTCTGATGAAGTGCTTGTTTGGTGTTTACAACAAAGATCAGGGTACAATAAAATTATGCGGACAAGAGGTATTTTTTTTAAACCCAAAACAAGCCTTGGAAAAAGGAGTAGCTATGGTGCATCAGGAATTAAATCAGGTTTTGCAGATGACAGTAGCAGACAATATATGGTTGGGAAGATATCCGAATAATCTTGGAATTGTTTGTAAAGATTTATATTATGAGAAAACATTGGAAATATTCAAAGAGTTAGAACTTGATATTGACCCATTTGCAAAAATGAAAAATCTTTCAGTTTCTGACAGACAAATGATTGAAATAGCAAAAGCAGTTTCTTATGATGCTAAAATTTTTGTTTTGGATGAACCTACTTCTTCACTTGCCGATGAAGAGGTGCGACGTTTGTTTAAAATAATGCGCAAGTTAAAAGAAAACGGGTGCGGAATTATATATATTTCTCATAAAATGGAGGAAATTTTAAATATTTGTGATGAAATTACTATTATGAGAGATGGCAAATTAGTTGCAACTCATTGTTGCAAAGATATGACAACAGATAAAATTATAAGTCTTATGGTAGGTCGTGAACTTAAAAACAGATATCCTGAAAAGAAAAATAAAATTTACGATTTCAATTTACTTGAGATTCGTAATTTGTCAAGAAAATTCCAACCATCCATTGAAAATATAAGTTTTAAACTTAAAAAAGGTGAAATTTTAGGTATAGCAGGGCTGGTTGGTTCTGGCAGAACCGAGTTGCTAGAAACAATCTTTGGTGCAAGTACAGCCTCGGCAGGAGAAGTTTATCTAAATGATAAAAAAATTTACAATTCAACCCCAAGAAAAGCAATACAAAATGGCTTTGCCCTGCTGACAGAAGAAAGAAGAAAAAATGGTATTTTTGGTGGTTTGGATATCACATTTAATTCTGTTATATCTAGCCTGAAAGCAATGAGTAAGTTTGGTGTTGTGGATAATAGAAAAATTAATCAGGCAACCAGATGGGTAGTTGATAAATTGAATGTTAAAACCGCGTCAGTTTCTACCAAAATCAAAAATCTCTCAGGCGGCAATCAACAAAAAGTTATTTTAGGCAGGTGGTTACTCACTGAACCTGAAATCTTGCTTCTTGATGAGCCTACAAGAGGTATTGATGTCGGTGCTAAATTTGAAATATATCAGTTAATAGTAGATTTGGCTTCTAAAGGTAAAGGAATAATTGTTGTATCATCTGAAATGCCGGAGTTGATGGGAATATGCGACAGGATTCTGGTTATGTCTAATGGAAAGGTTGCCGGCATAGAAGATGTTAAGGGATTGACTCAGGAAAAAATAATGGAATTATCTACAAAGTATGTTTAATTTGAAAGGAAGAACTTCATTGATAAAAAATAAAAAAATATCGCAATACCTTTTGGATTATTCCTTGTATATAGTGCTCGGTCTGTTGATTATAGTTGTTATTATCAGCGATCCGTCTTTTATATCACTTAAAAACATAACCAATATTCTGAGCCAGGCATCAACCAGGGGGATACTTGCGCTTGGAGTGGCAGGTTTGATTGTTCTCCAGGGAACTGACTTATCAGCAGGCAGAATTCTCGGATTGACAGCGATTGTATCAGCATCATTACTGCAATCAGTAACATATGCTTCCAGAATGTATTTAAATCTTCCTGAATTACCAATATTTGTTCCGTTATTGATTGCTATGACAATCGGTGGTATCTTTGGGATTATCAATGGCTTTGGGGTTGCAAAATTAAAACTTCATGCATTTATAGTAACTTTAGGCACTCAGTTAATTGCCTATGGTATATCCTGTATATATATCGACAGGCCACCGCTCGGAGCGCAACCAATAGCAAATCTTGATGATAAGTATGTGCGCTTTGTAACAGACTCTTTAAAAATCGGTGCATTTGAACTGCCATATCTTATAATATATCTTATTGTAATAGCATTGATTATGTGGTTTATCTGGAATAAAACTGTTTTGGGAAGAAATATGTTTGCAATAGGTGGAAATCCTGAAGCTGCTGCTGTTTCAGGAGTTAATCTTTCTAAAAATATTATTTTGATTTTTTTGATTTCAGGCATTTTATATGGATTAGCAGGGTTCTTGGAAGCAGGCAGAGTTGGTTCTGCTACAAGTAATACAGGTATTAATTACGAACTTGATGCAATATCTGCATGCGTTGTAGGTGGTGTTTCTTTTTCGGGTGGGGTAGGAACAATTCCCGGAGTGCTGATTGGAACAATAATATTACAATTTATCAATTATGGCTTGAATTTTATCGGGGTAAGTCCATATTTACAGTATATTATTAAAGGTTTAATAATTATAATGGCAGTATCAATTGATGTAAGAAAATATATTGAAAAGAAATAACTTGTAAATACACCTTCAAATAGAGAAGGTGTATTTTTTAAAAAATTAAATTAATTTTATTGTAAGTATTGAAAAAGTTTTTTGTTTGTGATAAAATGTATATAATGTAAAATTAGGATTATAATGTATAGTTATGCCTAAAGCAATTTTTTAAATACGAACGGAGAAGTGACGATGGTTAAGATTAATGAAAAATTTGAAAAAGTTCAAAGACCTGAAAGAGTTATTCAGTTTGGTGAAGGTGGATTTCTTCGCGGATTTGTTGACTGGATGCTTCAGAAATTAAACGATAGCGGTAAGTTTAACGGAAGCGTTGTTGTTGTTCAGCCGATTGAACAGGGAATGTGCGACAAACTTTCTGAACAGGATTGTATGTATACTCACGTTATGCGTGGTATTGAAAACGGTGAAGCAATTGTTCGCAAAGATGTTATCGATGTAATTTCAAGATGCGTAAAACCTTATGACAATTATGATGAATATTTAAAACTCGCTTTGAATCCTGATTTCAGACTTGTTATTTCAAATACAACTGAGGCAGGTATTGCTTATGTTGAAGGCGATAAACTTGATGACGCACCTCCAAAATCTTTCCCAGCAAAAGTTACTGCTTTGTTATTTGAAAGATTTAAAGCAAAACTCCCTGGATTTATTTTTATTCCGTGCGAACTTATTGATAATGCAGGTGACAATCTTAAGAGAATTGTTCTTCAGTATGCAAATGATTGGAATTTAGGTGAAGAATTTATTGCTTGGGTTAATAATGAAAACATTTTCTGTAATACATTGGTAGACAGAATTGTTACAGGTTATCCGAAAGACGAAGATATGGAATTGGGATATATTGATAATATGGTTAACACCTCAGAACTTTTCCATTTCTGGGCGATCGAAGGTCCTGCAGAACTTGCCGAAGAATTGCCATTTGATAAAATCGGTTTGAATGTAATCTGGACAGATAATCTTGCAATGTACAAGAAAAGAAAAGTAAGAATTTTAAATGGTGCACACACTTCATTGGTTCCATATGCAATGCTCAACGGATTTGACACAGTAAAATCTTGCATTGATGATGAAAAAATGCTTGCACATCTTAAAAAATGCATTTACGATGAAATTGTTCCAACACTTGATTTGCCTCAGAAAGAATTGGTTGAATATGCAGATGCTGTAGTAGAAAGATTTGCAAACCCATACATCAAACACTATCTTTCATCAATTGCTCTTAATTCAGTAAGCAAATTCAAAGTAAGAGTTTTACCATCAATTTTAGAATATATCAAGAGATTTGATAAGATGCCTGATGAACTTATTTTATCACTTTGGGCACTCATTAAATTCTATAAGACAGATATGAAAAACGATGATAAAGATGTTGAAGAATTTATGGAAAAAGCAACAACAGAAGAAATTCTTGCAAAAACTGAATATTGGGATGAAGACTTATCATTCTTGTTAAATGAGGTAAAGAAATATGAAAATTAATAAACTTGATAATGTAGAAGTTAACCTTGAAACAGGTCATAAAATTGCTTTGGTAGATATCAAAGAAGGGGGGAACGTAATTAAATACGGTTGCCCTATCGGACATGCTACCTGCGATATTAAAGCAGGCGATGCAGTACATACACACAATGTAAAAACAAACTTAAGTGATATTTTAGAATATGAATACAATCCTAAATTCTACGATATCCCTGAAATTAACGATGGCCTTACATTCAAAGGCTACGTTAGAGAAAATGGCGATGTTGGTATCAGAAACGAAGTTTGGATTGTAAATACTGTTGGTTGCGTAAATAAAGTTTCAGACAAAATTGCTGAACTTACCGGCGCTATCAGTATCACACATCCTTTCGGTTGTTCACAGCTTGGAGACGATCAGGAAACTACTCAGAAAATCTTAAGAGGATTTATTAATCATCCTAATGCGGCAGGTGTTCTTGTTTTAGGTCTTGGTTGTGAAAATAACAACATTGAAGTATTTAAAAAAGTTTTAGGTGAATACGATCCAAAACGAGTTAAATTCCTTATTGCTCAGGAATCTGAAGATGAAATTGCAGAAGGCGTAAAACTTGTTAATGAACTTAAAGAATATGCAGCAACATTTGAGCGTACAGATGTTCCTGTATCTAAACTTAAAGTTGGTTTAAAATGCGGCGGTAGTGATGGATATTCAGGTATCACAGGAAATCCATTGGTTGGTGCATTTTCAGATATGCTTATTGCACGCGGCGGTACAAGTGTTTTAACAGAAGTTCCTGAAATGTTTGGCGCTGAACATCTTTTGATGGAAAGATGTGAAAGCAAAGAAATTTTTGATAAAAATGTTGATTTGATTAATAACTTCAAAAAATACTTTATGAAGCATGATCAGGTTGTATACGAAAATCCATCACCTGGAAATAAAGCAGGCGGTATTACAACATTGGAAGAAAAATCTTTAGGTTGCGTACAAAAAGGCGGTCTTTCAAAGGTTGTTGATGTTTTAGATTATGGCGATACATTGCAAAAACCAGGTCTTAACCTTTTGAATGGTCCTGGAAACGATATCGTTGCAATTACAAACCTTGCGGCTTGTGGTGCACATATTATTTTATTTACAACAGGCAGAGGAACTCCTGTTGGTTCACACGTTCCTACTGTTAAAGTTTCAACAAATTCAGATTTGGCTGACAGAAAGCCAACATGGATTGACTTTAATGCAGGCAAACTTCTTGAAACAGGCGATATGGAAAGCCTTGCAAAAGAATTTTTTGATTATATTATCTCTGTTGCTAACGGTGAACTTACAAATAATGAGAAAAACGGATACAGAGAAATTTCTATATTTAAGGATGGTGTTACATTATGAGTTTTATTAATGATAAATTTATGTTGCAGAATGAAACTGCGGTAAAACTTTATGAATTTGCCAAGGATATGCCGATAATTGACTATCACTGTCATATCAGTCCTAAAATGATTGCAGAAGATGCAAAATTCAGAAACATTACTGAACTTATGCTCGGTGGCGACCACTACAAATGGCGTCAGATGCGTTCAAACGGTATTGATGAAAAGTATATCACTGGCGATTCAACAGATTACGAAAAATTTGAAAAATGGGCAGAAACACTCCCATACGCAATCGGAAACCCGCTTTATCATTGGACACATTTGGAATTAAAACGTTATTTCGGTATTGACGAAACATTGTCACCCAAAACAGTAAAATCAATTTGGGAAAGATGTAATGAACTTCTTGCAAAAGATGAATTTTCTGTTAGAAATCTTATTTCAAAATCAAATGTAGATATTATCTGCACAACTGATGACCCAATGGACACTTTGGAATATCACAAAGCAATTAAAGAAAGCGGATTTACAACAAAAGTTCTTCCAACATTCAGACCTGACAAGGCTGTTGAAATTGGTAAAGAAACATTTATGCCATATTTGGAAACAATGGGCGTTAAAACTTTTGAAGAATTCTGTGCTAAATTAATTGAAAGACTTTATTTCTTCCATGAAAATGGTTGCAGACTTTCAGACCATGCTTTAGAATATGTTCCATACGCTGAAGGCGATGCTAAAGCAGTTTACGAAAAGAAAATTGCAGGCGAGGAACTTACAAAAGAAGAAATTGACATCTTTAAAACTTATGTACTTAAACTTTGTGCTCAGGAATATACAAAACTTGACTGGGCAATGCAGCTCCACATCGGTGCTCTCAGAAACAACAACTCAAAAATGTATGACAAAATGGGTCCTGATGTTGGATTTGACTCAATTAACGACCTTTGTATTGCAGAAGCACTTGCGGCATTTTTAAACTGCCTTGAAGTTGATGATTGCTTGCCAAAAACTATCCTTTATACATTAAATCCAAAGGATAACTATGTATTAGCAACAATGCTCGGTAACTTCCAGAAAGCACCAACACCTGGTAAAATTCAGTTTGGTTCAGGTTGGTGGTTTAATGACCAGAGAGACGGTATGCAGGAACAGATGAAGGCTTTGGCAAACCTTGGTCTTTTAGGAAGATTCGTTGGTATGCTTACAGACTCAAGAAGTTTTGTGTCATATACACGCCACGAATATTTCAGAAGAATTTTCTGTAATCTTATTGGTACTTGGGTTGAAAACGGTGAATATCCTGCAGATTACGATATGCTTGAAACAATCGTTAAAGGTGTTTCTTATAACAACGCAAAAGACTACTTTAAATTATAATCAAATATTAATAAAAAAAGATAGGGATTCTTTTATCCCTATCTTTTTAATTTAAAAAACAATAGTTGTTATTTAACAGAAATGTCCGGAAATTCTTTGTTGTAAAAATCATTTCTGAATTGGAATGGGGAAGCACCATTCTGAATTTTAAATGCTTTACAAAAATACTGAGATGAGTTAAACCCTGTATTTAATGCAACTTCCGTAATAGACATTGAAGTAGTTCGTAAGAGTACGGTGGCTTCTTTTAGTCTGAATGACTGTAAATATTTAGCAAATCCCATCCCTGTTGATTTTTTAAATAGTTTAGAAAAGTATGTAACGCTCATATTTACATGCTTTGCCACATCCTCCAAGGTGATAGTTGATTTGTAGTTATTCTGTATGTATTCAAGCGCAGCATAAATTTCGTTAGTTAATTTAGGATTATCGGAATTGTTTGGTTTATCTTCTTTATCAACAACAATACTTTTTTGTATGAAAGTGCTAATAACTCGTAAAAATAATTGTTAAGAAGTTGTTCGGAAAACTCATTGGTTTGATGATATTCATCATGCAATTTTGAAAATAATATATCAACATAATCCTTGTCTTTCTCTGAAAAAGAAATAACAGTTGAACCTGAACTGAATATTTCCCTGAATAAATTAGCATTACTTCCACAACCTTCAATTGCGGATATATCACAATATATCAAGTAAGATTCGATATTATCTGTAATGCTTTGCGTTTTGTGAAGGGCATTGCTGTTTACAAAAAATACATCACCATCAGACAAATCGTATATCCCATTGTCAGTGATATATTGCTGACCTCCCGACACAACATAGTAAATTTCATACCGGTTATGATAATGGAATGTTTGCATTTGCCTTTTTTGCGTAACAATTTTGTGAACTACTTCGATAATATTGTTTGCAGTGCGGTTGTTGTCCATATTAACACCTCCATACAAATTTTAACATATTTTGCCTTGAAATTCAATAAAAATCAGAAATATCTATATATAATGGCAAAAAAGTTTAATTTCTTGGCTAAATAATACAAGAAATATTAATCGATAAATGATATAATTTTGAAACAATATGTATGTTGGACATCATGTAATTAAATATCTGAATATATTTGCCTAAGAATATCAAATCTATTTTATGCCCTTAAGATGATTATGTATTCAGGTATATGTATTCAAAACAAAATTATAAGGAGGAAATGTATGAAAAAAATTATTGCTTTAATGCTGGCGTTAATGTTAACACTTTCAGTAGTAACATTACCTGCAACAGCAGAAACAACAGCAGTAGCTTCAGCAAATCCTGAAGTAACTACAGAAATTAAAAAGATTGATGTTGATAATCTTGATGCTTCTATTAACTATTTGACAAATGCTTCAAGTACATCAGCCAGTGGATTTACATTTGGCTTTTCAAATGCAAACGTATCTTTGTATAGCGACAAGTCTTTTGGTGTTGTTGATATTACTTCAGAAGATAAAACAATTACTAAGCACCATATTATTACAACTTCAAGTAATAAATCTTTATCTATCCAGGAAGGTTACGCAAAAGGCGAAAATTTTGACCTTATTATTGGTAGCGCATTAGGTGCAACTTATCCAGGTTCAGAGGCTAATACAACTGGTAGAATTGTTGAAGGTCAGCCAATGAAAGGTGCTTATCTTAAAAAGGTAGCAGACCCCGAAGATGCAACCAACAATGTATTAGAGTATAATTTCGGTCAGACTGGTAGCAACATGCCTACTACATCTTACGAAGGTATAACACAAAGAATGATGTTTGGTACTCAAACAGCAATGTTCGACAAAACTACTGCAACAAAAAACAATTCTGGTGTTATAGCTTATGAATGGAAAGTATATATTCCTGAGAATTCAGCAAAATACCTTGCTTCAGGTGGAAACAATTACATAACCCTTGGTGGTGTTTATGGTAAAAACGTTGGTGGACATCATATGTTAAGAGATTCGACATATTACACCGGCGGTAAACTTATGTATAGAAATTACAGTAAAGGCGATGTTGAACTTCCTAAATTCGATATTACTACAGATAAATGGCACACTTTCAAATATGTTATTATTGTTGATGAAGAAACAATGAAAAGTGGAGGAGACCTTTATGGATACCCAATAGTTGCTTTGTACTATGATGGTGAACTCAAATACAGTGCACGTGCAAGAAATCCGCTTTCTGATGAGGTTAATTGTGGTCAGCTCAGAATTGCGATAGCTCCATTTTCAAAAAGTACTGCAAATCAAACCACAAACTTCAATATTTATTATGATGATGTAAAACAGTACTGGATTGATACATTATCAATTTCAGGTATTGAAAATTCCTATACTGATTTTGCACCATCAACAGATTCTGTTGTAATCAATTACACAAACCCTGTTGATGCAGAGGCTTTAAAAGAAGCAATTACAGTTAAACTTGACAACGCTGTAGCTGAAGACATAACAGTAAATGTTGAAACACCTGATAAATATACTGCAAAAGTATCTTTTGAAGGTATGAATGTTAAAAAAGCAACATCATACACTGTTGAAATTGCTGAATTTAAAGATCAGTATTTATCAACTGCAGAAGGTAAATCATTCACAGTTACAACTGCTCCTGAATTTGTAGCAACTGCAAATCCTCAAGTGTTTGAAGGTTTTAAAGCAGGCACAGAAAGAACAGTTGAATTTACATTCTCATCTGCAGTATCAACAGATGCTGACAAATTATTTGTTGTAAAAGACGCAGACGGAAATGTTAAAACAGGTTGGACTGCAACACTTGCTTCAAAGAACAAAGTTGCAACTGTAAGCCTTAAAGACCTTGATGCAACAGGCACATTCCCATATACTTTAACTGTTGCTCCTGATGTTAAAAATACAGCAGGCAAAACTATTGCCGATGCAACTGTTGTTAAACTCAACAAAGCAGGTAAATATGAAATCTTCAGCGATGATTATACAGATGGTTTTGTTGAAGCAAATTATAAAGTTAATAACAAAGCAACAGGTGCAGATAAAGCTTCTGTTGATGTAGTAGCAGACCCTGCAGGTTCATCAAATATGGTTCTTAAAATGAGCGCACAGGGAGTTGATACCACAGGTGGTTTTAACTTCTATCTTTCAAGAAAACCTACTAAATATAATGATGTGATCGATTTCACTGACCCTGCTTCACCGCTTTATGGTAAAAAACTTGTTCTTGAAATGGATAACTATACAGCAACTGGCTACAATCAGGCCACAAATGGTTTGTTTATGGCGTTCCAGAGAGTTAATTATTTAGGTGGTGTCGCAGATTCTGCAGGTGCATACAACGGTAACTATGCAAGACCAGCTAATACCGGTAAATCATTTAATGTTCAGAATACTTCTAATAGTGCTACCAAAAAAGAAAAGAACATTTACAAAAACAGATTGAATGCCATTGGTTCAACAAGTGTAACATTAGATAAATGGGAAACTTTCAGAATGATTTTTGACCAAAGTGATATAACACGTCACGACACACATAGAACATATAAACTTGGCGAAAATGGTTCACTTGCTGTAACCAAAGCTCCTTATACATATGTTACAGGGATTGATGCTAATGATAAAGTAATAACTACTACTACAGCGAAAGCAGCAGAAGGTGCTAATAAATATCCTGAATATGTTTACGACTTTATGTCAGAGCGTATAACAAATGGCACATATTTATTATTCCCAGGTGAAGAAAACTTCAGTTATGATTCAACTAACACTGAATACGGAAAATTCTATGGCTTAACTTTCGGTTGGAAAGTAAGCACAACTGCTTCAACAAGATATGTTGATAATGTAAGAGCTTACGCAGTTGACCCATTCAAGATGGTATCATTCAGCTCAAATGTTAATGAATTTATGCCTGAAAAAGGTTCTACAATTGAAATCGGCTTTAACCAGACACTTTATTCAGATGTAGAAAAATTAAAAGCAAACATTATGCTTCTTACAAAAGATGAAAATGGGGAAGATGTTAATGTAACTGACCTTATTTCAGACATTAAAGTTAACAACTCAAAAGACGCTGTTGCAATTACTTTGAATCCGGCAGGTCTTGTTGATAACAAAGAATATGAAATCGCTTTCGGTCCTGAATTTATTGATGAATACGGTCAGGCACTTGCAGTATACCAGAGTGAAATTTTGGTAGACAGAACAAGAATTTACGGCGATTATGCAGTTAAATTTGAAGTTTTACCATTTGAAGGCTTCAATGCATCTGTAGATAACACTACTGTTACTAACTTCTACAAAGGTGCTAACAAAAAAGTTGTAGTTTCACTTACACAGCCAACTGCTTTAGATGCTAATGCTATTTCAAACGCTTTTGAAGTAAAAGATAACAATGGCGCGGCCGTTACAGGTTGGACTGCAATCCTTTCAGGCGATTCAAAAACAATTACAATTAACTTAAGTGGTATGGATGATACAAAAGCATTCCCATACACATTAACATCACTTGAAACATTGGTAAATGCAGAAGATGAATCTCTTCCTACACCAATTAAAGTTACAATCAGTGATATAGAAGGTTTTTATCCAATCTTTGATGAAACATTTGAAAACTTCAAAGAAAATGTTGATTGGAGAAACAATGTTGGTGACGGTAACTGGGTAACATCTGCAAATACAGGTGTTGGTGAAAATACTTGGAAGTATTTAAATGCTACCGCTAATGATCAGAACTCTGTTATGGTTGTAAATGAAACTGTTGGTGGCAGAACAGGTAAATTCCTTAAATATACATCTGGTAAAGAGGGAACAGCACCATATATTTTAAGAAATTCAAACGGTAATACAGGTATTAATTTCACTGATGAAAGCAGTGAATATTATGGTAAAAAACTTGTATATCAGGTAGATATTTACTTTGGTGATTTTAAACCTACCGATGCAAACCGTTCTTCAATGTTAAATTTCAACAGTGATCCAAATTCAAAAGTCGAAGGAACTTTTGCAAGATTTAATACAGAAGGTATTACTGTTAATGCAGGTGTATGGGAAAATGTTAATTATTTAAGAAGAACAAATATTGATTTAAGAAATGGCTGGCACACAGTTACAGCAGTTGTTGACCAGACAGGCACAAACCCTGAAATTGATTACCACAACGTAAGATATTATGTAGACGGCAATCCTGTTATCATTCCGTACTATTATACTGAATCAGGCAAAGCACCTACATACTATTTGTCAAATGAACAGCAGCAGGAAACAAAGCCTGCACCTTTATTTGGTACATACTTTGGTAATGCTTTCGGTGGTGCATCAGACGGAAAGAGCTTCTATCTTGATAACTTAAAAGCATACGCAATTGATGGCGTTGCATTTGGTATTGAAGAAATTGATTTCAACAAAGCAACAGGTGTTATTACTGCAAAATTCAATAGTATTTTAGACCAGAAATTCTTATCTTTGGTAACTATCGAAGATGTTGAAGGTAATATTATTTCAGGTGCTACAAAAACAATTTTAGCAGACGGTAAAACTCTTGAAATTTCAGGAATTTTAGAACCTGACTTTGAATTATACACTGCTTACAAACTTAAAATTGACGGTTTGTTCAGAGATATTTACCTCAATGAATTTAACTGCTACAACGATTATGAATTTGAATTTGTAACTGCTCGTTCAGGTGAAATTTCAGTTGCAAATGAACCGGTTGCTAACATTACAGCAACTGCTCTTACAACAACAGTCGAAGTATGCAACAGAACAAATAATCCTGCAAACCTTGTTATGGCAGTTGCAGTTTATAACGGCTACAAATTGCTTGGTGTTCAGACAGTTCCTGTAAATCTTGAATCACTTTCAGACGGAACATATAACTTTAACATTGCAGGCGACTTTACATCTGCAACACAGGTTAAGATTCACTTCTGGGATTCAATTGCAGGTATGAATGCGCTTAGTATTCCGGAACCGGTTAAACTTGGCGAATAATGAAAGGAGATATATACTATGAAAATTAAAAAGAATATTTTTGCTTTCCTCTTGTCGCTTATTATGATTTTAGGTATGATGGTTCCTGTGTCTGCTTTGGAAATCGGCGATACAGCTGATGTTGCAGGCGTAGTTGGAAATCGTGCAGTTGTAATCGGTAAAGCAGAGGATTACGCAAACAAATTTATTACAGTTTTGTTGCTTAAAGGCGACGGAACTGATACATCAGACGAGTCTATCCTTTTTATGGATACCCTCAAAGCTGATGAAAAAGGTTACTACGAAGCAAAAATTGAATACGATGGATTTACTGCAAGTGAAGGCATCGTAGACAATTGCAAACTTTTAGTAAAAGCAGAAGGCAGAGATATTACCGATACAGTTTTATCTGCTGAAGTTAAAAAATCTGATATGCTTGTTGTTGATGTTAAAACTTCACTTGGTGAAACATCTGCTCAGGCTGTCGCAAAGGTTAACAATCTTTATGGTCAGAATATTGATTCTGTAATGATGATTGCAGCATACGATGATAACAACAGATTGATCGGTGTTGCAAAAGCAGATAAAGAAATTTCTGCTGAAACTGATGAAATTAAAGTTACATACGAAAATATGCCTGAAAAATTCAGCCGTTTGGTTGCATACGTTTGGGAATCTGCTTCAACTTTAATTCCTTATTCAACACAGAAAGATGTTGAATATGCAGACAATCATATTACAGCTTTGGTAATGAACCCTGGTTCAGATGAAACCAAGAGACGTTTTGTATGGTACAACGACAATGTTACTTATGGTGCAAAAATCCAGTATGCTTTAAAATCAGATTACGATAGAGACGGTGGATTTACTGCTGCTAACTCAATCGAAGTTGCAGGCACTGCTGATGTTGTTCCAGGTAACACAACAAGTGTAAGTTGTAAAGTTGACATCGAAGATTTAGAACTTGGCAAAGAATATGTTTACAGAGTTGGTAACAAGTATAAGTATGACGAAAAAGTTTATACCTTTAAAACATACGATACTGATAATAATAGTGTGCAGAAATTTGCTATGGTTACCGACCTTCATGTACGTGCATATGAATATGATTCAATCACACCTGATAATCCTCATGTTGTTGCATTAAACAGAAATTTTGGTTATTTGTTAAATAAACATCCTGATATTCAGTTTATAATTTCAACAGGTGATAATGTTTCTCAAGCTAATATGCCCTATTTCAAAGATTATATGAATAGTGACTGGGAAATTTATCGTCAGAAAGCTGAACTTGAAATGGAAGCATTGTTTACTCCTGATGTGTTCAAAAGTATTCCATGGGCTTCAGCACTTGGTAATCACGAAGCAAGTAACGCAGGCGAAAAATTCGGCTCTGTTACAAAATGGCATTACAATCTTCCAAATGATAATGGTGTAACAGGTGCCTATTATTCAGAAGCTTTAGGTGCACAAAATACTCATGGTAACTTCTGGTTCAGAAATGGCGATGTTTTGGTTGTAGGTATAACTGCTGTTCAGCACACTACTCCTGTGTTCCAAAATGCACAGCCTGAAGATCACACTGCATATATTAAAGCGGCTATTGATGCAAACGAAGATGCAAAATGGAGAATTTTGATTAATCACGTTCCGCCATATAGCTTTGTTGGTGGATTCGCTGAAACTCCAAAACTTCGTCAGCGTTTTGCTGATATGAATATTGACCAGTTTGATTTTGATGTTGTGTTTACTGGTCACCAGCATTCATATTCACGTTCAAAACAACTCTTGACAGATGATGATACAAATTACAAAAATATCACAAGTTCATACGGAACAAATTCAGGAAAAACAAATAAATTCATTATTCCAAAAGTTGTTAGTGAGGATGATATCGTTCGAGAAACAGATGAAAACGGATACAGCTACGATGTAGCAACAAACCCTGAGGGTACTGTTCATTTGAACCTTTCTTCATTCCAATGGAGTCCGGGCGGTGGTAATGCTCATCCTGATTATACAGATTTTCTTGAAGTAATAGTTACTGATGAAAAACATTTTAAACCACAGACAATTGGCACCACAACCTACGGTGTACATTATTCTCATTCAGGAGAAGATATTATTGCAGAAAATCAGCCTGTTGAATGGAATTCTGTATCTGGTGCTACATATATGTTTCTAACAGTTACCAAAACTGATGAAGG
>JAZRDC010000068.1:0-75350 GCA_045660065.1 Clostridia bacterium
TCCCATAACACGCATTATGCTTTTCGGCTCTTATGCAGAGGGAACTAACACTAAAAGCAGTGATGTTGATTTGCTTATAGAGTTTGCAAGTTCTGCAGTATCACTTTTTATGTTATCAGATATAAAAAATCGAATAGAGGAACTTTTGGGAGTAGACGTTGACGTTATCCACGCACCGCTTCCGGAGAACTCTTTAATCAATCCCGAAAAGGTGGTGGAAATTTATGCAGCATAGAGATAAAACATTATTGACAAAGATTATAAGCGAAACAGAAATTGCACTTGATATGCTATCAAATAAGAGTTTTGAAGAATTTAACGCAGATGAAATGTTAAAACGTGCTATTTGTATGACAGTAATTAACATAGGTGAACTTGTAAAGGCTCTGTCTGAAGATATAAGAACAGAACACAAAAATATTCCCTGGAAAAACATTGCAGGCTTTAGGGATATTGCAGCTCATAAATATCAGACGTTGCACATGCAAGACGTTTACTTTACAGTTATAAACGATTTCCCGACACTTAAAGACAACATCAAAGCAATTTTATAACAACTCCCGCTCTGATGCAGAGCAGATAATAAAAAAGCCGCTTCGGTTAAAATCGAACACCGAAAGCGGATACACCCAAAAACCAAATAAAAGAAAAACCGCCCCTGTTGGCGCAGGAGCAGTTTTAACAGAGTGCATATACCGTGATATACACACTACAAATGCAAACAAAGTATATCACAATGCACTCAATTTGTCAAACACAAAAGGAGTGTATTTTTTATGGCTAATATTACAGAGAGAAGAAACAAAGACGGTAAGCTCACATCTTTTTTAATTCGTGTGCATCGTGGTCGTGGTCCTGATGGGCGACAACTAAAACCCTATACCGATACTTTTAAAGTGCAAAGTACCTGGAGTGAAAAGACTGCAAGAAAAAAAGCAGAAGATTATGCTGCAGTATTTGAAAAAGAGTGCAAAGAGGGTGTCCGTTCTGATACCCGCCAAACATTTTCCTCATACTGCGATTATGTCATAGAATTTAAAAAACAACAAGGATTAAAACATTCTACCATTGTGAGATATAAAGACCTTACAAAGAGAATTTATCCGCATATCGGGCATATTAAACTTAAGGACTTGAGAGCAGACAATTTGAATAATTTATATACTGCTCTCTCCGCCAAAGGACTTAATAAGCGCACCGGGGGAACATTAGATGCAAAAACAATCATAGAACATCACAGGCTTATATCAACGGTTTTAGAACAAGCCTTTAAAGAGTGTTTAGTTCCCTACAATGTAGCAAGACGAGCACAACCACCTAAAGCAAAAAAGAAAGTTCCTAATTATTTTCAGCCCGAAACAGTTTATGCAATAGGCGAAGCTCTGGCCAAAGAGCCGATAAAATGGCGCGTATTAGTGCATCTTTATTTGATTACTGGGGCAAGGCGTGGAGAAATACTCGGTTTAAAATGGCCTTATGTATTTTGGAATGAAAATCAAATATATACTAAAAATGCTATTTTATATTCTTCAGATATAGGCATTTATGAAAGTACACCTAAAACACCTGAATCAGAGAGATTTATAACACTACCAACAGAAACAATGCAGCTTTTGAAAGAATATAAACTGTGGCAGGCACAACAAAGATTAAAGTTTGGAAGCTATTACAACAACAAAGACTATTTATTTACCAAAGACAACGGAGAACCGATGCACCCGGATAGTGTAACAGACTACTGTGCAAAGTTATCTAAAAAATACAATCTTCCGCACATAAATCCACACGCATTCCGTCATACAATGGCAAGCCTTTTATATTTTAATGGACAAGACACTATTTCAATATCAAAGAGATTAGGACACGCAAACCCAACCACCACCGCAAACATATATGCTCACATAATACAACGAGCAGACCAAAAGAACGCTGAAATCTTATCTGACATCTTCCTGAAAAAAGCCTAATTTCAAAAAGAGTTGAACAAAAGTTGAACAATTTAACATTTTTAAGCAAAAACAAAAACCGCTTCACTTTGCACAAATCGCATAGTTTAGCGGTTTTATTATGGTTGCGGGGAGCGGATTTGAACCACTGACCTTCGGGTTATGAGCCCGACGAGCTACCGAACTGCTCTACCCCGCGATATATAAGCTTGCTTTTCACAGCCTGATAAGTATATCATATCTTATGCGAAATGTCAAGCCTTTATACTAAATTTTTTTAAAAATTATTTTGGTTGTTTGTTAAAGTAATATCCCACGCCGCGTTTTGTTGCTATGTACTGAGGCTCTGCAGGGTTTTCTTCCAACTTTTCACGAAGTCTTCTTACTGTAACATCAACTGTTCTTCCGTCGCCGTAATATTCATATCCCCAAACTTTTTCCAAAAGGGTTTCGCGGGATGAAATTTTACCCGGTGCAGATGATAAGAATTTCAAAAGTTCAAATTCTCTTGTGGTAAGTTCAAGTTCTTTTCCACCTTTTCTTACTTCATAACTTTCAAAATCAATTTCCAACTCGCCAAATACAAGTGTGTTTGAGTTATCGGTATGCTGGGCCGGAACTACTGTTCTTCTTAAGTTGGCTTTTACACGAGCCATAAGTTCTCTTACGCCGAAAGGTTTGGTGATATAATCATCTGCCCCCAGTTCTAAGCCCAATACTTTGTCAATTTCTTCAGTTCTTGCGGTAATCATAATAATAGGTGTTGAGATTTCATTTCTTAATTTTCTGCAAACCTCAAAACCGTCCATTTCGGGAAGCATTACACCAAGCAAAATAAGGTCGGGCTTTTGGTTGAGGGCGGCTTCATATCCGCTTCTGCCGTCGTAGCACTCAATGACTTCGTAGCCTTCTCTTGTGAGGTTGAATTTTAAAATATCCACAATTGCCTGTTCGTCGTCAACAACAAGAATTTTCTTGTTCAAACTATCGCCACCTTTCAATAAAATTTTATCACATCTGACAAATAAAGTCAAGAAATCAATCAAACATAGCAGTAGAAAGATAGCGGTCTCCCGTGTCGGGAAGAAGGGCTACTATCATTTTGCCTTTGTTTTCAGGTCTGTTTGCCAATTTTTTTGCAGCATATAAAGCCGCGCCTGAGGTTATACCTGTAAGAAAACCCTCGCATGTTGCAAGTTTTTTGCTTTCGCCATAAGCCTCAGATGTTTTTACAGTAATAATTTCATCATAAATTTTTGTGTTTAAAATTTCAGGAACAAAGCCTGCACCTATTCCCTGAAGTCCGTGAGCACCTGATTTTCCTTCTGTAAGAAATGGAGAATCAAAAGGTTCAACGCCTACAATTTTTACATCAGGATTTTTGGATTTCAGATACTCGCCAATCCCTGTGATAGTGCCACCTGTACCAATTCCCGCCACAAAAATATCAATTTTGCCGTCGGTATCTTCCCATATTTCGGGACCGGTTGTGCAAAAATGAGCCTTTGCATTTGCAGGATTTACAAACTGCCCCATAACAAATCCGCCATCTGTTTCTTTTGCAAGTTCATTTGCTTTTTCAATAGCACCCGCCATACCTTTTGCACCATCGGTAAGTATAATTTCAGCACCATATGCTTTAAGAAGTTTTCTTCTTTCAATGCTCATGGTTTCAGGCATTGTAAGTATAACTTTGTACCCATTTGATGCCGCAACCGCTGCAAGACCGATGCCCGTATTTCCACTTGTTGGCTCAATTATAACCGAGCCTTTTTTCAGTTTACCTGAATTTTCTGCATCTTCAATCATTTTAGCGGCTGCCCTGTCCTTAACACTTCCTGCAGGGTTAAAATATTCAAGTTTTGCTAAAATATCTGCCTTTGTATCGTTGTAATTTGAAAGCCTTACAAGGGGAGTTTTCCCGATTAATTCTGATATATTATTGTAAATTTTCATATAATCACTTCCTGTCGTTAATTATACCTGCTTGGAGTCTTTTTGTCAATTTCAGGTCGCCGTTTAAATCGGCAGTTATGGTAATCGTTTTGTCCCTATCGGTTCTGAAAACAAACTTTGAGTGCTTTTTAAGGCTTTCAAGCACATCTTTGTCGGGGTGGCCGTAAGAATTGTTTTTATCCACCGATATAACCGAAAATTCGGGAGAAACTCTTACAAGAAACTCTTCTTCGCAAGTGTTTTTTGCTCCGTGATGTGAAACTTTTAACACATCTGCGTCAATATTTTCAATCAAGGGCTCGACTTTTTTGCTTGTATCTCCCGTAAACAAAAATGAACTTTTGCCAAAATTCATTTTCATAACCACAGATGAATCGTTGCTGTTATTTGCGTTTTCGGGTGCGTACAAAATTTCAAAGCAGGCATTTCCTATATTGATTTTATCGCCCTTTTTTACTTTTTGGTGAATATAAGGGTCAACCTCTTCGTCAAATATGGGACCTGTTACAACTTTTTCCACCATTTTTAACTGCTGTAACGATTTTAGTCCACCTGAATGATCGCTGTCGCCGTGGGACAGGAAAAGATAATCAATCTTTTCTATGTTTTTTCTGTCTAAAAAATCAAGAACTTCTGAATTGAACATCAATTCCGTGCCTGTGTCAACCATAACAGTTTTTCTGTCTGCAAGTCTTATAATCGCACAATCGCCATGGCCTACATTTAAAAAGGTAACTTCTGCCTTGTTTTGCGGAACATATGCTATAATACTGCCTGAAATAATTGCAACTGCCACGCACAAAAATACCATCGGTTCGAAAAAACGCCTGAATTTTGGCAATTTGCATCTTAAAAGACAAACAATTACAAATGCACACATAGAAACTGTTAATATATTAGACTGCGGCAGTTGAAATTTGTTCCCCGGAATGGCAGAAATAAGTTTTGCCAGATAGATAATAAAATCACAAAGCCGTTTTGTTATGGTAACAAAGGGCTCAAGATTAAAAATGGAAGCAATAATACCGAACCCGTACACGGGCAGAATAACCAAAGAAATTACTACATTAATAAATAGTGCAAAAACTGATGCTTCTCCGAAAGACTCCATCATAAGAGGCAAAACCCCAAGTTGTGCAGAAATTGAAACTGCCGATGCGTTTACAATAAATCTGTAACCTTTTTCTATTTTTCTGCCAAGTTGTTTGGGCAGACGGTGTACTATGTATGGCGGATATATGAACCAGGATAGTCTTGAAATAATATGCTCTGTAAACATAAGTATTCCAAAAACTGCACCGAAAGATAACTGAAAACTTAAGTTATAAATGCTCAAAGGGTTTATGATTAAAATTATGCCCATAGTTTCAAAAAGCACGGTGATGGGATCTGCGCTCCTTAAAAGTTTCTTTGCACACCAATATATAAAATAGGCACCAACCGCCCTGACTATGGAGGGCGAGTAGCCAACAAGCATAGAAAATGATATAATTCCCATTCCTGAAAGGATTTCATAAATCTTTCTTTTGTATCTGAAAGAAAATAAAATCAAAGCCAGAATTGAAACTACCACCGAAACATGAAGTCCCGATGCTACAAGTATGTGAGTTATTCCTGCTTCTGAAAACACTTTATTTATGAAAGTATCTATATAAACATCATTTCCGGTAAGCATTGCGGGGATTATACCTGCAGCGTAACTGTCTTTAAAAATTTTCTGACATCTTCTGGCAAATTGTTGCTTTAAGTTTCTGAAAAACCTGAAAACAACAAATCCACCTTCGCCTGATGCTTTAAGTTGTTCTACATCAGCACTTGCGATAAAATATATTCCTCTGCTTTTGAGATATCTGTTGTAATCAACCCCTCCGTCATTTCGGGCACGGTGGGGAACAGAAAACTTTATGTTTTCAAAACTGATGAGTTTGTTTGGCGAAATATCACTTATTCCGTAGATGGTGAAAAGCACAGGTTCGTTTGGTTTATCTTCTCCTGCCCTTGTAACAGTTGCCTTAACTTTGACAAAGATATCACTCAATTCTTCAATATCCGTTACAAACATTTCTCCACTGCAAGGGACGGTTGTATATTTTTCAAGAGGGGAGGTTTTGGTGTCTGCAAAATTTCCATAAAATCCGCCAATTATAAATAAAAGTGCAAAAATTATTATACTGATTTTGTTTTTTATCAGCATAAGGATGCCTGCAATAATGCCAAGGACAGCGATTATTGTAAAAGTTAGAGTGTTATATCCAAAGATTGCAATTCCAAGCGCAAAGGCGCTCACACCTAAGCAAAGATACCGCTTTTTCAATTTTTGCACCTCCTTTTTTACCATAAGAAAAATTCTATCATACAGGCGGTTAAAAAGCAATAAAAACCACTTTTGAAAAAAATTTTTCTAAAAAATAAAAAAATACTTGCATTTTAAGACTTTTTGTGTTACAATAGGTTGTACTTTAGATTTGTACGGATTTTTCAAGGAGGTGTATCACACATGGCAAAATGCGATATCTGCGGAAAAGGCGTTGTATTCGGAATAAATATTTCTCACTCACACATCAGAACAAACAGAGCATGGAAACCAAACATCAGAAAGGTAAAAGCTGTTGTTGACGGTACAAGAAAAACTGTTAATGTTTGCACAAGATGTTTGCGTTCGGGAAAAGTTACAAGAGCGTAATTAAAAATTAAAGGTTAATCAAATGATTAACCTTTGCCGATTGCAATTTGCGGTTTTCACTTTATAGTGAAAACCGTTATTTAATATCTGCACAAAATTTTCCAAACTCGCTGGTATAGCTCAGTCGGTAGAGCACTTCACTCGTAATGAAGGGGTCGTGCGTTCAAGTCGCATTACCAGCTCCAAAAAAAGCACTTGCAATTAGCAAGTGCTTTTTTTAATGAATTGCCTTATGGCACTAATTGAAATCTTCGATTTCATGAATTTAGCCTTGTGGCTCATGAATTGCACCTGTCGGTGCATTAAAATATATCCGCACCCGGATGTAAAATTGCCAAACTTTACCAATATCACCCCGCGTTTTTGCGAGAAATCACTACATATTTGCTTGACAAAAATTATAACAAAATGTTAAAATTATATGCTATTGTGTATTATGGAAACAAATGCCCTTGTTCCTTTAATATATTGTATACAAAAAATGATTAATTTAAGGAGGAATTATTGTGAAAAAGATTATTGCATATTTACTTGCAATGGTAATGTTACTTACCACAATGTCAACTTGCGTAATCTCAGTTTCTGCAGATGAAGCCGGTGTTGCGACCACCGAAGGAATAACCGAAGAAATTTTCACAGAAACATTTGAAGATTACACAAAAGACGTTAACTGGCTTGACAACATTGAAAACAACTTTGTTAAATCAGAGAAAACAGGCGTAAAGCCAAATGACTGGCATATTCCTGCAGGTAGCACAGGTTCAACGGGTGCAAATATCATGGTTGTAGATGCGGCAACAGAAAACCTTCCAACGGACGGTAAAGACCGTGGTCAGGTTCTTAAATTCTATGCCGGCAAAACTGGAACCACAATGCTTACAGCAATTAAAACTGTAAACAATACTGGTGGAACAATGGGTGATGTTAGTTCAAACAATGTAATTTATGACAAACTTATTTCTGCATCAAAAGGCAGAAAACTTGTTTATGAAGTAGAATACTTTGTGCCTAGTGATTTTGCAACAGGCGAAGCTCACTTTATGACTAATGCAGGTTCATTAACACCTTCAGGAACCTCAGGTGGAGATGGTTCTTTCTACTCTGCACTTTCGGGAAGATATAATCACTATTTCAGAAAGTCTGGTAGTTCTTCAGTTACATATTATTCAAAAGCTCAGCAGAATTTTAATGACCGCGGCAAGTGGCATACAATGAAAATTGTTGTAGACTATACAAAAGCAAGTGATGCTAACTACTGGAATACATCAAGACTTTATCAGGACGGAACTCTTGTTAGTGCAAAGTATACGGTAAAGAAGACATCGGATACAAACATTATCCCAGAAACCGCTCCTTATGAACTCGGTGATGAGATTTACGATTTGTGTGCTACCTCATATCCTACCTCAACACGCCCTTACCCTAAACCCGGAAACTTCTATGGTTGGATATTCTCAGCTAAGAATAGCACAAGTTATGATGGTAAGGCAATTTACTACATTAACAACCTTAGTGCTTACTGGTTAGACGCTCTTAAAATTGGTGAAACTAAAAATACAGAAAATTACAAAAGCGGTGTAATTGAAATTCCGTTTAATTCGCAGATTCAGGAAAAGGTTGTTAAATATAACCCTGAATATGTATTAACTTCTAATACTACAAAATATAATTCAGAAACTACTACCAAAACACTAAATGAACTTATCACAATTGTTGATACTGACAACAAGTTGATTAAAGGTGCAGTTAAGAGTGTATCACTCTCAGAAGATAAAAAGACTGTTTTGGTTACACCTGATATGACAGTGCTTTCAGGAAATAAAGAATATAAAATTGCGATTGACCCGTTGTTCTGCGATGTTCACGGTCAGGCTCTTACAGAAACAACAACTTCACTTCCTGTACCTAATTATGTTAAATTTATGACAGCATCATCTGAATTTACTGCAAGAGTTGATAAAGAATCAATCTCTGCAACAGAAGGCGATGATGAAATTTCAGCAACTGTTACACTTTCAGAAGTTGCGACAAAATCAGATATTCAAAACGCATTCACAGTTACAAATATTGCAAACGGTGAAACAGTAACAGAAGGTTGGGAATATACACTTTCAGCTGACGGAACAAAAGTTGAACTTGACTTTTCTTCACTTGCAATAGGTTCATACAAACTTACAATGAACGAATTTACAGCATCAGGAAAGCCACTTACAAATGCTTCTGATATTGTTATTTCAATCTCAATTGCAGAAAAACTTGCAACTGATCCACTCTTTAACGAAACATTTGAAGATTACACCAAAGATGTAAACTGGCTTAACAACTTATCAGGCGACTTTGTTACATCAGCAAATACAAATGTAAAAGAAAACGACTGGTATATTGCAAGCAAATACAAAGGTGCAACAGATGCACAGGTTATGGTTGTTGATGCTGGTGATGAAGGCTTAGAAACAGACGGCGTTGAACGTGGCAATATTCTTATGCTTGACGGTGGTAAGGATGGAAACACAATGCTTTCATTGCAGAAAACTGTAAATAATATTACAAATGCAGGCGAAGTTAAAAACAACTACATTACTTATGGTAAACTTATTGATGAAGGCTCAAAGGGAAGAAAACTTGTTTACGAAGTAGACTTTTACAGACCAACAGATTTTTATGTATCTGAATCACACTTTATGACAAATTCAGCAGGTCTTGCACCGGCTCAGTACGGTGCAGGCGGTAGTGGTTTTTACACCTCTTTATCAGGTAAGTATACAGACTACATAATTACCATGGGTGATTCAGACAATACATACTATGCAAGAGCACAGCGTAATACCGATAACAGAGGCGCATGGCACAATATGAAGGTTGTTATTGACTACTCAGCAGGAAGCGGTGCTACATACTGGAACACTGCAAGAATTTATTTAGATGATGTACTTGTTACTGCTAAATATTCTGTAAGAAATCCAGGTGATAAGTATGTTATAACACCTGATGCTCCTTATGAACTTGAAGATGAAGTTTATGATTTTACTGCTAAATCAATGCCTGAAGCTACCCGTCCTTACCCTGCAAAAGGTAACTTCTATGGTTGGGTATTCTCAGCTAAGAATGGCACTACTTACAATGATGACGGAAGCGTGAAGCAATATGGGGAACACAACGGTAAGGCAGTTTACTACATTGATAACTTTAAGGCATACTGGATAGACGCTCTTGAAGTTGGTGAACTTGTTAACGGCGAAAACTATGTATCAGGCGATATTGAAATTCCATTCAATTCTGAAATTAAAGAAAAGGTTACTAAGTATGATGTAGTAGACATTATTTCAAAGCGTTCATACCTTTCAGACAGCAAGACTACAACCAAAAACTACAAAGACCTTATTTGGGTAGTTGATGAAAAAGGCGATGTTGTTGATGGTGCTCTTTCAAATATCAGACTTTCTGACAATAAGAGATCTTTAATCGTAACTCCTGATATGAATGTTCTCTGGGGTGGAAGAAAATACAGAATTGCTATCGACCCACTCTTCAGCGACGTATTCGGTCAGGCGTTCACAGGCAATACAAC
Source organism: Clostridia bacterium (assembly GCA_045660065.1). GTDB lineage: Bacteria > Bacillota > Clostridia > RGIG6154 > RGIG6154 > RGIG2094. The sequence continues at coordinate 10,154 of JAZRDC010000068.1, forward strand.
ATCACTGCCAAAAACTACTTATGTTGAATTTACAACTGCTAAAAACGACAGCCTTTCAATTTCAAGCGCATCAAATGCAACTATTGAAGGCAGCAACGTTTCAACAACAATTGAACTTTCAAACGTAGCAGGTGCTTCAAAATCTGCATTCTTGGCAGTAGCAGTTTACAACAAAAACTATGAAATGATTGGTATCGCTACAACAGATGTTACAGTTGATGCAAAAGGAATTTATTCTGCACCTGTAACTGTTGATATCACAGGTTATACTTCTGATGATGTTGCTTTTGTAAAAGCACATCTCTGGACAAGTTTTGCTGATATGATTGCTTATCAGCCGGCAGAAAATATCGGATTATAATATGGGGGTGGAAAAATGAGAAAAATCAAAAATATTGTAAGTATTTTACTTGCATTTGCAATGATGTTTTCGATGGTGATTTCACCGTCAGCACTTGTTGTAAATGATTACAACACAATAACTTCTGCTCACGAAAACGGCCGTGCGGTTGTTATAGGAAAAGCACCTGAATACGCAGACGAACTTGTTACCGTTATGCTCCTTCGTGGCGACGGAGAAAATGCTACTCCTGCAGATATCCTTTATATGGACACTGTTCAGGCAGACGAAAATGGTTACTACGAATCAAAACTTGCATACAAAGGTTTTGAAATTTTAGACGGCAAAGTTACAAACTGCTCATTAAAAGCAAGAGTAGGCGCTTTGGACATTACTGACTCTATTATTTCAGCAACAGTTTCAAAGACTGATATGATGGCAGTTGAACTTGAAACCACACTTTCAGGTAATTCTGCATCAGCTGTTGCAAACTTAAACAGCCTCTTCGGCGAAGATCTTAACGCAACAGTTATGATTGCTGCGTACGATGAGTACAACAGACTCATCGGCGTTAAAACACAGGATAAATTTGTAACAGACGAAAACGACACAATTTCTGTTGAATACAAAGATGTTCCGACTGTTGAACGTCTTATTGCTTATGTTTGGGAATCAACAACATCACTTATCCCTTATATGGGTCAGGTTTCAATTGAACTTCCAAATGCAGTTAAAGACCTTGTAATTCACCCGGGTTCAGACGAAACAAAGAGAAGATTTACATGGTACAACACTCAGGAAACATCAGGCGCTCAGGTTCAGTATGCTTTAAAAGCAGACTACATTAAAGACGGCGGATTTACTGCTGAAAATTCAATAGTTGTTGAAGGCAGAACTGAAGTTCCTCACATGAACACAAAAGATTTAAGCTGCAAGGCTGAAATCGAAGGTTTGGAATTGGGAACAGAATATGTTTACAGAGTAGGCAGTGCTTATTCATTTGACAAAAATGTTTACTCATTCAAAACACACGAAGTTGAAGACAAACAGGTGTTTGCAATTGTTTCTGATATTCATAACAATATGAGAAGCAATGCATCACTTGAAGATTCAGCGGCTGTAGAGGTAATTAAACGTAACAGCAACGCTTTCAACAGCCTTATGAAAATATATCCTGAAACACAGTTTATCATTTCAGCAGGCGACAATATATCAATCGGCGGTAACGGATACGAAGTAGACGATACAAACAAAGAAAGTTATCGTGTAATTCAGGAACTTGAAATGGATCAGCTTTTTGCACCAAGTATCTTCAGAAACGTTCCATTTATTTCAGCTACAGGTAACCACGAAACAATGAAAATCGGTGAACCACATGGCGGTGTTACAAAATACCACTACAACGTGCCTAACGAAATGTATAATGAAAAGGGTGTAATTGGTTCATATCTCAACACAAATCAGATTGGTAACTGGTGGTTCAGAAACGGCGATGTTCTTGTAATTAGTATTATGTTGCACAAAACCATAAAAACCGGTAATTATGTCAATGTTACAGCTGCAGCAAATAAAGAATATATCGAAGCAGCTTTGGAAGCAAATCCTGATGCAAAGTGGAAGATTGTAATCAATCACGTTCCTGCATACGGTTCTGTTGTTCACACAGGTGAAGAACACGACCAGAGAGACTTATTTGCAGAGCTTGGTCTTGACGAACTTGGTATTGACGCAGTTATTTCAGGTCATCAGCATGCATACTCACGTTCAAAACAGCTTCTTACAAATAAGTACGAAGATACTGAAACATTTACATTTACAAGCAAAAACAACAAACAGTTTACAATGATGAAACCTAAAGTTGTAGAAGGTGCAATCATTGACGGTGTTGATGCAAAGGGAAATCAGTTAGATACTGCAATTGATCCAAAAGGTACAGTTCATATTGATGTTCCATCATTCGGTGCCAGCTCACACGACACCATGGTTGCTGATTTTAAAGACTTTATTGAAGCACATGGTATATCAGTTAAAGATAAAGCGAAATGGCCTGATCAGACAATTATCCCTGCTGATGAAATGGAAGACGCACTCCCTGTTGCACCGCCATCAATACTTTTCGTAACAGTTGAAAAGAACACAGATGGTACAGAACAGATTAAATTTGAGTATGTTAAGACTTATGCAAACAAGGCAACAGAATCAGATAAATTCGACGTGTTAGATACATACATCATCAAAAAAACAAAATAATATTAAATCCTCATCGTTTTTTAAATGATGGGGATTTTTATATAATTCAGTTTGAGTGACTTTGAAAATTAATTATGATATACTTAGCGCGATGGGTAGGGGATAATTCTGAAATGCAGAAAAAACAAACAACGCTTTTTAAGGCGTTGTTTGTTTTATTTACAGAAGATTAACTTTTTTGTAATTCGCCTTGACATATGGATGCTGTCAGTTTTCTTTTATATGTTTTCCCGGAGTGGTATTTTCAAGTTCTTTAAAGGTGCGGCAAAATGACTGCACCGAAGAAAATCCGCATTTTGCTGCAACAGATGCAACGGAATTATCTATATACAAGAGTTCTTTTGCACGTGATATGCGAAGCAAACGGATATATTCTGAAAGCGTCGTATGTGCTTGAGATTTAAAAAGTTTTGAAAGATAGTCGGTGCTTAAGCCTAAATAGTTAGCGGTGCTTTTTGCGCAAAGTGATGAATCACTGAAGTGTGCTTCGATATATTGCATAGCGCGGAAAACATAGTCGGTTTTGTGATGCAGGGTGCTTTCTTCGGCGATTTCATTTTCATCTAAAAACAAGGCAATAAGTTCAAGCATTTTTTGTTTTAAAAGCAGGTGGTGAGAGTCATCGCCTGCCTTTTTTGTTTCATTTATACATTTGCAGATTTCTGTGATGCGGGCAAGATGCTTTGTCGCAATTTTATAGCAACACTTGTCTGCAAAATACATTTCATTGGAAGAAAGCGGTCTGTTTTTATCTTTGTGGGATACAGGGGTTTCTGTTTCAAACAAATCAAAATAGATGTAGATAAGTTCTAATGGTTCGTCTGAATGGTTTTCAATTATCTGATGCATATATGGAGGTATGATTTCCATTGTTCCGGGGGTAAGAGTTCGCCTGCATCCGTTTACTTCGTGTATGCCGGAACCGTTAAGTACATGAATAAATATATTGCAACTTTCAGAGGAAACTGCGTAGGGAAGATGTCGGATGTGGCGTATAGTTTTACCACTATGCAAAACAACGGGGGAGATTTGCGTGATTTTTTTTATGTTTATCAGTCCTTTTTTGTAATATATAATAATAGTAATATAATTTTTGACGTTTGTAAAGCGCTTTTTTAAGAAAAATATCGTGTTTTGATAATAAAATACGATATTTGGCAATTGACAATTATCAAATTACGAATTAAACTGAAATAAAGTATGTTAATAGGGAGAGATAACCGTGAAAGAATATAAAGTAAAAGACTTATTCGCTGAAGCACGAATGGAAGATGTATGCATAAATGGTAAAATCGGTGCTTTGATGGACACATTCTTCAGGGAAAGAGTGTTGTCTGATTTTGCTAAAAATGTTATATATAAAGAAACTGAAGATGCTTTCCGCAATCAGATTGATGATGAAGCAGGAATTTATGGCATCTGGCAGGGCGAATACTGGGGTAAATGGGTTATAAGTGCGGCAAGAGTTGCAAGGTATTACGGGAACGAAGAACTCAAAGCCTTTTTGAAAAAGGCGGCATATAATCTTATGGAGTTCCAACGCGAAGACGGATATCTTGGTACATATAAAGACTCTGCTTTTGTGTATCCTGCTGACCCTGAAGTTACCAAAGCCACTTTAGGTTGGGAGTGCAACTGGAACTGGAACATCTGGTGCAGAAAATACACTCTTTGGGGAATGGTTGAACTTTATCAGCTTCTTGGCGACAAAAAAATCCTTGAATGTGCTGTCCGCCATGCAAGTCAGTTGGTTGATGAAGTTAAAGAGAAAAATATTATAGTTGCAAAAACAGGAACTTTTTCAGGTGTTGCAAGTTGTTCTATTATGAAACCGATTCTTATTTTGTATCGCATTACAGAAGATAAAAAATATCTTGATTTCTGCCTTGAAATTGCAGATTATTGGGAAAAAGAAAAACCGGGACTTATTGTTAACTCTTTAGCGGACAAAGACACCTGGGATTGGTATGATGATTTTAAATCATGGTCAAAGACCTATGAATCTCTTTCTTGTTTTGACGGATTGTTGGAACTTTATCGTGTAACAGGTGAGAAAAAATATCTTGATGCTACCGAAAAATTTTATGAAATCTTAGAAAGATGCGAAAAAAATCTTTTGTTCAGCGTTGGATATAACGATAACTACAGTAATGCTATAGCAGAAATTAATGCTCTTACAGAACCTTGCGATGCAATTCATTATATCCGTGTTTGTCACGAGTTATTTAAACTCACAGGCAAGGTGAAATATCTTGACAGCTTAGAACTTTGCTATTTTAATCCTATGCTTGCAAGTCCCTGTAAAGACGGCAAGTGGGGAGCAAGAGTTGTCAGAGGCGCAAGTATGCAGGGGTATGCACACTATCAGGCGAAAATGGAGCATAGCCATTGTTGCGTAAATAATATTCCAAGAGGTCTTTTGAACATAACAGAATGCTCTGTTATGACAAAGGGAAGTCAGTTGTTTGTGAATATGTACCATAACTATGATGCGTCTGTTGAAATTGACGGAAAGGCAGTAAAAGTAACTGTTAAAGGCGATTATGTTGCAGACAGCAGTGCGAAAATATATATCGATTCTTTGGTTGATGTTGTTTTGCGTATTCCTTTCTGGACAAAAACAGGAAAAGTTGTTGTAAACGGAAAAGAATTTATTGCAGAAGCAGGATTCTTTGCAATCAAAGCCACAGACATTCCTGAAATCGGCAAAAATACTATTGAAATTGAAATCGAATTTGACAACAGTGTTCAGATTTATCAGTTCAAAAAGCCTGTACCTCAGCATAAAGAGGGGGAATGGTGGTATCACAGCTGGTGCTGTTACAGAAACGGCGAGGAATGGAATTTTGACAAACACTTCGGCAGAAGCTTTTTAAACAGTCCTCGATGCACCTTAAGAAAAGGTGTTGTGCTTTTAAGCAGAAGTAAACTTATCGGCAACACCTCAGAAGAAATGTTTGACGGCATAAATCTTATCGATGACCAGTATACATGCACACTTCAAAAGTGCGAAACAGATGCAGATGTTCAGGGGATGTGGCTTGCAACCTTTACAAAAGGTGATAAGAGCTTTACAACAAAAGTTTGCGATTTCCCATTTGCGGCAAACTTCGAACAGGCAGATCACGAATATTTCTCAATGTATTTTTAATAAAAAAGGAGAAAACTCAACGGAGTTTTCTTCTTTTTTTATTGAAATTGAAGAAAAAATGTGGTATAATTGGCAAATAGACGATTTGGTGGATTTACACTTTTTCATATGGATATGAGGAGATGAAACGAAAAATGGAAGAAAAAATTTTTGAGGGACTTAATTATCTGATATCTTATCCGAAGGGATTTCAGGAAGATAGAAAATATCCTTTAGTTATATTTTTGCACGGTGCAGGAACTCGTGGAGAAACAACAGAACTCTTAAGAAACAACAAGTGTGTTCAAAACCTTATAAAACGTCAGGATGAAAGAGGTTATATCCTTGTTGCCCCGCTTTGTAAAAGAGGGGACTGGTTCGAATGGATGTCCATTTTGGTTCATTTGGTAGAAACTTACCGTGAAATTTCGTATATTGACAAAACCCGTATTCATCTGACCGGTAACAGTATGGGTGGTTACGGCACTTGGGCGCTTGCTATATTGCATCCTGATTGGTTTGCCTCGGCAATGCCAATTTGTGGTGGAGGTATCGGCGCATTTGCAATGAACTTGGTGAATCTTCCTATCCGTACCTTTCACGGCCTTCGGGATAAAACGGTAGATCCTATCGAAAGTCTGCAGATGGTAAAAGCCGTGAATATGAATGGCGGTTATGCCGAGCTGATTCTATTTCCGGAACATGCTCATAATTGCTGGGATGAGGTTTACTCGGACGAAAAAAACTACGATTGGCTACTTTCTTTCAGTAATTCTCAGGATAATCCAGTATCAGAAGATGTTTCTACAACTTATTATGGTAATAATAGCAATTTTTAGGCATAATTGCCGGATCTGGCCGACTACTAAAAATATTGGTGTCTGGAGTGTACACGATTCCATAATACTTTTTTAACAACAAACAGAACAGATATAAATGGTGTTTTGCAGATGCAGACACTAAAAAGCGAGAGATTTATATGTATAAAATTATTGACAAAAAAATATTGAATCCTACGGTAATTCAGCTTATGATTGAAGCACCTTTGGTTGCAAACAAAGCAAAACCAGGGCAGTTTATTATCCTTCGCGTGGACGAAGAGGGAGAAAGAATTCCTCTTACAGTTGCAGGTGTTAATAAGGAAAATGGGACTGTTAAAATCATTTTTCAGGTGGTAGGCGGAACAACCAAAAGACTTTCATACAAGGAAGCAGGGGAGTATATTCAGGATTTCGTTGGCCCTTTGGGTGAAGCAACACATCTTGATGGACTTAAAAAAGTCTGTATCGTAGGCGGTGGCGTTGGTTGCGCTATTGCTATGCCTGTTGCACAGGAATTGCACAGACTTGGTGCTGAAGTTACAAGCATTATCGGTTTCAGAAACAAAGACCTTTTGATATTGGAAGATGAGTTTAAGGCTTGTTCTGACAGATTACATATTATGACAGATGACGGCTCATACGGAAGAGAAGGAAATGTTACAATTCCTTTGAAAGAAATGTTAGATGAGGGCGAAAAGTTTGATATGATTATCACAATCGGGCCTTTGATTATGATGAAGTTTGTAGTTGAAACTGCAAGACCATTCGGCATACCTGTTACTGCGTCTATGAATCCTATTATGATAGACGGAACAGGAATGTGTGGCGGTTGCAGATTGACGCTTAACGTTGACGGCAAAAAGGTAACGAAGTTTGCCTGCGTTGACGGTCCTGATTTTAACGGATACGAGATTGATTTCGATGAGGCAATGTCAAGGGGAAGAATGTATTCTGACTTTGAACGTCACGCCTTTGAAGAAAGTTGCAATCTCTTTAATAAGGAGGTGCTTTGATAATGGCAAATATGGCACCAAAAAGAAACGAAATGCCAACACAGGATGCATTGGTCAGAGCACATAACTTTGATGAAGTTGCTCTTGGCTATTCAGAAGAAACTGCCATTGACGAGGCAATGAGATGTCTTAATTGCAAAAATATGCCTTGTGTTGACGGTTGCCCCGTAAAAATAAATATTCCTTCTTTTATTGCTAAAATTAAAGAAGGAGAGTTTGAAGAAGCATATCAGATTATAACAAAATCATCTTCACTTCCTGCAGTTTGCGGAAGAGTTTGCCCACAGGAAACACAGTGCGAATCAAAATGCGTTCGCGGTATTAAAGGCGAGTCTGTGGGAATCGGAAGATTAGAGCGTTTTGTGGCAGACTGGCACAATACATTTTGTGATAGCGAAGTTGTGCGTCCTGAATCAAACGGACACAAGGTTGCGGTTGTAGGGTCAGGCCCGTCAGGTCTTACCTGCGCAGGGGATCTTGCAAAAAAAGGCTATGAAGTTACAGTTTATGAGGCACTTCACGCCGCAGGCGGCGTGCTTGTGTATGGTATACCTGAATTCAGACTGCCAAAGAAAATTGTTGCAAAAGAAGTAAACACTTTAGAAAAATTAGGTGTAAAAATAGAAACAAACGTTGTAATTGGCAAAACTCTTACTATCGACGAGCTTTTTGATATGGGCTTTGAAGCGGTGTTTGTAGGATCAGGTGCAGGTCTGCCTAACTTTATGGGAATACCGGGCGAGTCATTAAAAGGCGTGTATTCTGCAAATGAGTTTTTAACAAGAAGCAACCTTATGAAAGCATATCTTTCAAATTCACAGACACCTGTTATGAAAGGCGGAAAAGTTGCAGTAGTAGGTGGCGGAAACGTTGCTATGGATGCGGCAAGAACTGCTTTAAGACTTGGTGCGGAAAAGGTTTATATTGTGTACCGCCGTTCAATGGACGAGCTTCCTGCAAGACGTGAGGAAGTAGAACATGCAGAGGAAGAAGGAATTGAATTCAGACTTCTTTGCAATCCTTTGGAAATCATCGGCTACAACAATCCCGACGATCCAAGAGATGCCCAAAACGGTTTTGTTACAGGCATGACTTGCATAAAAATGGAACTTGGCGAGCCTGATGAAAAAGGCAGAAGACGTCCTGTGGAAATCCCGGGCAGTGAATTTACCATTAATGTTGACACTGTTATTATGTCAATCGGTACATCACCAAATCCTTTGATAAAATCTACAACAGAAGGCCTGGAAGTAAATTCAAGAGGCGGAATTGTTGTAAACGAAGAGGGTCTTACATCAAGAAGCGGAATTTATGCAGGCGGCGATGCGGTAACAGGTGCGGCAACAGTAATTTCTGCAATGGGAGCAGGAAAAACTGCAGCTAAAGCCATTGACGAATATCTCAAATAAAGAAAAAAGTTGCAAGGAGATTAGTATGACACAGGAACTTTTAGAAAGAATAAATTTTCTGGCAAAAAAATCAAAAGCCGAAGGCCTTTCAGAAGAAGAAAAAGCAGAACAGCAGGTTCTTCGTGCTCAGTATATAAAAGAGTTTCGTCAGGGTGTGTCAAACACTCTTGACAACACTTATATAATGGACGAACAAGGCAACAAAAGAAAACTCGAAAGAAGGGGAATGTAAAAAAAGCCCAGAACAAAAAAATGGCTTGATATCAATTTGCAAAGTAACAATAAAACTTGGAATTTTATACAGTAAGTAGAAAATCCTGATAAAATCAGGATTTTCTTTTTAATAAAAGCCATTTTTGTTACGAAAAAACTTCGCCTCTCGACGTACCTTTGTACGCCTTCGGGTACCCAAACACCAAAGGGAGCCTTTGGCGTTTGCTCAGTTTTTTCGTTCTGAACATTTTTTCCTATCCCCCGAAGAAGGGGAATGTAAATTAATTTACATTCCCTTTCTTTTTTTATGTCAAAGCCCTCAAATATAATAATTGCATTTTATGTCGTTTTATGGTATAATCTAATGTGAATAAGTAGGGAGTGATTATATGAGAAAATTCGGAGACAGATATGACGCAAAAAGAGTGCGTGATATCGACGGTGTGCATCACTATATGGCATACTTGATGCCAAAGCGATGCGATGCAGAAGTTTATATAAATCAGCAGATTGATATTACAGAACTCTTAAAATATATAAACGAAAAAAATGCAAGTGGTGAAAGAAAAGTAACTCTTTTCCATTGCTTTATTGCAGCTATTGCAAGAACAGTCAAAATGCGTCCGCTTTTGAACAGATATATTTCGGGTAAGCATTTTTATGACAGACATGAAATTTCAATGGGTTTTACAATCAAGAAAAAATTTACCGACCACTCTGAAGAAACCCTTATGATTTACAGACCGAAAAATGATGAAAACTTAACTGCAATTACAGATAGACTTTCACCAAAAGTGAAAGAGGCTAAAAAAGAAAAAGACAATGGTCAGAGTGTTGACGATATTTTAAATATCGTTAAAAAGTTGCCAAAACCAATAATGCATATTTTTATGGCTCTTATGAGATTTATGGACAACTACGGACTTATGCCAAAGGCGTTCAGTAGTGTTGATACAAATTACTGCACAGTTTTGTTGTCTAACTTAGGAAGCATTAAGTGTGATGCAGTTTATCATCACTTAAATAATTTTGGTACAAACGGTATTGTTATCACAATTGGTGAAATGCATAAAGAAGTTATGCTTGATGAAAACAACGAACCTGTTATAAGAGATGTTGTAAACATCGGTGCAACTTTAGATGAGAGAATTGCAGACGGATTTTATTTTGCACGCTCACTTAAACTTATAAAGTATTTGTTTAAAAATCCGCATCTTTTGGATAAAACATTAGGGGAGGAAATTGATTTTGAATTCTGAGGCAAGATGGTATAAATACTACGGAAATATTCCGCATCATATTGATTATCCTGACATTTCTATGTATCAGATGATTGAAAATGCATCCCAAGGCAACGAGGACAGAGTTGCATATGATTTTATGGGAAAATCAGTAACATATAAAACATTTTTAGAAGAAATTGAAACTTGTGCAAAAGCATTGATTGCTCAGGGTGTAAAGGTAGGTGAAACTGTAACTGTTTGTCTTCCCAATGTTCCTCAGGCAGTTATTATGTTTTACGCAATCAACAGAATAGGGGCTGTTGCAAGTATGGTGCATCCTCTTTCTGCTGAAAATGAAATAATGTTTTACTTAAATGAAGCAAAAAGTAAAATTGCAATTACACTCAGCAGATTTTATGAAAAATTTGAAGCAATCAAAGGCAAAACTCAGGTAGAAAAAGTGATTGTTGCCAAAATCGGCGAAGCACTTCCTGCAATAAAGAGTTTTGCATATAAATTCATCGGTGGTGAACCGAAAGTTAAAAACGAAAAAAATGTTATTTCGTGGCCTGACTTTTTAGCGTCGGCTAAGAATGTCAGCGGTGAAATTGCTCACACAGGCAAAGGGGAAGATGATGCAGTAATTCTCTTTAGTGGTGGCACAACAGGAACTTCTAAAGGGATACTTCTTACAAATCTTAACTTCAACGCCCTTGCACTTCAGACAATTGCATCAGCAGAATGTTATGAAACAGGGGACACAATCCTTTCTATTATGCCTGTTTTCCACGGTTTTGGTCTGGGTGTAGGTATACATACATTTTTAGCACACGCAGGTAAATGCGTACTTATTCCGCAGATTAATGTTAAAGAATTTGCAGGATACTTCAAAAAATACCGCCCTAATTTTATGGCAGGCGTGCCAACACTCTTTGAGGCTATGATGAGAAACGAAGATATGAACACAGCGGACCTTTCATGCCTTAAAGGACTTTTCAGCGGTGGCGATTCTTTGTCAGTTGAACTTAAGAAAAAGGTTGATAAATTTATAAGAGAGCGCGGTGCTGAAATTCAGGTGCGTGAAGGTTATGGTACAACAGAATGTGTTACCGCAAGTTGCCTTACACCGTCTGATTATTACAGAGAGGGAAGTATCGGAATACCATTTCCTGATACATTCTATAAAATCGTAATTCCAAGCACTCACGATGAAGCACCAATCGGTCAGATGGGTGAAATATGTCTTACAGGACCTACTCTTATGAAAGAGTATATCAACAATCCGAAAGAAACAATGCAGACACTTCAACTCCACGAGGATGGAAAAACTTATCTTCATACTGGCGACTTGGGTTATATGGACGAAGATGGATTTATATACTTTGTTCAAAGACTCAAAAGAATGATTATAACAAGCGGGTACAATGTGTATCCATCACAGGTTGAAAATGTTATTGACTCTCACGAAGCGGTTATGTTTTCAACAGTAATCGGTGTAAAAGACGATTATCGTATGCAGAAAGTAAAGGCATTTATCGTGTTAAAACCCGGATTTGCACCAACTGATGAAATAAAAGAGTCAATTAAAGCACATTGCGAAAAGAGTATCGCAAAATATGCACTTCCGAGAGAGTATGAGTTCAGAGATAATCTGCCAAAAACTTTAGTTGGTAAAATTGCATATCGTGAACTTGAAAAAGAGGAAGAAGCAAAACTTTCTAAATAATAAATTACCTTTCAGAAATGCTATAAATATTTAACTTCAGGAGGAAGCATATGGACATTTTTGCGATTTTAAATTTGATCGGCGGATTGGCGTTGTTCCTTTTTGGTATGGACCTTATGGGAGACAGCCTTAAAAAACTCGCCGGCGGAAAATTGGAATCAATACTTGCAAGACTTACATCTAACAGAATTAAAGGCTTTTTGCTTGGTTTTATAGTAACTGCAGTTATTCAGTCATCATCTGCAACAACAGTTATGCTTGTAGGTTTTGTAAACTCCGGTATTATGAAACTGGGGCAGACAATAAGCATTATTATGGGTGCAAACATCGGTACAACAGTTACTGCGTGGCTCCTTAGTACTGCGGATATCAAAGGTACTGCAATTATACTTAAATTGTTAAAACCTGAGTCGTTTACACCAATCTTAGCAGCAATCGGTCTTATTATGACAATGGTTGCAAAAAAAGACACCAAGAAAAACACAGGAACAATCCTTTTAGGTTTTGCAATCCTTATGTTTGGTATGGATGCAATGAGCGGTGCGGTTGAAGGCCTTCGTGATAACGAAACCTTTACAAATATGCTCACAATGTTCTCAAATCCTTTAATGGGTATTTTAGTTGGTACAATTTTTACTGCAATTATTCAGTCATCATCAGCATCTGTAGGTGTTTTGCAGGCGCTTTCGCTTTCTTGTATCATTCCATACTCAACTGCAATCCCTGTTGTTTTGGGTCAGAATATCGGAACAACAATCACACCGATTATCTCATCAATCAGCGGTAACACAGAATCAAAACGCGTGGCGTTTACCTGCCTTTATATTAAAATGATTGGTGTTATAATAGTAGTTGGAGTATTCTATATCCTCCACGGAGCACTTGATTTTGCGTTTATGAATGAGCGTGCAAGTGCGGTTAACATCGCTCTTGTTCATACATTGTTTAATATATTATCTACAATTATTTTATTGCCGTTCTGCTCACTTTTTGAAAAACTTGCAATTAAAACAGTTAAAAGCAAAAAGGTTGAAGAAGAAACAGATATATTCTCAACTCTTGATGAAAGATTTTTGGAAGTACCTGCATTTGCTGTTGAAAAATGTAAAGAACTTGTTTGCGAAATGGCAAACATTTCAGGGGAAGCATTTAAACGTGCTGCCAAACTTTTAAATAATTTCAATGATGAAGAATTTGAAGAAATTGCAAAACTCGAAGGCGCAGTTGATAAATACGAAGATAAAACAAGCACATATCTTGTAAAAATTGCGGCAAGTAATATGTCAGCCAAAGACAGTAAAGTTGTAACAGAACTTCTTCATTGCGTAGGAGATATTGAAAGAATTTCTGACCACGCGCTTAACTTAGCAGAAGTTGCACAGGAAATCCACGATAAAAAAATCGACTTTTCACCAAAGGCGAAAGAAGATATCAGAATTATCATAAATGCAGTTTCAAACATTTTAGACCTTGCTATTTCTTCACTTGTTAATGAAGATATTGAAATTGCAAAGCGTGTTGAACCATTAGAACAGGTTATTGACAGACTTAACAGAAAAATCAAAAACGGTCATATCGAAAGACTCCGTCAGGGCGACTGCACAATGGAACTTGGCTTCATTTTGTCAGACCTTCTTACAAACTGTGAAAGAGTTGCAGACCATTGTTCAAATATTGCAGTATGCTTTATTGAAATGTCCCACGATTCATTTGAAACTCACGAATATTTAAATCAGCTTAAAACAAGTGGTGAACAGTCATTTAACGATATGTACGCATTCTACAAACAGAAATATTATATTGAGTAGGTGTGCTTATGGAACTTTCAATAAATATTGCCTATGTTGCCAAAATGCGAGGCACAGATAGCAAGCGTGATATTGGCGAGTGTGCAAAACTTATAAAAGAAGCGGGATTTAACTATGTTGATTTCGGAGTCGCAAGACTCGTTAAGGAAGACAACTGGGAAAAGATTTTTGCTGAGGCAAGAGAAACAATAGAAAAAGAAGGTCTTAAAATTAATCAGACTCACGCACCATATGTTTTTTCAGGGGTGGACGAGGATGAATATCGCGAGGATATGAGACGCTCTTTTGTGGCAAGTCATATATTAGGGGCAGAAAATATTGTTATTCACGCAGATAAGTATGTACCTGACGAAAAGGGTTTTAATCCCGAAGTTGCATTAAAAGAAATTTGTGATTTTTACTCACCTTTTGTAGATTATGCAAAAAAGGTTAATCTTAAGGTGGCGGTAGAAAATCTTTTTGAAGGCCGAACAGTTGAAGGCCCGACTGATTTTGCCAACAGAACAAGATATACTTCTTATGTTGAGGAACAGATTGCGGTGATTGAAAATTTCAATGACCCTATTGTTACAGGTTGCTGGGACTTTGGACACGGTCAGGTTTCATACAGATATAACTATATGGAAGGCTTGAAAAAAGTCGGCAAATATATAACGAGCACTCATGTTCACGATAATTTCTGGGGACAAGATCTGCATAATATGCCTTTTCATGGCGATGTTCCATGGGAAGATGTTATGGCATATTTAAAAGAAATCAACTACCCTGGCAAGTTTACGATGGAGGCGGTGTATGGATCGTTCCCTGATGCACTTCTTCCACACTACTTAAAAATGTGGTATGAAACAGGAAAATATCTTGTGAATCTTTAATAATTAAAAAAGCATTTGTAAAAATATTTACAAATGCTTTTATTTGTGGTAAAATAGGCACATAATATTAAAAAGGATGTGAATTTATGGACGCGTATCCCGGGCGATGGAATACAATCGAATATTTTGGGGCGGTCCGTATTTTTTAAGTTTTTTGTTGACCGCCTTGTTTAAGGAGGTCTTTTTTTATGAATGAAAAAATCAGTGAAATGATTTCAAACAAGCAAAACTTAAGTCAGATCAGACAGAATCTATTAGAAGAAAATCCTGCTGATATTGCAGTACTTTTTGAAGAATTAGAGAAAGATAATTTAGTCAGGGTGTTCCGCCTTTTGCCCAAAGAACTTGCGGCGGAAGTGTTTACCTATATGGAGCCTGATTTACAGCAGAGCATCGTAGAGGCGATAACTGACCGAGAACTTTCGGGCATTATTGACGAGTTGTTTTTGGACGATACTGTGGACTTTATTGACGAAATGCCCGCCAATGTTGTAAAAAGGGTTTTGAAGAACACAGATCCTAACACAAGACAACTTATAAATCAATTTTTGCAGTACAAGGAAGATTCTGCAGGAAGTATTATGACAGTTGAATTTGTTGATCTTAAAAAACAAATGACTGTTAAAGAAGCATTTGAGTATATCAGAAAAACAGGTGTTGACAAAGAAACGATTTATACCTGCTATGTTACAAACAAAAACCGAAAACTTCAGGGCGTTTTGTCTGTAAAGGATTTGCTTCTTGCAGATTACGAGGATGTTATTGAAGATATTATGGACACAAATGTTATTTCTGTCCATACCGATGACGACAAAGAAGAAGTTGTAAATGCCTTAAGTAAATACAACTTTTTGGCACTTCCTGTTGTTGACAAGGAAACAAGACTTGTTGGTATTGTTACTATCGACGATGCTATTGATGTTTTGCAGGAAGAAAATACAGAAGATATCGAAAAAATGGCGGCGATTACGCCATCTGACAAGCCATATTTCAAAACAGGTGTTTTTGAAACCTTTGTGCAGAGAATTCCCTGGCTTATGCTTCTTATGATTTCTGCGGCCTTTACAGGTGCAATTATTTCTCATTTTGAAGAAGCCCTTGGTAAAATGGTGGTTTTAACATCGTTTATTCCTATGTTTATGGGTACGGGCGGTAATGCAGGCGGTCAGTCGTCTGTTACAATTATCCGTGGTATTTCACTTGGAGAAATTGAATTTTCCGATTTGCTAAAAGCCGTGTGGAAAGAAATCAGAGTTGGTGTTTTGTGCGGAATAGCACTGGCGTTGGTAAACTTTTTGAAACTCATGATTTTTGACAGAGTAGGTTTAGAGGTTTCTATGGTTGTAAATCTTACCTTGGTTGCAACAGTATTTTTTGCAAAAATCATCGGTTGCGTACTTCCGATGATTGCGAAAAAATTAAAACTCGACCCTGCGGTTGTGGCATCACCTTTTATCACAACAATTATCGATGCTTTGTCTTTGGTAATTTACTTTAATATTGCATCTAATGTTTTAGGTATATAAAAAATCGCCGAAAGGCGATTTTTTTGTTGAAAAATATAGAAAAAGGTGATAAAATAAAGAGGTCGAAACGGGAGTTGGATTTTAAAGTATGAAAACAATTTTTGTGATAAACCCAATGGCGGGTAAGAAAAACAATATTGAAAAATTGAAAAATCAAATAAATAAAGCATCTTGTGCTTTGCGTGAAGATGTTGAAATTTATGTTACAAAAGCAGTTTCTGATGCAACAGAATTTGTGAAAAATTACTGCAAGGCTAACGGAAGTGCAAGATTTATCGCAGTTGGCGGTGATGGTACACTTTCTGAAGTTTTAAACGGTGCAATGGGATCCCCAAATGCCGAAGTGGGCGTTATACCAATGGGTACGGGGAATGATTTTTGCAGAAATTTTAAAGATTGTGATTTTAACGATATTTTGTTGCAAATTGAAGGGCAAAGCGTAAAGTGCGATGCAATAAGATATAAAACAACAGTCGGCGGGAAAGAAAAGGTTGGGTACTGCGCAAATATGTTCAACATCGGGTTTGACTGCAATGTGGCAGACACAACTGATTACATCAAAAAAAGTGGTGTTGCAGGGTCTATGGCATATTTTGTTTCTATTCTTGTAACTTTGGTAAAAAGAAAATGTTCTCATCTTGAAATAGAACTGGACGGAGAAAAGGTCCATAAAGGCGAACTTCTGCTCACATCTTTGGCAAATGGTTGCTTTTGCGGGGGCGGAGTAAAAAGCAATCCTCTTGCGAGTGTATGCGATGGAAATATCAACATAAACATTATAAAGAAAGTTCCGAGAATTAAATTTGTTTCCCTTTTGCCACATTATATGAAAGGCACAGTGCTTGAGTTAAAAGGCATTGAAAAATACATAACATCAAAACTTGCAAAAAAGATAACTGTTACACCCCTTTCGGGTAAAATGAGAATTTGTATAGATGGGGAAATTGCAGATGCAGGAAAGACAGAGTTTGAAGTTGCCCACAACGCCTTTAACTTTGTTTTGCCCAAAAAGTCAAAAGTTCTGATGGAAGTTTGAAATAAAATAAAAAGTGCCGAAAGGCACTTTTTATTTTATTTCAATATTTTCACAGTTTTTAAGTGTAATGTCTTTTCCATTCTGATTTGTAACAGTTACATTGTTTAATGTGCAGTCTTTGGCATTTTCAATGTAAATTCCTTCTGCTTTTGTCATTGGAATGTTTGGTGCTAAAATAGGAATTTGTGTTCCTGAAATTTCATTTTCTTTCATCTCTATTGAAATGTTGCTTAATGTAATTCCTGAAATTGGAAGTTCAGGAAGTCCCTTCATATAAATAGCACTTACACAGGCATTTTTTGCAGAAATATTGCTGATGTTTATGTTTTTAATATAAGGAGTTTTATCTGTAACAGGTTTTTTATCATCAGAGAACAAAAATTCGTCGCTTCTGTCACAGTTGCAGAAATAATATTCGTTAATGCAGACAGGCACCCATACTTTGTCCATAATGATGTTTGAAAACATCATATCTTCTAAAGATCCGCCACGAAGTCTTCTTGTTTTAATTCTTACACCTCTGTCAGTTCCGTTGAATACGCAGTTGTTAACAACAACATTTTTAATAGAACCTGACATTTCACTGCCGATTACCACACCGCCGTGGCCGTTGAGCATTGTGCAGTTTGTGATGGTAATGTTTTCGCAAGGCATTGATTTTTTGAAGTTTTCTTCTTCTGTACCCGCTTTGATTGTAACACAGTCGTCGCCAACATCAACATAGCAGTTTGAAATATGAACATTCTGACAACTTTCAGGGTTAATTCCGTCTGTGTTCGGTGAGTCTGACGGATTCTTGATTGTAATTGCGTCAACTGTTACATTGTTGCAGCAAAGTGGATGAACTGTCCACATTGCAGAGTTTACGATTTTTATGTCGCGGATAGTAATATTTTTGCAGTTTACAGGCTGAACCGCTCTTGGGCGGTTCTGATTTTCAGGGTCGTGCCACCAGTTGTAGCCTCTGCCGTCGATGGTTCCTCCGCCTGTGATGGTTACATTTTCCGCATTTACTGCACCAACTAAACCTAAATTGAAGTTTTCGCCATAGTCGCCTAAATTTTTATCTTTTAAAGAAAGGTAATTTTCTTTCTTTTCACTACCAAGGATTGTAGCGCCCGGGGATATAAACAAAGTTGTATTGCTTTCTAAACATATTGAGCCTGTAACATACTGCCCTGATGGAAGAAAAATTATTCCGCCTCCATCGGCACCTACTTTTTCTGTTAAATCTTTAAATGCTTTAGTATTGTCGGTTGTGCCGTCAGGAATGATGTTGTACTGGGTTGCATCGTAAAATGATTTAATCATAAATGTTCTCCTTAAGTAAAATATAAAATCATTATACCATAAAAATGCAAGAATGTAAAGAGGGAGCAATTTGTTGACAAATTCGGCAGAATAATGTATAATTTAAGGATGAGAAAACGGAGGGATAACTATGAAAATTTTGGTAACAGGCGGAGCAGGATTTATTGGTAGTAATTTTGTTTATTATATGCTTGATAAATATTCAGATTACAAAATTGTATGCCTTGATGCACTTACCTACGCAGGAAATTTAAGCACACTGAAAGAGGCTCTTGAAAACAAGAATTTTAAATTTGTAAAAGGCGATATAACAGACAGAAAGTTGGTTTTTGAACTTTTTGAAGAAGAAAAGTTTGACGTAGTTGTAAACTTTGCAGCAGAAAGCCATGTTGACCGCTCTATTGAAAATCCCGAAGTGTTTTTGAAAACAAATATTTTAGGAACTCAGGTTTTGATGGACGCATCACTTAAATATAATGTTAAGAGATATCATCAGGTTTCAACTGACGAAGTATACGGAGACCTTCCTTTGGACAGACCTGATTTAATGTTCACAGAACAAACTCATATTCACACATCAAGCCCGTATTCTGCGTCAAAAGCATCGGCAGATCTTTTGTGTCAGGCATACCATAGAACTTTTGGTCTTCCTGCTACAATTTCAAGATGCTCAAACAACTATGGTCCTTTCCATTTTCCTGAAAAGTTAATCCCACTTATGATAATAAATGCGTTGGCAGAAAAACCTCTTCCTGTATACGGAAAAGGCGAAAATGTCCGCGATTGGCTTTATGTTGAGGACCATTGTAAGGCTATTGATGCAATCATTCACAAAGGCAGAGTGGGTGAAGTTTA
Organism: Clostridia bacterium; assembly: GCA_045660065.1. Lineage (GTDB taxonomy): Bacteria > Bacillota > Clostridia > RGIG6154 > RGIG6154 > RGIG2094. Next base: position 29,687 of record JAZRDC010000068.1, read on the forward strand.
TAATGTTGGCGGACATAACGAAAAGAAAAACATTGAAATTGTAAAAATAATTATTGAAAGACTTGGAAAAAGCGAAGATCTGATAACATATGTAACCGACAGAAAGGGACACGATTTAAGATACGCAATCGACCCTGCAAAGATTACAGAAGAACTTGGCTGGGAACCTGAAACCAGATTTGAAGACGGTATTGAAAAAACAATCAAATGGTACCTTGAAAACAAAGACTGGTGGCAGGAGATTGTAAGCGGTGAATACAAAAATTATTATGAAAAAATGTATTCAGACAGATAAATGCAAGTTTTTGAAAAAAATATTGCAAAAATAGTCAAAAAATATTGATTTAGCATATAAATTGTGGTAAAATAATAAAATAAATTTTAAGGAGGAGCACTGATGGACTTTAAAAAATTTGAAATCACAACTAAAAAAGTGCTCAATGAGCAGGTAACACTTTTGAAGATTTACGCGCCTAAAGTTGCAGCAAAAGCACAACCCGGGCAGTTTATAATTTTCAGAATTGACGAACAGGGGGAAAGAATTCCTCTTACCATCGCAGATTATGACAGAAATGAAGGAACTGTTACCATAATCTTTCAGCAGGTTGGTGCATCAACAATGCGTCTTGCTGAAATGAATGAAGGGGACTGCCTTTTGGATTTTGTGGGACCTTTGGGTACTGCATCTCACTTGGAGGGCTATAAAAAAGTTGCGGTAATTGGCGGTGGCCTTGGTACTGCTATTGCATATCCGCAGGCTAAAAAACTTTTTGAACTTGGATCTGAAGTACATATTATTACAGGCTTCAGAAACAAAGATCTTGTTATTTTGGAAGAAGATTGCAAAAAGGTGAGCAATAAATGCATTGTTGCAACAGATGATGGTTCAAACGGTAAAAAAGGTTTTGTTACTGACGTTTTAAAGGAACTGATTGAAGAAGGAAATAAATACGATCTTGTTATTGCAATCGGACCTTTGGTTATGATGAAGTTTGTGTCAAAACTTACAAAAGAGTATGGCATTAAAACAATAGTAAGTATGAATCCTGTTATGATTGACGGAACGGGAATGTGCGGCGGATGCAGAGTAACCGTTGGCGGGGAAACAAAATTTGCCTGCGTGGACGGCCCTGATTTTGATGGCCATTTAGTTGATTTTGATGAAGCGATTATGCGTTCAAAAACTTTCGCTGAAATGGAAAATCAGGCAAAAGAAGCACATATCTGTAAAAGACCGGGGGTGTTTGTAAATGGCTGATATTTTGAAAAAAAATAGAGATGCCTCAGCAGGCACCTGATGTAAGAAACAAAAATTTCGACGAGGTTGCTTTAGGATATACCAAAGAGCAGGCAATGGAAGAAGCGGAGCGTTGTTTGAATTGTAAAACAAAGCCTTGTATGAATGGTTGCCCTGTTAATGTTAAAATTCCTGAATTTATTGACCTTGTTAAAAAAGGCGACTTCGAGGGCGCATACTATAAAATCAAGGAAACAAGCGCGCTTCCTGCAGTTTGCGGAAGAGTTTGCCCTCAGGAATCACAATGCGAAAAGTATTGTGTAAGAGGGGTAAAAGGCGAAAGTGTTGCAATCGGAAGATTAGAGCGTTTTGTTGCCGATTACTTTATGGAAAATTGCGTTGAAAAAGAAGTAAGCATAGAGAAAAACGGTAAAAAAGTAGCAGTAATCGGTGCAGGTCCTGCAGGACTTACCTGTGCAGGCGATCTTGCAAAGAAAGGCTACGATGTTACAATTTTTGAAGCATTTCATAAAGCCGGCGGTGTTTTGGTTTACGGAATTCCTGAATTCCGTTTGCCTAAAAAAATCGTTCAGGCAGAAATTGATAAATTAAAGGCATTGGATGTTAAAATCGAACTTGATACAGTTGTCGGAAGAACTGTTGAAATTCCTGAACTCTTTGATGAGGGTTTTGAAGCGGTGTTTATCGGAACAGGCGCAGGACTTCCGTCATTTATGAAAATGCCGGGTGAAAACTTAAACGGAGTATATTCCGCAAACGAGTTTTTAACAAGAGTTAATCTTATGAAGGCATATAAATTCCCGGAATATGACACCCCTGTTTACATAGGTAAATCTGTGGCGGTAGTCGGCGGCGGTAATGTTGCTATGGATGCGGCACGCTGTGCAAAACGCCTTGGCGCTGAAAATGTTTATATAATTTACAGACGCGGCGAAGAAGAAATGCCTGCAAGAAAAGAAGAAATCGAGCATGCAAAAGAAGAGGGAATTGAATTTAAACTTTTAACCAATCCTGTTGAAGTTTTAGGTGATGAAAAAGGTTGGGTAAAAGGAATTAAATGTGTTAAAATGGAATTGGGTGAGCCTGATAAATCAGGCAGAAGAAGACCTGTTGTAATAGAAGGTTCTGAATATGAAATCGAACTTGAAAATGTAATTATCGCAATCGGTCAGACCCCGAATCCTTTAATAAAACAAACCACAGAGGGGCTTGAGACTCAGCCGTGGGGAGGAATAATAGCCGATGAAGAAACAGGCAAAACATCTTTAGAGGGTGTTTATGCCGGCGGAGATGCCGTAACAGGCGCAGCAACAGTAATTCTTGCTATGGGAGCAGGAAAAAAGGCTGCAAAGGCTATTGATGAATATTTAAGTTAAAAATTTTAATTTTGCTATAAAGCAAAGAAAAGGAGATGTGTCAAAATGGCATTGAAAAACGAATACTTAAAAAGAGTATTTGAAGAAGTACAGGCAAGAGATAAGAATGAACCTGAATTTCTTCAGACAGTAGAAGAAGTTTTTGAATCATTGGAACCTGTTATGGAAAAACATCCTGAATATGAAAAAGCAGGACTTATGGAAAGAATTGTTGAACCTGAAAGATCAATCACATTCAGAGTTCCTTGGGTTGACGACAATGGCGTTGCTCACACAAACAGAGGTTTCAGAGTGCAGTTTAACAGCGCTATCGGACCTTACAAAGGTGGTTTAAGACTTCACCCATCAGTAAACTTAAGCATTATGAAATTCTTAGGTTTTGAACAGACATTCAAAAACTCACTTACAGGTCTTCCAATCGGCGGCGGTAAGGGTGGTTCTGACTTTGACCCAAGAGGCAGAAGTGATGCAGAAATCATGAGATTCTGCCAGAGCTTTATGACAGAACTTTACAGACACATCGGTCCTGATGTTGACGTTCCTGCTGGTGATATCGGCGTAGGTGCAAGAGAAATCGGTTACTTCTACGGTCAGTACAAGAGAATTAAAGGATGCTGGGAAAACGGCGTACTCACAGGTAAAGGTATTCCTTACGGCGGATCTTTGATCAGACCTGAAGCAACAGGTTTTGGTGCTACATACTATGCAAACGAAGTTTTAAAACACTTTGGCGAAACTTTTGAAGGCAAAACAGTTGCAGTTTCAGGCTTCGGTAACGTTGCTTGGGGTGTTTGCCAGAAAGTTGCAGAACTTGGTGGTAAAGTTGTTACAATTTCAGGTCCTGACGGTTATGTTTACGATCCTGAAGGTGTTACAACAAAAGAAAAATTTGACTATATGCTCGAAATGAGAAGTTCAGGCAGAGACCGTGCTCAGGATTATGCTGAAAAATTCGGTTGTGAATTTTTTGCAAAAGAAAAACCATGGGGCGTTAAGGTTGACATTTGTATGCCTTGCGCAACTCAGAACGAAGTTACAATCAAAGAAGCAGAGCAGATTATTGCTAACGGCGTAAAATACTACATCGAAGTTGCAAATATGCCAACAACTGCTGACGCTATGGCTCTTATCAGAGGCAAAGGTTTAGTAGTTGGACCTTCAAAAGCTGTTAATGCCGGCGGTGTTGCAGTTTCAGCGCTTGAAATGAGCCAGAACTCAATGAGATACAGCTGGACAGCAGAAGAAGTTGACGAAAAACTCAAAGCTATCATGATCAACATTCACAATGTTTCAATGGAAACAGCAGAAGAATATGGTCTTGGATACGACCTTGTTGCAGGTGCAAACATTGCAGGCTTCAAGAAGGTTGCAGAGGCTATGATGGCATACGGCATCATCTAATGATGCTCAATGCGAAATTATCATTTCGCATTGGTTTTGCAAATTTGTTCGCTCGCGCATATTTTGTTGCGGGCAACAAAATATCAAATTTATAGGAATAAAATCCCAGGCACATGTCCTGGGATTTTATGATTTAAGCATTTTTAGTACAGCTTCGGGTTCGGGTTGCCCGTTGTGAGAATTTTTTCCTATTCCCGTTGGGGACAATGTGCAATTATCATTTCGCATTGGTTTTTCAAATTTGTATACAAATTTTGAAATTATCAATAATAATCTTGAGGTGAATTGGTTGAAAAAGATTATGTTGATAATGCTGATTTGCACACTTTTATGTTCTTGTTCAGATAACACAAGGCATAAAAATGGGGCGAGAATGGTGAAAGCGGACACTTTGGTGTCCGCTTTTTAAGTTATGCCGGTGAGTTTGATTAAATTTGTTGTTAATGTTGCAAAATGGCAGATGATGTGGTAAAATTAAATAAAAGGTACAAATAATAGCGAAAAGGAGTTTTTGGTATGAAAGGTATTATTTTAGCCGGAGGGGCAGGCACAAGATTATATCCTGCAACACTTGCCTGTTCAAAACAGATGCTTTCTGTTTATGATAAGCCAATGATATATTATCCTATGTCAACTTTGATGTTGGCAGGAATTAAGGATGTTTTAATTATATCAACACCTAATGATATCGGAGGTTTTGAAAGACTTTTCGGAAACGGAAGCCATTTGGGAATGAATATTTCTTATGCGGTGCAAAACGAACCTAAAGGTTTGGCGGAAGCGTTTATAATCGGCGAAGAATTTATCGGCGATGACAGCGTTTGTCTTGTTCTGGGAGATAATATTTTCTATGGCTACGGCTTCTCTGAAAGACTCGAAAGAAGCGCTGAGTTAAAAGATGGCGGAATAATTTTCGGATACCATGTATCAAATCCTGAAGATTTCGGCGTTGTTGAATTTGATGAAAACAATACCGTAGTTTCAATTGAGGAAAAACCAAAAAATCCAAAGTCGAATTATGCAGTTCCCGGACTTTATTTTTATGATAACTCTGTTGTTGAGATTGCTAAAAATATTACCCCATCTGCAAGAGGCGAACTTGAAATTACCGATGTTAATATGGAATATTTAAGACGCGGTAAATTAAAGGTTGAACTTATGGGCAGAGGTATGGCGTGGCTTGATACGGGAACTCACAAGGCGATGCTTGCGGCATCTAATTTTGTTGAAGCGGTGCAGACAAGACAAGGGCTTTATATTGCCTGCTTGGAAGAAATTGCATATAAGAAAGGCTACATAAATAAAGAGCAACTGCTTGGCTTGGCAGAAAAACTTTCAAAAACAGATTACGGAATGTATTTGAAAGGACTTGCAGGAAAATGAGAATTTTAATTACAGGTGCAAAAGGTCAGTTAGGCAAATGGCTTGTTAAGATTTTAAAAGACGGAAAGTCTGAAATAGGTGAAATTCCCAAGGAATATAAAAATGCCCAGATTACAGAATGTGATGTAGACGAACTTGACATCACCGATAAAGAGGCAGTTTTAAACTTTGGCGAGTTTGATATAATTTTTAACTGTGCGGCATACACAAATGTAAACAAGTGCGAAGAGGAAGAAGAATTTGCATATAAAATTAATGCTATGGGTTCTGAAAACCTTGCGCTTTTAGCCCAAAAATGCGGTGGTAAACTTGTTCACGTTTCAACCGATTATGTGTTTGACGGCACTAAAAAAGGCGAATATTTTGAAGATGATTTATGTTGCCCCGTAAGTGCTTACGGAAGAACAAAAAGGGCAGGGGAAGAAAAAATTATATCTGCAACCGACAGATATTTTATTGTAAGAACTGCTTGGCTTTATGGATATCTTGGAAACAATTTTGTAAAGACCATAAGAAAAATTGCAACAGAAAATGAGTCAATCAAAGTGGTGGCAGACCAGTTTGGAAACCCAACAAATGTAAATGATTTGGCCCATCATATGTTGCTTTTGGCACTTACAGACAAGTATGGAATTTACCATTGCACAGGCAAGGGAACTTGTTCATGGCACGATTTTGCAACAGAAATCGTAAAAGTTTTTGGAATTGATTGTGATGTTAAAAAATGCACAACAGAAGAATATCCTACACCTGCAAAACGCCCTGAAAATTCTGCACTATCTCATAAAAATTTAGAAAATGCAGTTGGCGACAAAATGCGTGATTGGAAAGAGGCACTTTGGTGCTTTGCGAAAAATGTTGATAAGGAGAGTATGAGTTGAGTAATTTTACTTTTGAAAAAACTCCCATTGAGGGACTTGTGGTTATAACTCCGAAAGTTTTTGGGGATGACAGAGGATATTTTATGGAAACCTACCGCGAAAAAGAATTTATTGAGGGCGGAGTAACTGCAAAATTTGTTCAGGACAATCAGTCCAAGTCCAAAAAAGGTGTTTTAAGAGGACTTCATTTTCAAAAAAACAATCCCCAGGGTAAACTTGTAAGAGTTTTAGAGGGCGCAGTTTACGATGTTGCAGTTGATATAAGAAAAGATTCTGAAACTTACGGAAAATGGTACGGAGTTCTGCTTTCTGAGGAAAACAAAAAGCAGTTTTATGTGCCCGAAGGATTTGCTCACGGCTTTGTAGTAGTGTCAGATTCTGCAACATTTGCATATAAATGCACAAATTATTACGACCCGACAGATGAGGGCGCAATAATCTATAACGATCCTACACTTAACATCAACTGGAATGAATACTATGACGGAGAGTTCATTTTAAGTGAAAAGGATCTTAAAAATGGATTATTTAAAGATTTATAAAACAAAAGCGGACCTTTTGGTCCGCTTTATTTTACATTGCAGATGAATCAATGCAATCAAATTCTGATAAGTATTCTTTTATAAATGCTTTCATTTTATCCATAGCATCAGTGGTGTTGCCCTGAATATCAAGTGGCATCAAAGGTTCGTGAAGTGAAAGACGAAGTAAGAACCAACCGTTTTCTACATTTACTCTTACACCCTCAAAATTTGGAGTTTCAAGAGAAAAACCATCAGTTTCTTCAACTTTCTTTTTAAGGTCTTCAAGGATTTTTTCACCGTCAGGCTTAAAGTCTTTATTTGAAAGATTTAATCTGTAACCTGTTTCAAATTTAGGATCTTTTAAGTCGGCAATTAAATCGGTTAAGTTTTTGCCTTCCTTTTTCATTAAAACTGCCTTGATTAAAAGGCGGGTTACGAGGTATGCACCATCGTCTAAGAAATAATTTTCTTTTAAAGCCGCATGACCGCTTGTTTCGATTGCCAGTGGTGCGTATGTTCCCTCTGACTCTAATCTGATTGCTTCGTTAATAACATTTTTATAACCACGTTTAAATCTGTGGTGAACTCCGCCTAAATTGCTTTCAATAAATGTTTTAAGTTCTGCACTTGTAACAGAGTCTGTTACGATTGTACCTTTTTGTTCTTCCATCAAAACCGCTGAAATAAGAGCAATGAGACGATTTTTATTGATTTCGTTTCCGTCTTTGTCAACAATTGCCGCACGGTCAACATCAGTGTCAAAAATAATTCCAAGGTCAGAATTTGACTCTAAAACCGCATCTGAAATTGCTTTCATGGCTTCTTTGTTTTCAGGGTTTGGAATGTGGTTAGGGAAGTTGCCGTCAGGCTCTAAGAATTTGCTGCCCGATGTATCTGCCCCTAATTCTTCCAACATTTTAGCATAAAATCCGCCGCTTCCGTTACCTGCGTCAACTGCGATTTTCATACCCTCAAAAGGTTTTGCAAGACCTGTGTCTTTTCTGATTTTTTTAGCAGTATCATCAGCATATTTTCTGATATAGTCAACCTTTGTAATAAGTCCGCCATCTTTAAAATCAAATTTTCCTGCTTCGGCATATTCTAAAATTTTTGTGATGTCGCTTCCTTCAAAACCACCGTCTTTTGTAAAGAATTTAAGACCGTTTCTGTTAAAAGGAAGATGACTTGCAGTAAGCATAACAGATGCGTCTGCCATATAATTTTCGTCAACCGTAATCATAAACATTGCAGGAGTGGTAGCAAGTCCACAGTCTATAACATTAATTCCGCTTTTTGAAAAAGCATCTATACAAGCGTTTTTAAGGCGGGAAGCAGAAATTCTGCTGTCGTGGCCGATTGCAATTGTAATGTTTTCTTTGTTTAATTTTTCTTTTGCGTATTTAACAAAACCTGCGGCAATATTAAATACCACCTCATCTGTTAAATTTATATGTAATCCTTCAATGCCTTCGGATGCAATTCCTCTGATATCGCTTCCGTTTTTAAGGCAAAGCCATTTTTCTGATAAATTCATTTTAAATGCCTCCTTTTTTTAATATTTTAGCACAATTTTGGAAAAACTTCAATATAAAAGGGAAAAAATAGATAAATCTCTTGAAAAATAAATAAAATAGGTGTATAATATATAAGTTGATAAGGAAAGTTAAAATTAACATTCACATAGGAGGTAATTTTATGAGCACATTTTTAGACAGAATTAAAGAACGCGCAAAAGCAGAAAAAAAGACAATCGTTCTTCCTGAATCAATGGACAGAAGAACTTTTGAGGCTGCTGAAACAATTTTGAAAGAGGATATTGCAAACATCATTATCATCGGTACAGATGAAGAAGTTGCAGAAAACAGCAAGGGACTTGATATTTCAAAAGCAACAATCATCAATCCTTTCACTTATGAAAAGACTGAAGAATATCTCAACTTGTTTGTAGAACTCAGAAAATCAAAAGGTCTTACATATGAAGAAGCAAAACAGACTGCTCTTTCAGACTATATGTACTATGCGTGTCTTATGGTTAAAGCAGGTGACGCAGACGGCGTTGTTTCAGGTGCTTGTCATTCAACTGCAAACACACTTCGTCCAAGTCTTCAGATTATTAAAACAAAACCGGGAATTAAACTCGTTTCAGCATTTTTCTTAATGGTTGTACCAGACTGTGAATATGGTGCAGACGGCGTATTTGTATTTGCTGATTCTGGTTTGGAACAGAATCCTGATCCTGAAAAATTGGCTGCAATTGCTCAGTGCTCTGCAGAAAGTTTTGAACTTTTGGTTGAAAAAGATGCCTATGTTGCAATGCTTTCACACTCAACAAAGGGCAGTGCAAAACACGCAGATGTTGATAAAGTTGTAGAAGCAACAAGAATTGTTAAAGAAAACGCACCTGACCTTAATGTTGATGGTGAACTTCAGTTAGATGCTGCAATCGTTCCTTCAGTTGGTCAGTCAAAAGCACCTGGATCTTCGGTTGCAGGTAAAGCAAATGTATTGGTGTTCCCTGATTTGGATGCTGGTAACATCGGTTACAAACTCGTTCAGAGACTTGCTAAAGCAGAAGCATACGGTCCTGTTACTCAGGGTATCGCAATGCCTATTAACGACCTTTCAAGAGGTTGCTCAGCAGATGATATCGTTGGCGTAGTTGCTATCACTTGTGTTCAGGCACAGGCAAAATAAATTTTGAAAGAAGGATTTATAAATGAAAGTTTTAGTTATTAACGCAGGTAGTTCATCACTTAAATATCAGCTTATTGATATGACTTCAACGGACGTGATGGCAAAAGGCCTTTGCGAAAGAATTGGTCTTGAAGGCTCACTTTTAACACATCAGGCAAAAGGCGAAAAAAATAAAATTGAAATCGAAATGAAAGATCACAGCGATGCAATTGGTGCAGTTATTGCAGCACTTGTTGATGCAAATCACGGTGTTATCGCTGATATGAGCGAAATTTCAGCAGTTGGACACAGAGTTGTTCACGGCGGTGAAGAATTCAGCGGTTCTGTTATTATTACAGAGGCTGTTAAAAATGCATTGGAAAAATGCATCGAACTTGCTCCACTTCACAATCCTCCGAACTTAACAGGTATCGCAGCTTGTGAAAAAGCAATGCCTGGCGTTCCTCAGGTTGCAGTTTTTGATACTGCTTTCCATCAGTCAATGCCTGCATCTTCATACCTTTATGCACTTCCATACGAATACTATGAAAAATATAAAGTAAGAAGATATGGTTTCCACGGAACATCACACAAATATGTTACTCAGCGTGCAGCAGCAATGCTTGGTAAAAATGTTGAAGATCTTAAGATTATTACTTGCCACCTTGGTAACGGCTCATCAATTACAGCAGTAAACGGCGGTAAGAGTATGGATACAACAATGGGCTTTACTCCTCTTGCTGGTACTTTAATGGGTACAAGATGCGGCGATATCGACCCTGCAATTGTAACATATATTATGAACAAAGAAGGCAAATCTGCTGAAGAAGTTGACGCTTTGATGAACAAAAAATCAGGTATCTTCGGTATTTCAGGCGTATCAAGCGACTTCAGAGATGTATCTGATGCGGCTGACAATGGCAACAAGAGAGCAGAAGTTGGTCTTGAAATGTTCTACTATCAGATTAAAAAGTTCATCGGCGCTTACGCTGCTGCTATGAACGGCGTTGATGCTATCGTATTTACAGCAGGTATCGGCGAAAACGATAAGATTTTAAGAGCAGAAGTTGCAAAAGGTCTTACATTCATGGGTGTTGAAATTGACGAAGAAAAGAACAACATCCGCGGCGAAGAAAAAGACGTTTCTGCAGCAGGTGCAAAAGTTAAAACTTTGGTTATTCCAACCAATGAAGAACTTATGATTGCACTTGATACAAAAGAAATTGTTGAAAATCTTTAAAAAGTTCTTGACAAATTCTGAAAAATCTTGTATAATGACTTGTACTGCGTGCATAGGAGGTATGGATTTTGCTTCTTGACATTTCAGTTGTTTTAAAAGGCAACACAGAAAAACTTAAATTTGAAGAAGAAATTGATATATCTGATGTTGATTTTTCAGAGTTTTCAGCAAAGTTTGAAAAACCTGTTAAACTCGCAGGCACAGTTAAGAATGTAGTTGGTGTTGTTGAACTTTCAGCAACTGCTGATTGTGATTATGCCACAACTTGTTCAAGATGTGGGGAGGATTTAACAAAAAATCTTACCTTTGACTTTGAACAGACTTATGTTAAAGAACTAACTGCCGAGGCAGAAGATGCTTTGACTTTAGAAGGCAAAACAATTGACATCAAAGACATTTTGTGTAAAAATATTGCACTTTTCCTTCCGCTTAAACAGTTATGCAAGGAAGATTGCAAGGGAATTTGTCAACAATGCGGAACAAATCTCAATGAAAAGCAGTGCGATTGCACTGAGGAGTATTTTAACCCGCAATTTGAAATATTAAAAGGATTATTTGATTAACATCATATAAAGATGTTGTGTTGAGGAGGTGTAAAAATGGCAGTTCCAAAGAGAAAAGTATCTAAAGCAAGAAGAGATAAGAGAAGAGCTAATTGGAAATTGGCAGTACCGGGCATGATCGCTTGCCCACAGTGCGGTGAACTCGTTATGCCACACAGACTTTGCCCTAAATGCGGTTATTACAAGGGAAGAGAAGTAATCAAAGTAGAAGCGTAATGATGCTTGGGGATGTTAAAAATGCCCAGAGCACAAAAAGGCACACTATATGAGTGTGTAAGATTAATAGTTTGAATACTAATTAGAAAAATCTCAATATATTGGGATTTTTCTTTTTTTGGTGCCTTTTTGTTATAAAAAAACTTCGCCGTTCGACGTACTTTTGTACGCCTTCAGGTATCCAAACACAAAAGAGAACTTTTGTGTTTGCTCAGTTTTTTTATTCTGAACATTTTTTCCTATCCCCATCGTAGTATGAGTGTAACATTTATTTTACTTGACAATATTGGGATTTTATAAGATAATATATATTGATTAAATATGTTAAGACAAGGATTTTTGAAATGACGAAAATTACTTATGTAGAACCCGGCTCCATTGCAGAAGATGCAGGGATTGAAACAGGCGACTTTTTGGTTGCGTTAAACGGGAAAAAAGTTAATGATATTTTAGAGTATAAGTTTATAACAGCAGATACCGATTACGAGGTTACAATCAAAAAGCCTGACGGTAGTTATGAAGTTATAGAAATCGCCAACGATTTTGGAGAAGATCTTGGGTTGGAGTTTGAAAATGCTTTGATGACCAAGGCAAAGTCTTGTGCAAACAAGTGCGTTTTCTGCTTTATTGATCAACTTCCAAAAGGAATGCGTGAAACACTTTATTTCAAAGATGATGATTCAAGGCTTTCATTTTTGCAGGGAAATTATATTACAATGACAAATCTTTCTGATAAAGATTTAAAAAGAATTACCGATATAAAACTTTCACCTGTTAATATTTCTGTTCACTGCACCGACGGGGAAACAAGAAAGTTTATGCTTGGCAACAAAAGAGCGGACAGAATATTAAATCAGATGAAAGAACTTGATAAGGCAGGAATTGTTGTAAATTGCCAGATAGTTCTCTGCCCGGGAATTAACGACGGTGAACTTTTGGATAAAACTCTTTCTGATATATCAGAGTTTTCAAATGTTTACAGCACATCGATTGTACCTGTGGGTATGACTAAATTCAGGGAAGGACTTTACAATCTTACACCATTTGACAAAGAAAAAAGCATAGCACTTATAAATCAGGTAAGTGGGTGGCAGGAAAAATTCAAAAAAGAAACGGGTAGTGTAAAAGTATACTTAGCCGATGAATTTTATATAATGGCAGAAAAGGATTTTCCTGAATATGATCATTACGAAGACTTTCCGCAACTTGAAAACGGAGTTGGAATGGCTCGTCTTACCATATATGATTTTAATGACGGAATTGAATGCGTAGAAGAAACTGCTTACAAAAAAGTTACAGTTGCAACAGGTAAAATAAGCGAAAAACTCATAAAAAGCCTTGTTTCAAAGGTAGAAGGGGTTGATGCTCAGGTTGTAGCAATTAAACACGACTTTTTTGGACATAGTATTACAGTGTCGGGACTTATTACAGGCGGGGACATTATAAATCAATTAAAAGGAAAAGATTTAGGGGATTATCTTTTCATCCCCGCTAATATGCTTCGTGCAGATACCGATACATTTTTAGATGATGTAACAATCCCCGATATTGAAAAAGCCCTTAACATAAAAGTAGTTGTAATTAACGACGGACACGAACTTGCTCTTAAATTAAAGGGCGAAATCTGACATAAGAAAGGATGATGTTTTATGAAACCTGTTGTAGCGATAGTAGGAAGACCGAATGTTGGAAAAAGTCTTCTTTTCAACAAGTTGGCAGGACACAGAATATCAATAGTTGAGGACACTCCCGGTGTAACAAGAGACAGAATTTATGCTAATTGTGAGTGGCTTAACCATAAATTTACAATTATTGACACAGGTGGTATTGAACCTAAGAGTGATGATATCATTTTATCACAGATGAGAATGCAGGCAGAAATCGCCATTGATACTGCAGATGTAATTATGTTTGTAGTTGATGTAAAATGCGGTGTTACTGCAACAGATTTTGAAATCGGTACAATGCTCAGAAAATCTGAAAAACCGGTTGTTTTGGTGTGCAACAAAGCAGATAATCCTGGCGGTATGCCAATGGAAGCCTATGAATTTTACAACTTAGGTCTTGGCGACCCTATGTGTATTTCTGCAATCAACGGACTTGGTATCGGTGATATGCTTGACGAAGTTGTAAAATACTTTCCTGAAGATTCTGTAAATCAGGAGGAAGAAGATGTTATCAGAATTGCAATAACAGGCAGACCTAATGCGGGTAAATCTTCTTTGGTTAACAGAATTTTAGGTGATAACCGTGTAATTGTAAGTAACATTCCGGGTACAACAAGAGATGCTATTGATGTTGAATTTGAAAAAGACGGTCAGAAATATGTGTTTACTGACACTGCAGGACTTAGAAAACGCGGAAAGATTGACGAAAATATTGAGCGTTACAGTTCTGTAAGAAGTTTACTCGCAGTAGACCGCTCTGATGTTGTAGTTATTATGATTGATGCAGAGCAAGGTGTTACCGAACAGGATACAAAAATTGCAGGTTATGCTCACGATCAGGGTAAGGCTATGATTATAGTTGTAAACAAATGGGATTTGGTTGAAAAAGAAACCAACACCATGAAAGACTACGAAACAAAGGTAATGGAAGGCTTTAACTTTATGCTTTACGCACCGATTTTGTTTATGTCTGCAAAAACAGGTTCAAGAGTTGATAAGATTTTTGAAACAGTTAGATATGTAAACGAACAAAACTGTATGAGAATTCAGACAGGTGTGTTAAATGACGTGCTAAATCAGGCGATTTTAAAAGTTCAGCCACCGTCAGACAAGGGTAAACGCTTGAAAATCCTTTATATTACTCAGGTTGCTGTAAAACCGCCTACATTTGTTGTGTTTGTAAATGATACCGAACTTGCGCATTTTTCATATATCAGATATCTTGAAAATCAGATAAGAGATGCGTTTGGTCTTAAAGGAACACCGCTTAAGTTCTTGGTTCGTGAAAAAACCCGTGAAAAATAGGAGTTGATTTTATGGCAGTTTTGAAAATCTTAATTATTTGTTTAATTGGCTATTTGATAGGAAGCATAAGCAGTGCTATCACAATGGGGAAAATCTACGGAATTGACATAAAAAAAGTCGGAAGCGGAAACGCAGGTGCTACAAATGTTGCAAGATGCATCGGCAAGTGGCAGAGCGTTGTTGTGTTTTTGTTTGACTTTTTCAAAGGTGCGATAGCAGTGGGAATTGCATCTTTCATATGGAAAGAATATGCAGTTGTTGCAGGACTTTTTGCAATCCTTGGTCATAACTATCCTATTTACTACGGATTTAAAGGCGGTAAGGGAGTTTCTACAACCTTCGGTATTTTACTTGCAATCGACTGGCGTGTGGGACTTATTATCGGTGGGGCAGTATTAGTGCTTTTATTTACAACAAAGATTATGTCATTAAGTAACCTTATCTGCTTTGCGTTCTTACCACTTACAACATATTTCATAAATCCGGGCGAGGGAAATATAAATGTTTATATTACAGCAGTTTTTGCGATTTTGATTTATTATACCCATCGCAGTAATATCAAAAGACTTTTAAACGGAACTGAAAATAAGTTTGGTAAAAAGAAATCGGAGGACAAATAATGAAAATATCAGTTCTCGGCTCGGGAACGTGGGGAACGGCACTTGCAATGCTTCTTGATAAAAATGGACACAAAGTAACTATCTGGTCTTTTTTTGAAGAAGAAATTGAGCAGATAAGAAAAAGTCGCACCCATAAATATTTAAAAGATATAACAATAAGCGAAACTATAGAGTTTACAAGCAATCTTGATGAAGCGGTAAACAGCGAAATGCTGGTCCTGGCAGTACCTTCTCATGTTGTAAGGAAAACTTGTGAGAGCCTTAAAAAATATGAAAAACTACCTTTAATAGTAAATGTGGCAAAGGGGTTTGATGAACAAACAAATCAAAGACTTTCGCAAGTAATCAAGGAAGAACTTGATACAACTTGCGTTGTTTTATCAGGGCCTACTCATGCAGAAGAAGTTGCAAGGTTTATTCCGTCAACTATAGTTGCTGCCTGTGGAGATGTTAAAAAAGCCCGCATTGTACAAGAGGTATTCAACTCAGAAACTTTAAGAGTTTATACAAATACCGATGTAATAGGTGTTGAAATGAGTGGCGCATTAAAAAATGTAATTGCTCTTTGTGCAGGTATTTCTGATGGAAGCGGCTATGGCGACAATACAAAAGCGGCACTTATGACTCGTGGGATAAAAGAAATTTCAAGACTTGGTGTTGCTCTTGGCGGAAATCTCGAAACATTTATGGGGCTTACGGGAATCGGAGATTTGATTGTTACCTGCACAAGTATGCATTCAAGAAACAGACGTGCAGGAATACTTATTGGTCAGGGCAAAAGCCTTGATGAAGCAATTGATGAAGTAGGTATGGTTGTAGAAGGTGTAAAAAGTTGTGTATGTGCTAAAAAAATCGCAGACAGCCTTGGCATAGAAATGCCTATAGTAAACACCGCCTATGACGTGCTATATAATAGCGTTTCTTCAAAAGATGCGGTAAAAACACTAATGATGCGTGAAATAAAAGCAGAATAAACCATCAAAAAACTTTAAAAAAATTCAAAAAAAGCAGAAAACGAGAGATTTGGGTGTCAAATCTCTCGTTTTTGACTATTTCTGACCAAATGTGGTGGTTGATATTATTTTTAAATAGGGTATAATAATAGTCAAAGATAGTCAAAGTCAAAAAGAGAGGAATAAAAATATGAAAATCAGCGATATTATAGAACAGTTTATAAAAGAGATGTTAGAGCAGGAACAGGGGACAGCCCATTTCCAGCGCTCGGAACTTGCCAACAGATTTAATTGCGTACCGTCCCAGATAAACTATGTAATCAATTCAAGATTTACTTCAAATCACGGATATATGGTAGAAAGCCACAGAGGTGGAGGCGGAAGTATTAAAATCACGAGGATACCAATGGATAGGACAGGATATTTAATGCATATAGTTTTATCGTTGGGAAGTTCCATAGGGCAAAATGCGGCGCTTACATTTATAAATAATTTTCTTGACTATAACGCAGTAGATGTAAAACAGGCAAAATTGATGTCGGCGGCTGTATCTGATAAAGCCTTGGCAGGTATCCGTCAACCCGAAAAAGATATGGTTCGGGCTGACATATTGAAAAATATGATAATCAGTTTGATGTAAGGAGGAAAATGTATGATTTGTCAAATTTGTGGGAAGAATTTAGCTAACATTCATTTTAAAACAATAATAAATGGTGTGATGAAAGAAACTTATATGTGTTCAGAATGTGCCGCAAAAAGAGGGCAGGCACGCACCGAAAGTAACGAAGGAGGTAATTTTATGCCATTTTTCGAGAACAAATTTTCAGATAAAGCAGAAAATGTTTTAAGAAATGCATCTAATCAAGCGGCAAAATGGGGACATCGCTATATTGGTACAGAACATCTTTTGCACAGTTTGTCAGTTGATGCAGATACTCTTGCAGGCGTAGTTTTGCAGGACAACGGCTTGAACAAAGAAGAAATTTCACAAAAAATCGCAGAAATCGTCGGAATGAATCCCTTATCTTCAAATGTGCTTGGATTTACCCCGCGAGTTAAAAGAGTAATTGAACTCAGTTACGCAGAGGCAAGACGCATGGGGCATAATTATATCGGCACAGAACATCTTTTGATGGCGCTCTTGCGTGAGGGTGAAAGCGTAGCGGCGAGAATAATCGCAGAACTTGGCGGCGACCGCAACAAAATCTTTTCAGATATTTTAAACAGCCTTGGCGGACATCACGAGCCTGAAGACTTAAATCAGCAGACTCCGCAGAATAATCAGGGCAAAAAGACACCAACTCTTGACGAGTTCGGCAGAGATCTTACCCAGATGGCAAAAGACGGCAAGTTCGACCCTGTAATCGGCAGAGACAAAGAAATCGAAAGAGTGATACAGATACTTTCAAGAAGAACCAAGAACAATCCTTGTTTAATTGGTGAACCTGGAGTTGGTAAAACTGCAATTGCAGAAGGATTGGCACAGAAAATCTGCTCAGGAAAAGTACCTGAAATCTTAAAAAACAAAAGAGTGTTTTCTCTTGACCTTTCATCAATGATTGCAGGGGCAAAATACAGAGGTGAGTTTGAAGAGCGCCTTAAAAAATGTATGACAGAAATTAAAAATGACGGAAACATCATTATATTTATAGATGAAATTCACACAATTATCGGAGCAGGTGCGGCAGAGGGGGCCATTGATGCATCAAACATTTTAAAGCCGTCTTTGGCTCGAGGCGAGATACAGATAATCGGTGCAACTACAATCGATGAGTACAGAAAGCACGTTGAAAAAGATGCAGCATTAGAAAGAAGATTTCAACCTGTTACCGTTGGTGAGCCTACAGTTGACCAGACAGTTATGATTTTAATGGGGCTTCGTGATAAATATGAAGCACATCACAAAGTAGAAATCACAGACGGTGCAATAATTGCGGCGGCAAAGTTGTCCGCAAGATATATAACAGACAGATTTCTGCCCGACAAAGCCATTGACCTGATTGACGAAGCATCATCAAAAGTTAAACTCGAAACCTGCACAGCCCCTGATGATATCTCGGACTTAAAAGACGAGGTTGAAAAGTTAAAAGGCGAAAAAGAAGCGGCGATTTCTGCTCAGGATTTTGAAAAAGCGGCTTGTCTTCGTGATCGTGAGAAAGAACTTGCAGAAAAATTAAAGACACGAAAAGACAACTGGCAGAAAGAAACACAGATAAAGAAAATGCTTGTAACCGAAGAAGATATCGCAGGTGTGATTGCAGGCTGGACAGGAATTCCCGCATCAAGACTTACAGAGGGCGAAAGTGAAAGACTTTTAAAATTGGAAGAAACACTCCACCAAAGAGTTGTAGGTCAGTCTGATGCAGTTACAGCCATCGCAAAGGCGGTAAAAAGAGGCAGAACAGGTTTGAAAGACCCTAAACGCCCAATCGGCTCGTTTATATTCTCAGGACCTACCGGTGTCGGCAAAACCGAACTTTGTAAAGCATTGGCAGAAGCGGTATTCGGCGACGAAAACGCAATGGTAAGAATTGATATGTCTGAGTATATGGAAAAATATTCAGTATCTCGTCTTGTTGGTTCACCTCCTGGATATGTTGGTTACGAACAGGGCGGTCAATTAAGCGAAAAGGTGAGAAGAAACCCATATTCTGTTGTGCTTTTTGATGAAATTGAAAAAGCCCATCCTGATGTTTTTAATATCTTGTTGCAGATTTTAGAAGACGGAATTTTAACAGACTCCCAGGGCAGAAAAATTGACTTTAAAAATACCATTATAATTTTAACTTCAAATGTAGGCGCATCAAGAATAACAGAAACTCCCAAAGCATTCGGGTTTAGTCAGGCAGATGAAAAAACAGAGTCAAATTATAATGATATTAAAAACAAAGTTATGGCAGAACTTAAAAACACATTCAGACCTGAATTTTTGAACAGAATTGACGATATAATTGTATTCAAGCAACTAACCCAGAACGAAATCGAACAGATTGCAGAAAAGATGCTTTCATCACTTGTGAAAAGACTTAAAGAAAACGAAATTGAAGCCACATTTACAAAAGAGGCGGTTTCAGAACTTGCAAAAACAGGGTTTGACCCCGTCTACGGTGCAAGACCGCTAAGACGCGCAATCACATCAGGCATAGAAGATATGTTGGCAGAAGAAATGCTTGAGGGGAAAATCTTAAAAGGCAATAAAATAGAAGTAACTTTTGACGGCGAAGCATTTAAAGTGATTAATGACTAATTAAAAACTCCCACGATTCGTGGGAGTTTTTAATTAGTTATATATTCGGATACAAAATTTATATAAACGGATACAAGTTGTGTTAGTGGCTTGACTTTGGTGGCAAACAGTGATATTATTAAATTGGTATATAGTAGGGATATGCTATGTATACATTTATGAAGTGCGGCTTTAAAATCAAGTGCCCCTGATTTTGTGCAAAACGTTTCATTTAAAATTGAATTATAAAAATTTTAGGAGGGAATATTGTGAGAAAGATTTTATCGTTATTACTTGCAATAGCAATGATTTTGACAACTTTGTCAACAAGCATAATTTCGGTTTCCGCAGCTGATGTAAATCCTGTTTTAACCGAAGGCTTCTTTGAAGATTTTGAAGGTTACGGCGATGCCGAATGGCTTTCAAATATTAACGACAGTAAAATTGTTGACAGCACAAAAATCACAAATATGGAAGAAAACGCATGGACAGTTTATGGCGGAGATTATGATGATGCGTGGTATACAGGTGAAGAACTTGTAGGCAAGGGCGCTTCAGTAAAAGTTGTTGCTGACCCTGATGATGCAAACAATAAAGTTTTGAAGCTTGATGCCGGAAATCTTACAACTAATGACTGGATTCGTGTAAGAAGAAACTCAAATGCAGGAGAAGCTATTAAACGTGCAGATTTTGCAAAAGGCAAAAAGATGGTTATTAAGGCTAAATTTAAGCTTCCCTCATCTTTTACAGGTTCTTCTAATACAGCAATGTTTACATACGACCAGCAGAAAGCACAGCTTAAAAAGTGGTTGAATGCTAATATGACATCGAATTACAACGGTAAGAAATGGACAATTCTTGCTACAGATAGCGGTTCTTATCAGTCTAACTTAGATTCCAAAATTGAAGTTAGTCCTGTTAAAACAGGTGAGTGGTTTGATCTTAAATATATTGTAGATATTACAGACCATAAGACAGAAAATCACCCTGCAGATACATACAGAGCTTTTTATGATGGCTCAATTTACACACATTTTTTACCTGATGTGGCAAAAGGCGACGGAAAAACACGTGCTCTTAATGAAAAATTCCCACAGCCTTCAGGTGTAGAAGGTGTGAAGGGAGAAAAAATTGTAGAATCATTCGGTGGGTATAGTACTCCACCTGAAGGTACAAAATATTATGACTTTGGTCCTTTCTACGGCACAAGTATGACAATTGCAGGTTCAGGAAAAACCGGGGACTATATGTACATGGATGATATTCAGGTATATTATATTGATCCTTTCAAACAGGAAGGCAATGCTACATTTGAAAAAGTTACTGAAGATGGCAGATGGTATGCAGGTGAAATTACAATTCCATTTAACAACAACCTTATGACTGTTGTTAAAGAAAACGGAACACAACTTGCTTACACATCACTCTTTACTGTAAAAGATGCTGAAGGAAATGTGATTGAAAATGCTATCGCAAATGCTTATGCAGATGGTAAAAACTTAATTTTAGAACCTTCAAAATCACTTCCAAGAAATAAAGCATACACAGTTTATGCATCAGCTCTCTTTATGGATGAAGAAGGTCAGGGCCTCAATCAATTCAGTAAAGATCAGGAAATCTTAACATTTGATACAGCAGAAGATCCATTTGCACACATCTATTTTGATGAAACCTTTGAAAATTACGCAGATACAACATCAAACTGGCTTGCAAATAAAGATAAAAATGGTTATGTAACACTTGACGGTCTTGAAGAAAACGCTTGGAGAGTTGGCGGTACAGGAACATACACAAATGGTATTGTTAAAGTTTCTGCTGACCCATTAAACACAGGCAGAGGAAATGTTCTTGAAATCAATTCAGGAACAGTTGCAAGCGGTAATAGTGTTACAGTTTTAAAAACTTCAAACGGAACAAGCCTCTTTGCAGTAGCAGACGCTGCTAAAGTTGAAGGTAACACAGTTACAACATCTGTTAAATTCACTAACCCTGAAATAGTGGATATGGGCGTATGGTGCGTAGTTGCAGCATTTGGTGATTACAACGAAATGCTCGGTTGCACACCGGTAGAACTTCCTGCTGAATATGTAGATGGTAAAGTTCCGGCTTCTTCTTCAACAACTGAAATTCCTGTTACAATCACAACAAATGGTGGAACAGTTAAATCAGTTAAGATGTTCGTTTGGGATAGCTATGAAGATATGAAACCATATCACAAAGCTGAAGAACTTATTAAATAATTAATGCAAAAGCATTAACATAAAAAATCCCCGCAAGGAATTCCTTGCGGGATTTTTTAATGAATTATTCATTGGAATATCAAAGATATTCTTTGATATTTTCCAAAAGTGTTGTTTCTAAATCAATGATTTTTTTTGCAATGTCTTTTACTTCGGCGTTTGCTTCGGGGTATTCGTTTAAATAGCCGTTTATTGTTTTTATGCCCATATTGCAACCGTCTGTTATCAGCCCTGCCACCGTTTTGTCGCTCTCATTAATTCCAAGCATAACATTGGTTTTAATCCAACTCATTCCTTTTGCCATCATTGGTGGCTCTTTTTCCTCATCACCATATCTGTTTAAAAGCAGTTGTGTTTCGGTTTCAAGTTCTTCGTGCTCATTTCTGCTTTTTTTCAGTTTGTCCTCCAAATCTGTGCTTTCAACTCTGTCTAAAACATCATTTAACGAACTTATTCCCATTTTTATCCCAAGATTACATTCTCTTAATAAATTCTTAGTATCTTCCTTTACCATTTTTGTCCTCCCACTTGATTTTTTTGTGTTTTGGTGCTATAATATTATATTATTTTTGATTTCGCAAATAATATTCATAAATCTTTCAGGAGTGATATATATGACAATGAAAATCGCCATTTTAGGCTATGGTAACCTTGGAAAAGGCGTTGAATGTGCTATTCAGCAGAATCCCGATATGGAACTTTTTGG
This sequence comes from Clostridia bacterium, assembly GCA_045660065.1. Classification (GTDB taxonomy): domain Bacteria; phylum Bacillota; class Clostridia; order RGIG6154; family RGIG6154; genus RGIG2094. Next base: position 51,919 of record JAZRDC010000068.1, read on the forward strand.
AATTTTTTCAAGAAGAAATCCAGAAACTGTTAAAACTTTAACAGGTGCTAAAACTTTCCATATTGACGATCTTTTAAATTACAAAAACGATATTGATGTTTTGATTATCTGCGGTGGAAGTGCTACTGATCTTCCTGTGCAGACTCCCGAATTTGCAAAAAGTTTCAATGTTGTGGATAGTTTCGATACTCACGCAAAAATCCCTGAACATTTTGAAAATGTTGATGCGTCTGCCATTGAGGGTGGCAAGGTTGCACTTATTTCTGCAGGTTGGGACCCGGGAATGTTTTCTTTAAATCGTCTTTACGCATCTTGCGTACTTCCTGAGGGCAAAGATTATACTTTCTGGGGCAAGGGCGTAAGTCAGGGCCATTCTGACGCTATAAGAAGAATCGACGGCGTTAAAGATGCAAGACAGTACACAATCCCTGTGGATAGCGCATTAGAGGCCGTTCGTGCAGGATCAGAGCCTGAACTTACAACAAGACAGAAGCATATAAGAGAATGTTTTGTTGTAGTAGAAGACGGTGCCGACAAGGCAAAAATAGAAAACGAAATCAAAACCATGCCAAACTATTTTGCAGATTACGATACATTCGTAAACTTTATTTCTGAAGAAGAATTGGCAAGAGACCACAGCGGTATCCCACATGGTGGTTTTGTTATCAGAAGTGGTAAAACAGGAATAAATAAAGAGCATTCACATATTATTGAATATAGTATAAAACTTGATTCAAACCCAGAATTTACCGCGTCTGTTTTAGTTTGCTATGCAAGAGCAGTTTACAGATTAAATAAAGAGGGTGTATCAGGTTGCAAGACTGTTTTTGATGTGGCTCCAAAGTATTTATCTGTGCTTTCTGACGCTGAAATGAGAAAAAATTTGCTTTAATTGAAAAAATTTCAAAAAAACACTTGCATTTTATGAAATGTTGTGGTATAATGCAATGGTTATTATGGGTGGTCCTCTTAGGCACAATGCGCTAATGAACATCTGATTTCGAGAGGAGAATGTCAAATGAATATTATTGACACAATTGCACAGAGCCAGATCAGAACTGACTTACCTAAACTTGTTATCGGTGACACTGTAAGAGTTCACATCAAGGTTAAAGAAGGAACAAGAGAAAGAATTCAGGTTTACGAAGGTACAATCATTGCTAAAAAGCATGCTGGTATCGCTCAGACCGTAACAGTTAGACGTTTATCATACGGTGTTGGGGTTGAAAAAATCTTCCCTGTAAACTCACCTAACATTGATAAAATCGAAATTGTTAGAAAAGGTAAGGTTCGTCGTGCTAAGCTGTACTACTTGAGAGACAGAGTAGGTAAGGCAGCTAAAGTTAAAGAAAGAATCTAACTTTAAATGTCGAACAATACGCCGAACATCTTTTTTGGGTGTTCGGCTATGTTTTTTATTAAAATAATTTGTGAGGTGGCAAATATGAGCGAATTTAACGAAGAAGTTAAAGAGGTTGCAGAAGAAATTGTGAAAAAATCATGGCAGAGAGAGGCACTCGAGTGGGTAGTTTCTATTGCTATCGCTGTGGTTTTAGCACTTGTTATAAGACAGTTTGTTTTTACTGTTGTAAGAGTTGACGGGGCTTCTATGGAACCGACACTTCAGCACAACGACAGACTTATTGTTTGGAGATTGGGATATACCCCCGAAAACGGTGATATAATAGTTTTGCATCAGGCAAATCATCCACCGTACATCAAAAGAGTTATCGCAGGTGAAGGTCAGACTGTTGACATCGATTTTGCAAAGCATATTGTCTACGTTGACGGCAAAGCGATAGAAGAAGATTACATCGCAGAGCCCACTATGCTTTCGGGTGATATGAGATTTCCTGTAACAGTTGGCGAAAATCAGGTGTTTGTGCTTGGTGATAACAGAAACAACAGCCGCGACTCAAGATTTTCAGATGTTGCGTGTGTTGATTACAAAGATATTTTAGGGAAAGCAGTATGGAGATTTTTCCCGTTTAATGGTATGAAGGTGTTTTAATGAATATACAATGGTTTCCCGGTCATATGACCAAAACGAGAAAACAGATAACTGAAGATTTAAAGCAGGTTGATATTGTCTATGAACTTGTTGATGCAAGACTTCCTTTGTCAAGTAGAAATCCTGAAATTGACAAGATTTTAAATCAGAAGCCAAGAATTGTTGTTATGAACAAGGCAGACCTTGCAGATTCAAAGGCAAATGCTTTGTGGCTTGAGTATTTTAAAAGTCAGGGAATTAAGGCAGTTTTAATTTCCTGTCCTAAAAATATGGGGCTTGATGCTTTGGCAAATGAAGCAAAATCAGTTTTGAAAGAAAAACTTGAGGCAAGAAAAGCAAGAGGCATCACAGGTGGCGGAATAAGAGTTATGATTGTTGGAATTCCCAATGTTGGAAAGTCCACACTCATTAACAAACTTTGCGGAAGGGCAAGTACCAAAACAGGTGATCGTCCGGGTGTTACAAAGTCGAAACAATGGATTTCAGCAAAAGACGGATTTCAACTTCTTGACACTCCAGGAATTTTATGGCCGAAGTTTGAAGATGAATCAGTTGGTCTTAAACTTGCGTTTTCAGGAGCAATCCGTGATGAAATTATGGATGTTGAAGAACTGGCAGTGCATTTAATAAGTTTTTTGGTTCAAAGGTATCCTGAAACTTTAACTAATCGCTACGGCCTTTCGGATTTTGATAAAATGTCATACGAGATTTTAGAGGATTTGGGAAGAAAAAGGGGCTGCGTTATAAGCGGTGGAGAGGTGGATACTGTAAGAGCGTCCAACATTCTTTTAGACGAGTTTCGTGCATCGAAACTTGGCAATATAACTTTGGAATTTCCGGGTGAAGAAAATGTTTGAAATTGAAAATGAATTATATAACAAAGGTTTAAATTATATAGCAGGCGTTGACGAGGCAGGCAGAGGCCCCTTGGCAGGGCCTGTTTTTGCCGCTGCGGTGGTTTTGAGAAATGGTCAGTTTATCGAGGGTGTAACTGATTCTAAAAAAATCAGTGAGAAAAAAAGAGACTATCTTTTTGATAAAATCAGAGAAGAAGCAGTTGCTTTTTCTATTGCGGCAATCGACGAGAAAATTATTGACGATATTAATATCAGAAATGCTACTTTTAAGGCGATGAATAACGCAGTAAACGGACTTTCCCAAAAGCCTGAGTATGTTTTGATTGACGGAAATGCAATATCAGGTATGACAATCCCTCACGAATGTGTTGTAAAAGGCGATCTTAAATGCAACTGCATCGGTGCGGCATCTATCCTTGCGAAAGTTTCAAGGGACAGATATATGCTTGAAATGGCAAAGTTGTTTCCTCAGTATATGTTTGAGCAACATAAAGGATACGGCACAAAACTGCATTATGAAATGCTTGAAAAACACGGGATTTCACCAATTCACAGAAGAACATTTTTAAAGAAAATACTTGAAAAATGAAAATTTTTAATAAATTAAAAGGCGATTTCGGTGAGGAAAAAGCCGCAAAATACTTAAAAAAGCAAAAATATAGAATAATTAAGAGAAACTTTAAAAACAAGGTCGGCGAGATTGATATTATCGCAAGACAAGGTAAAACTGTTGTTTTTGTGGAAGTTAAAACACGAACAGATGAAAAGTTCGGATTTGCCGCAGAGGCGGTTGATTTAAAGAAACAACAGAAGATTAAAAATGTCGCTCTTTTATATGCTCAAAAAGAAAACATTGATAATATGCGTTTTGATGTTATTGAAGTGTATTTAAAAGAGGACAGAATTAATCATATAGTAGACGCTTTTTAGGGGAATTTTGTATGTTGATATGTGATTTACACTGCGATTTGCCTGATAAGGTTACAGACGGTGCGGAAATTATTTCAAATAGTGAGCACTGGTCGGAAGACAAACTGAAAAAAGAGCATACTTATGTTCAGGTGTTTGCAAATTTTGTTGATAAATACAAATTTGATGACCCTTTTGACAGAGTGAATTCTATGATTTTGCATTTTAAAAGTGAACTTACAAAAACTAAAACCAAACTTGTTACAGATTATGAAAGTCTTGAAAAGAACGTAAATGAAGGCAAAAACTCAGCAATTCTTGCAATTGAAGGCGGGGAGGCTTTAGGCGGCAAAATTGAAAGAGTTAAGTATTTTTATGACCTGGGAGTCAGGTTTATGACTCTTACATGGAATCATCCCAATCAGCTTGGTGAAGGAAATGTGCCATGGGGAAGTTGCGGACCTCTTACCGAATTCGGCAAAACTGTTGTGAAAGAAATGAATAAATTAAATATGACAGTTGATGTTTCCCATTTGTCGGATGCGGGTTTCTGGGATGTGGCAGAAGTATCAACAAAGCCATTTGTTGCAACTCACTCAAATTCAAGGAAAATTTGCGATTTCTTCAGGAATATAACCGATGAGCAGTTTATGGCAATTAAAAATTCCGGTGGAATGGTTGGTATAAATTATGTTCCTGATTTTTTGGAAAAAGACGGAAATGCCAAAATTTCAAGCATCATAAACCACATTGAGCATTTTATGTCCTTAGGAGGAGAAAATATAGTTTGCCTTGGCGGAGATTTAGATGGGGTAGGTGTGCTTCCAGAAGGAATCACAGGTGTAAATGATGTGGATAAAATTGCAACTGAACTTGCAAAAATAAATTATTCAGATACAATAATTGCAAAAATAATGGGTAAAAACATTAAAAACTATATAAAAAATGCGTTTTAATGAAATTTTTCACAAAAAGAACTTGCATTTTTGGTAGATTTGTAATAAAATATACTACATAAGTTTAAAATGTTTGGAAAAGGAGAATTTTTTATGGATTTATCAATTAAGAATATGGCAATAGCACCATCGCCTACACTTGCGATAGATGCTAAATTCAAAGAAATGAAAGCAAATGGTGAAGATGTTGTAGGTTTCGGTTGCGGAGAACCTGATTTTGATACACCTCAGTACATTAAAGATGCGGCTATCAAAGCAATTCAGGACGGCTTCACAAAATACACACCTGCATCAGGTACACTTGATCTTAAAAAAGCAGTAGCAGAAAAATTCAAAAAAGACAATGGTCTTGACTACGAACCTAAAAATGTTGTTATTTCAAATGGTGCTAAACACTCTTTGGTAAACGCATTTTCTGCAATCTTAAATCCTGGTGATGAAGTTATCGTTCCTGCACCATTCTGGGTAAGTTATCCTGAAATGGTTAAAATGGCAGACGGTGTGCCTGTGATTTTAGAAACAACAGAAGAAAATGGATTTAAATTTTCTGCAAAAGATCTTGAAGAAGCAATTAATCCTAAAACTAAGGCTTTGGTATTAAACAGCCCTTCAAATCCTACAGGTATGGTTTATACTGAAGAAGAATTAAGAGCGATCGCAGATGTTTGCGTTAAACACAAAATCTTTGTTATTGCAGACGAAATTTATGAAAAACTTATTTATGATGGCAAACACATCAGCATTGCATCTTTCAATGATGAAATCAAAGATCTTACTATTACAATCAACGGCGTATCAAAAAGTTATGCTATGACAGGTTGGAGAATTGGTTTTGCAGTAGCAAATGACAAAATTGCCAAAATTATGGCAAATGTTCAGTCACATGCTGCATCTAATCCTAACTCAATTGCTCAGGCAGCAACACTCGCGGCTCTTACAGGTCCACAGGATGAAGTTGAAAAAATGCGTCTTGTGTTCAAAGAACGCCGTGATTATATGGCAAACAGAATTAACGCAATCGAAGGCGTTTCTTGCACAATGCCTCAGGGTGCGTTCTATATTATGATGAACATCGAAAAACTTATCGGCAAAACTATTGCAGGAACTGTAATCACAGGTTCTGATGCTTTTGCAGAGGCTTTCCTTACCAACGCAAAGGTTGCTTTGGTACCTGGCAGCGGTTTTGGTGCTGACAAATACTTGAGATGGTCATATGCAACAAGTATGGAAAATATCAAAGAAGGTCTTGACAGACTTGAAAATTTCTTAAAACAGTAATTTAAGGTGATATGTATGAATAACATTGGTTTTATCGGAACAGGAAATATGGGCGGAGCCTTGATTTCAGGGATTTTAAAAGCAGGCGGAAAGAATGTTTATGTTTATGATGTAAACGTTGATTCTGCGAAGAAATTTGAAAAAGAGGGAGCAGTGGTTTGCGACTCTTTGAAAGTGCTGACCGAACAGTGCGACTGTGTTATTCTTACAGTAAAGCCTAATATTTATAAAGTTGTTTGTGAGCAACTTAAAAACTTAAACTACAACAAAACTGTTATAACAGTTGCCCCGGGCATTACTATTGAAAAAATGAAGCAGATGCTTGGAGATGTAAGAGTTGTAAGAACTATGCCAAATACTCCTGCACTTATCGGCAAAGGCGTATTTTTAGTGGCAGGTACAGAGCAGGAAAATCGAGATGTAAAAGAACTTTTGTCTGCTTGCGGAAGTGTATATTTCTTAGATGAAAAGCAAATGGACGCAGGCGTTGCCCTTTCAGGAAGCAGTCCTGCATTTGTGTATGAACTTATCAACGATATTGCAGACGGTGCGGTAACTCACGGAATTCCCAAGAACAAGGCTTTGGAAATTGCAGCACAGACAGTAATCGGAAGCGCTATGATGATTTTAGAAACCGACATTCATCCCGTAAAACTCATTGACAATGTTTGCTCACCGGGAGGAACAACTGTTGCGGCAATGAATAAACTTTCAGAACTTGGATTTAAAAATGCTATTATTGAAGCCATGAAAGCCTGCACAAAACGTGCTGCCGAAATGAGCGAAAAAATGTAATATAAACACCTTTTTCACATATACTTTAAAAAAGTGGAAAAGGTGTTTTTTAGTTGAAAAGAAAAATATCTGTATATTTTAAAAAGCGAAAGTTTATGTTTCTGATTGTGTTTACAGCCCTTTGTGCAGGAATGGTTACAGGTGCTTTTTCTGCCATGGATGCGGGTGTAAATCAAATGGGTGTACCCGAACAGTTAGCAGGAAAAGATATAATAATTTCGTCTTTTATGGAAAATGTTAAATTTTTAGGCTGGATAATGTTGTGGGGAGTTAATTTGTTCGGGTTTCCTGTTATAATTTATCTTCTCTATATAAAAGGTGCAAGTATATCTGCGGCGTTATGCGCATTGGTAATAAGAGATAATTCCTCGGGAATTGCGTTAATTTTAAGTGCAATTCCTTATCTTGCCTGCACAATTGCTTCGGTTATGATTTTTGCCCAGGGTGGTTTAAATTGCTCTTTTGGATTGTTTAAAAGTATGGCAGGCAGGAGAGTGGGCAAGGGAATATACGAAAATGTGGTAATAATGCTGGCAGAGTTTATTCCCGCAACACTTATTGCTCTTCTGGGTGGTGTGTGCGAAACACTAATAAAGGTAAATATTGTATAGGCAAAAACTATTTACAAAAGTCATAAAATGTTGTAAAATGATGTTAGAATGTTTTATGAGGTAACGCAATGGAACTTATTGATACATATCTTGGATATCTTGAAAATAAACGAAAACTTTCAGGCAATACTCTTTTGTCGTACAAGCACGATTTGTACGATTATTTTGAGTATCTTTCTTTGAACAAACTTACAATCACAAGAGCAAGAAAAACCACTGTTACAGCCTATCTTTCGCTTCTGCAGCGAGATGGCAAAAGTGCGACTACCGTTGCAAGGTCGTTGGCATCGGTAAGAGGCTTGTATAAATACTTAAATGTTATCGAGCGTATGAAAAGAAACCCCACTGATGGAATTTTAGCCCCGAAAACAGAAAGAAAACTTCCTGAGATTTTAACTGTAAAAGAAGTGGACAGGTTGTTGTCAGGACCATCGGGGGAAGATTTTAAAAGTGTAAGAGATAAGGCAATGCTTGAACTTTTGTACGCAACAGGAATAAGAGCGTCTGAATTGATAACTTTAAAAAATGACGATATAGAACTTGATAAAGAAATTTTAAGGTGTGAGGGTCAGGACAGGCGTGTGCTTCCCTTTGGAGTGTTGGCGAAAACTGCACTTTCAAAATATCTTGAAGTTTCTCCGTTTCATAACGGTTCAAAAGAGCAAAGTACATATCTGTTTGTAAATGTATATGGAAAACCACTTACACGTCAGGGGTTCTGGAAAATAATAAAGCAGTACAAAAAAAGCGCAGGGATCGAAAAAGAAATAAATCCTAAAATTTTAAGAACCTCTTTTGCAGCGCATCTTTTGGAAAATGGGGCAGATATCAAGTCCCTTCAGGAGTTTATGGGGCATTCTTCAATTGCCTCAACGCAGTTCTATGAGAACCTGAAAAGCAGTAAATTAAGAGAAGTTTATGCAAAATATCATCCAAGAGGGTGATTTTTTGGAAAAATATAAAAATTTTTAAACTTTTTTTCAATAAACTATTGATTTTTCTTAAAAAAGATGTTACAATATAATACGCTTGATGAAAACGGAGGTGAAAATATGCCAAATATTAAATCTGCAAAGAAAAGAGTTAAGGTTACAGCTACAAAGACACTTCGTAACCAGGTAATCAAAACTAACATCAAAACTTTTATTAAAAAGTTTGACGCAGCAGTTGTAAAAGGTGACAAAGCATTGAGCCAGGAACTTTACAGAGCAACTGTTAAAAAGATTGACCAGGCTGTTGCAAAAGGCATCTACAAGAAGAACACAGCATCAAGAAAGAAATCTCAGCTTACATTGAAATTTAACACTTTAGGTGCTTAATCGATAAAAATATTAATAAAGCTACCTTTTAATTAAGGTAGCTTTGAGGATATTTTTTCGCACAATTCAATATAGGGGTATAGCTCAGTTGGTAGAGCAGCGGTCTCCAAAACCGCGTGCCGTGAGTTCGAATCTTACTGCCCCTGCCAAACGAAAGAACCTTGATATGGCTTAATAAATGGCTTTATCAGGGTTTTTGTTTTGTTTTAAAAATAATTTTGAATATTTTGTTTTTAGTGAAAAAGTGTTAAAAAATATAGGGTTTTTGAAAATATTGTTGTCAAAATTGTTGTCCAAAATGGTGAAAAATTAAAGCTCGTTGAGCTTGGTTATTGCTTCTTCTTTTTGCTCGTCCATCAGGTGGACATAGGTGTCGTAAGTGAAGGAAACTGATTCGTGGCCGAGAAGTTCGGAAACAATTTTTATATCTGTGCCTTTTTTTATCAGGAGTGATGCAAAGGTGTGCCTAAGGGCGTGCAGACCAACATATTCATAGCCGAAGGCATCGAGCATTGAGTATAGTGTTCTGGTTAGGTTTCTTGGTGATGGCTGATTGCCCTGGGTGTTTGTTATTACGAGGTCTGTTCCTGATTTCCCTTCTGTCATAATCTTGAAGGCATCTAATGCTTTTGTACCCAAAAATATTTTTCTGTTTGATTTTTTTGTCTTTGGTGTGTTCTGGGTTATGGTTTCATATTTTGTTTTAGAGTTATCAGAACGCGTTTTAACTGTTTTTACATTCTTTTTTATTATTATCTGATTTGTTTTTGCATCATAGTCGTTTATGGTAAGTGCCAGAGCTTCTCCGATTCTTAAACCAGTATATATTAAAAATATGATTGCATAATCAAACTGATAATAAGGTTTTCCCGTTTTCCACTTTTTACCTACAAGGGTGTTTAAATTGTTTACCTGTTCTTCGGTTAAAAATTGTATTTCCTTTATATCGTTTTTCTTTTCCCGGGGGATGATTATATCTTCTGCGGGATTTTCTTTTAAAACCTTGTTTTTGATTGCCTGCTTAAATATCTGATTGAGGTTCTGATGGATCTTCCTTAATACAGAGTATGACATATCGGAATTATCAAAGAGAGTTTCCTGGATAACATCAGTTGTGATTTCGTCCAGAGGAAGAGAACCAAGTGCAGGAAGAATGTGGCCTGTTACTATCCATTCTACTGTATCATAAGATGAACGCTTTAGAGATTTGAATTTACTTTTCATCCAATTTTCGGCAAAGGTACTTAAAAGTTGCTTCTCACCTTTTATATAACCTTCTTCGTAGTCTTTGATATAAAGTTTCATTTTGCGCATAGCATCCTGTGCTGATTTGGAAGAATAAAAGCTTTTTCTTTTGGAATCAATCATTACAGAAGCCATCCAGCGCCCATCGGAACGTTTTACAACGGTTCCTTCTCCTTTTAGTCTTTCTTTTGCCATAATTTCACCACCTTTGTTTGAGTTCCGTCCTTAAAACAGGGCGGTTGTTTTTTTAATCAATAGGATGTGTATTCATCCATAAAAGTACAAGTGTAGGGATTGTTATTAAAACTCCAATTATTGTTAATACTTTTCTTTTGGCTGAAGGCTTGTTGTTTTCGAATTCGCTGAACCCAAAGAAGCAAACAAAGCCAGATATCCAAAATATTGGTATTAATATAAAAAGGCATGCAAATATTTTTAAAATGGTATCAAGAATACCTTCGTATGTGTGAATTAATAAAATGCACATTATTGTGTAAAGCGTAGTCCAGAACATTGATTTTGACATGAAAAGAGCCTTTTCAGAATCCTTTAACTTTTGGCGCAATTCGTTTCCTTCTTTTAATTCTTCAAAATATAAATCTTTATAATCGTCCATTTTAATCTCCTTGTTAAAAACACCTTGAGCAGGGGGCGTAGTAGTTTGCTTCTGCTGCTTGTATGGTGTATGTAGTTGTACCTGTTTTATTTTTTAAATAACTGCATGTGGGCTTATGATATTTTCTGCCTGTGCGGGTTACAATAACTTGCTCTGTGATATCAAGAATGTCGTTAGGGGCTTCCTGTTCTTTAGCAGGTTGTTGTGTTGATTGTGCGGGGACATCTGCTTTATACGAAGCGGCAGCACTTTCAACTTTTATAATCAGTTCATTAATAAAATCGGAAGTTGTTTCTGTTTTAGTTTCTTCCATAGGTTCTGCAACCTGGATTATAGTTTCTTGCAGAGCAGAAGCGGGAATGAAAGTTTTTGAATATGCAAAACAACTAAAAGCGATGGAAAGCAATAATAAAAGTGTGAGTAAAGTTGAGCCTTTACCTGTTTTTTTTATTTTGAGGGTACAAGAGCCTTGTTGCAAAAACATTTGCTTCTTCCTCTTTATGATCTGATGTGTCATAATAACCGTTTGTTTGATTTATATGGTTCATATAAATATGTCCTATCTCGTGGCATAGGATGAATGGCAAATCACTGCTGTGGACTGCACCACGGTAAAATGTGTAACTTTTCTTTCCTATTGTACAACTTACAGAAGAATAATGCTTTGCATGTTCTGTGAGTTTTAGCTCTTTTAATAAATCTTCGCTGCTTTCATAGGTAAGAAGAGTGTATCCCATTTTTGATATTATGTTTTTAATATCGCGAAGTCCGGGAATACCTTTTAATTTAAACTCCTTTTTTAATTCCTTTACTGCTAAATCGACATTTTTCATTATAAAACCTCCAAATTATAGTTTATACTACAATATTAAAGGTTTTATTTGGTAATTACAATGGTAAATTGTGTTAGGAGTTATTATTTAGATTTAGTTTTAGATTTGTCGTCGTGCATAAAGTATTTGATTTTACTGCGTATGCCATCTATATGTTCATTCAAATCATCATTAATGTTGTTTCCCATAGGGTCAAGTATAAAATCAACGCCCTCACGCCTTGCAAGTTTTGCAGCAGGCACGAAATCACTATCGCCTGCGATAAGTATTATCTGATCAACTTGCTTTTTCAATACCATAGATGCAATATCAGTTCCAAGTTTCATATCCATAGTTTTTTGTTTTATGTTTAGGACAAAATCGGTTTCTGTTATATCTTCTAAAGTTCTTTTGCCTGAAAATAACGATTTAACTACATTGGGCTTTAGATTATAACCAAGGTCATTGTCAGACAAGCGACCTAATCTTAATGCAAATTTTCTTTTTGATTTTAAACTGTTTAAAAAAGTAGTCATCCAATCGTAAAGTTCATTTTTCATTTTTATATTTTTCTTTAAGAAAGGGTGATAAACATTTTTGTCAGTTGGTGGACAATCGTAATAAAATATACGATATAGCAAGGCTGCTTCAGGTCCTTTATTTTGTAAATGCAACCTGCAATAATGCTCCAATTCTTCTGCTCTAACCTCTGGAATTTTGTGTCCAAAAAGGTGCTCAGCTCTTTTGCGGTAAAAACCACCGTCTACAAGTACAGCGACTCTAATCATAAGTAAATCTCCTTAATAAAAGATAAAAAAAGAGCCCAAGGTTTCATCACTCTCCGTATGGTGGAGGGAATACTCCCATGGGCGTATAATCACAATATACAATTGTTATTGTGTTATTATTATAATATGCCCAAAGGGTAGTTGTCAATACAATTTCAAAAAAAAATAAAAATTTTTATCTTATGTGTGTTTTACAACATTGTCATCAGAGTTGACACCGCCACCGTCTGCAGCCCATTTTAATGTATCATCAGAATCAACTGTTCTGATCTTATCATTAAAGTCTATAACAGTCTTTTTGTCTTCCTTAGTATATTTTTCATTTCCGATAAGGATATCGACATATTCATTGGTTTTTTCTTTACCAAGGTCATTTAATTGGTTGTATTTTTGTAAAAACGATAAATTGTTTGATATGTTAGCCAAATGTTTTTCTTCAGATGTACCTAAAAGCCAATCGGGGTTTACATTTAAATAATTTCCAATCGCTTCTATGATAGGCTTTTTAATAGTGCGAATTTTACCTTTTTCATATCTTTGAATTGTCGATTTATTTAGACAAAGTTTTTTTCCAAGTTCTTCTTGGGTGAGACCTGATTCAATCCGAATTTCTTTAATTCTGCTTGCTATTAATAATTTGTTGGGGGTCATTTTATCATCACCTCAAATCAATGTTAGCATAAAAAATTGCAAAATGCAATACAAAAACAACAAAAAAATAAAAAAAATTGCAAAATGCTATTGACAAGTTGCAAAATGCGTGTTAATATATATTCGAAAGTTGCATAACGCAACGAAAGAGAGGTGAGATTGTGGGAAAGATTCCTTATATGACAGAAAGGATAGTCAATTTCAAAGAGTTGAGAAATACAATTGAAGGTTGTTATATTATGGCTCAATTTCTGCAACAAGAAAGCCCTCATAAGGAGAGCTTTGAACCATTAATTGAAGATTTAAAAAAAGCACGAGATTTCCAATTCGAAATTGAGGTAAAGAAGATAAGTTATTGCGAGTAACCATCTTCATTTACATCAATCTGTTGCTTGAATTCTACTGAAGCCAGACAACGACTTCTCATGGTGCAGAATCTATATATGCTTAATTTAGGATCTTGTTTGGAAGGTGGCAATTTGAGGTTTTGCACTATGGGACATTCACAGGCGACATAGGTTGCAACAGAAGGATTATCTTTGTCATTAAAATGATACCTTGCTAAAAGTGTTATTTCTTTGTTCCATAACGGACAATGGTGTTGTTTGCCGACAAAGGTGTAGTACATCTCATTCATAGGTTATCACCTCACTTTCAAGGGTGATTATAACATAATAAACAAATTTTTACAAGGAGGGAATTATGGTTAATACAAGTAAAATAAAAAGTCGTATGGTACTTTGTGGAATTACACAAAGTGGTTTGGCAGAAAAGCTTAAGCTTTCGCAAACAACTGTAAACCAGAAGATTAATAATGCAAGAAAAACTACAATTGAAGAAGCGTTATTAATTAAAAAGCATCTTGATATATCTGATTGCGAATTTGGAGAATATTTTTTTGTTTAAAGAGTTGCAAAATGCAACAAGTGACAAAATATCACTTGTGAAAATCAGAAGTGACGAAACGTCACTTTAGAGAGAGGTGAGTAAATGTTAAGAATAGCAGAAGTGAGAAAGTCAAGGGGTCTTTCACAAGAAGAAGTGGCGAAAGAGATAGGCATAGATAGAAGCACTGTAGCAAAGTGGGAAACAGGTAAGGCAAAGCCAAAAGCTGATACATTGCTTGCTTTATCGGCGTTGTTTAATTGTTCTATTGATGAAATTCTTGGGAATGAGAGGTGATGTTGTGGATTTAGAAAAATTAAATTCTAAAATCAAAGAAATTGGAATAAAAAAGAAAGCCATTGCCAAAGAGTTTGGGATTAGCGTTCAGGCACTAAATAAAAAACTGGCAGGGGATACGAAGATTACAGTAGATGATGCAAGTATATTTTGCGAGGTTTTAAGAATTAAGAGTGATAAAGAAAAAGTTGAGATATTTTTATGATTGATCAGGAGGAGAGTATGAAAATAACTGTTCAGATTTGGGAGGAAAATCAAGGAATAAATTTTGATATAGAAGTACCAAGCAAAAAAGTAGCTTCAGATATTATATCAAAGTTTATTGAAGAAGATGTAAGTTTGGTGAGAATAGAAAAGCAGCACCAAAACGATGCTGCAAATCAGATAAATTCTAAAGGTTCTGGTGTATCCAGTCCCACTGCTTAGATGTAAGAAAACCTTTGATTGGTTTTTCAACCTTGCAAATTATCATTCTGTCATTGCTGTCAAGGTTTGCGGTAACCTTTGACTGAACAGCATCAATGGACAACGAGGATTTTACAAGATATGTAGTGGTAACATATTTACACCAGGGACCTAATGATTTTATAGAATTTTCCACTTCTTCGCGATTTGAAGTGGGAGATTTTAAATCATAAGAAATCATATAAACCATTTATTCACCTCCAATCAATAATAGAATGTTGTGTTCGAACTAAATATATTATACCATATATTGTTAAAAATCACAACTTTTACTTTCTATCTTTATAAGTGAAGATGTTGTAAATGGCTTAAAATCAAGGTTGAATAGTGTTAAAAATTTTACGTTTAAAGGAGAAATTGAAATGAAAAGAATTAAGTGTTTTGCTTTAGGGTTAGTTTTTGTATTGTTGCTTACAGGATGTACTGAAGCGGATAGAGTATCTTATAATCTTTCAAAAGAAGCGGACAATTTTAATGTTGTACGTCAATTGACAGTTATCAACTGCATTGAGGGTGATGTGTTGTTTCAGATGACAGGTAAACTTTCTATTACTGCAGATGGTATGGACAACCAATTAGAAATTGTTGCAGAGGATAATGGAACATATGTAAAACATTTTGTAGGATTAAGCGACAATGTAACTTACGTTGTAGAGGATCTGAATTTAGGTGCAAATGAAGTGAATAAATATAGATACACTTTGAATTTCAATCCCAAAATGTGGATACCGATTGAGTTTAAAACTATTGATTAGTTTTTACAATTAAATATTATTCCACACATAGAAGGCGGCCGCAACATTTGCCCGGGAAAGTGAAGCGGCCCTGGCAACACCCCAAACCCAAGTTTGTTTTTTATTTGTTTTTACTCCTTATTATGTAATAAATTTTATGGCGGCTGCCTTCTATGTGTGGGATAGTGGAAAGGAGATAAGTTAAATGACAGGAATAAGTGTTACAGAAAAGAGGTTTCTGACGGTAAATGATGTGAAGGATTATTTAGGGTGTACATATTATATGGCTAATAAGATTATGCACTCAAAGGGTTTTCCATCGTTTTCTCTTGATGATTTAAGTGATAATTTAAAGCCAAGGTTTATTGTTGCACTTGAGGATTTTGAAGAATGGCTTGAGAAAATGAAAAAAAACAATCGAAGAAAGACGAGGTGAGGAAAGTGGACAAGTTTATAAACAATTTTGATGTGGTGCTTTTTTATTACCTGATGTTTTTAATTCCGGTGATAATCGGCTGCATAATAGAAAAAATAAGTGAAAGAAAGGAATTGAAGAAAAATGAAAACAGTGGACAAGTTGTTGGGAATTTTAGAGGAAGGAAAGTCGGTTCTGAATGGAACGATAATGAGGGATATTCAGAAGGGAAACGCTACAGCGCTTAATGAAAGACTTGTGAATTTCTATTTTATGCGAGGTGTGGCGGTTCTGCCTGCTCCGGGCACACAACTATGGTATCTTACAAAAGACAGAGGCGAAAAGTATTGCAGAGTAAGTTCTGGAAAGTTTGTTGCTTTGGGAAGAGATTGCGTTGTAATGACCACAAATGTTGAGCCTGAAAAACTTATTAAGGAGTGTGAAGAACATTTTGTTTGTCATACTGCAGTTTATGTTTTTCCTGTGGGTGATGTTTTTGAAACAGAGGAAGAGGCAAGAGAAGAACTTGCAAGAAGGAGAGAAACTTATGGCGATTGATGAAAATTTAAAACTTGGAGGTGGGGTAATCAGGATTATTACTGACCACAAGGCCAAGGCACTATGCGGAGAGCACAGGACCTTAAAAGAATGCTTTGAAATTGGAAGGGCTATGTGTGAAATGCCGACTTCAACTGTGATTGTGATGCATGAAGAAGCGGTTAAGGGAAATGTATACCGATTTGGTGGCCACGGTGCGTTCTGGGAAGAAGTTGGAACACTGAATGGATTTGCGTGAGGAAGGAGTGAGATAGTTGGAAGCAGTTGTAATTTATTATACAGGTATGGTAACAAAGATTGATGTTCCCGAGAACGGGAGGCCGTTATATAAACAGATTCGTTTTATAATCAGCGGGTATATGGAAAACACATATCCTAAAAATCTTCCTGATGGATACATAATGATTGTAAATGAAGAAGGTAAGTTGAATGGACTTCCAGTTAACACTATTGCCACAATGGTTTATGGCAGTGATGCGGATTTTATTGTTGGCGATGTTATTATTTTAAAGTTTGGTGAGTTCGAAGGTGAATCTGATGTTGTTGGAATGACCGAAGCGGAAGCGGATGAGGTTATGAAGTGCATTCACCAGACAATTATAAAGAGCAATAAAAAAGCCCGTCTTGTGGAAGAAGACGGACCTGAAGATGTGCAAAGCACATCATCCAATTTGCAGGATTAGTATAACATAAATGTTTGGTAAAGTCAAATTTTAAGGAGTTATATATGAAAAAACAAGATAAGAAGGCATACGGTGAGCTTGAAAATGTAATGCTTACCGATGAAGAGTACGGGAAACTTAAACAAAAGTTTCCCGATGATTTTGAAGACAGAATAAATGCGGTGGGTTTTTATATGGACTCTTCCGGGAAGAAATATAAAAGTCATTATGCGACAATCCTGATGTGGGACAGAAGAGATAAGGAAAAGAAAAGGGAGGCCGAAGTTCCTAAAGGAACGAGTTTTTCTAATTATAAGGAACGCGAAACTGATTATGATGCGTTGGAACGAAAGAATTTGGCCGATTTGATGAGCGGGAGAATACTTAATGATATTAGAATCAAGGATTGAAAAGGTTTCTGATACTGCTGCAAGGAATGGAGTTGTTGCGGCCCGTGAGGGCGGCAAACTTACCGCTTTATATGAAGATAATTTTATGAATCTTGAAGAAATGTTTTTATATTACGTTATAAGAGATTTATATTACTGGTATGAACGAGGGGAAATATCTTTATCTGAGGCGGAAATAAGAAAGAAAAAGGCTTTAAGGTATGTAAGGCATCAGAATGATTTAGAGGAAATGAGTAAAAATTCTTATGACAAAAAACTGGGTCCGGAACAAGAGGAGCCGCTTTTATGGGCTATAAATAAAGAGGCGGATAAAGAAAAGAAACTGGAACTTGCTTTGGAGTTTATAAGAAGAATTACAGGGCAGGCAATAATAGTTTTATGAAGGAGAGAAAATATGAAAGTTATAAATGAAAGGTGTCCTTTTTCAGGAGAGTGCGGATATTCAAAGTGTGAGTTTAAATTCAACGAAGCGGAATGCAGGTTTTGTTTTGGCAATCAGATGCCGGGTAAAGAGATTGCAGATCAGGTGCCAAAAGAGGCTATGGAATTTTTTGAAACAGAAGGCGATAATGAGCCTTCAGGCGAACTTGTTTATCTTGATGTGGACAAGTTGTTTCCTCATCCGGATAATCCAAGAAAAGATTTGGGAGATTTAACTGAACTTAAGGATAGTATTAAGGTGAGCGGAGTTCTGCAGAACCTGACGGTTGTTCCCGGGCACAGATTATCTCAGGAAGAATGGATAAAGATTGCCAAAGCAGAGGGCGTTAGTAAGGCTAATGCACTTGGTACATATAATCCTGAAGAAGCGTATACACCCGAGGGGTATACAATTATAATTGGCCACAGAAGATGTGCTGCAGCAAAAGAAGCGGGGCTTGTTACGGTGCCTTGTATAATTGTTGAAATGAGCATTGAAGAACAGGTTGCGACTATGATGGCCGAGAATATGCAACGTTGTGATTTGAGTCTTCGTGAGCAGGCAGAGGGCTTTCAGATGATGATGGATTTAGGAATTTCGGAAGCGGATATTTCTAAAAGAACGGGATTTTCAAGAACCACTGTAAAAAGAAGACTGAATCTTTTGAAACTGGATAAAGGCGGTTTTGAAAAAGCTGAAGCAAGAGGTGCAACTCTTTCTGATTACATAGAACTTGATAAGATAAAGGATGAAAAAGCAAGAAACAAGGTTTTGGGATATGTCGGAACATCTTCTTTTAAATGGGAACTTGACCGTGCTATTAAAGACGAAGAAAAAAATGCGTGCAGGGGTGAACTTTTAGAACTTGTAAAGGCATTTGCTACGGAGAGAACAGACGAGGTAAGAAAAACTAAACCTGCAGCATTTGTGAGAAATTTAAGTTTTACAAAAGGTGAAATTAAAAATTTTGAACTACCGAAGGATTACGGCACTGCAGAATATTATTATGAAGAAACTTCTTATGGTATTTATCTTTACAGGGGTAAAGGTGAAGATGAGCAGAAGGCCTTTGACGAAAGGGCTGAAAAGGAAGCCAAAAGACAGGCAGAGCAGAACGAGTGGCAGAATGCCTGCAAAGAAATATCTCAGCGTGCTTATAACTTAAGGCTTGAGTTTGTGAAAAATTATGTTTTAAAGCCAGCACATATTGAACTTGTAACACTGTGGGCCATAAAGAAAATGATGACAACATATTACGATTCTTTGGATACTGAACTTTTTGAAGAGGTTACCGGTTTTAAGGCGGACAAAGATACAGGAAATGATTTTCAAGATTATGAAAGTAGTATTTCAGATGTGAAGAAAAAGGATGAACTTCTTTTAAAATGTGTTTATTGTCTGATTGGTGATAATTCGCAACATAATTATTTTGCTTATCATAAGGGTGAGTATTGTGAAAATGAAGAACTTGATGAACTTTATGAGTTCCTTTGCGATTTCGGATATGAAATGAGTGAGGAAGAAATTGCACTTCAGAATGGTTCGCATGAGATGTTTGAAAAGAGTGATGTGTGATGGGGCAAGCAAGGAACTGGACAAATGAAGAATATGCGATTTTAAGAAACTTCTGGGGAAGTAAATCCATTCCTGCCATTGCGGCACAACTTGGGAGGTCTCCGAATGCTATAAAGACTAAGGCGGACAGGCTTAATCTTGGCCCGGTGCTTGAGTCAGGTGATTACATAACACTTAATCAGCTCGTGATTGCGGTAACCGGCAATTCGCAAAGCTATAGTTATCATATGAAAAGTTGGGTTCAAAACAGGGGACTTCCTATTCACACCAAGAAGGTTGAAAGGTGCAGCTTCAGGGTTGTTTATATTGATGAGTTCTGGAAGTGGGCGGAAGAAAATCGCTCTTTTATAGATTTTTCAAAGTTTGAACCTTTTTCTCTGGGAGAAGAACCTGAATGGGTAGCGGAGCAACGAAAGAAAGATTATCAAAGTTTCAGACTTCAGAGAAAGGATCCCTGGACACCTTTGGAAGATGAGCAGTTAAAGCAATTACTGGCAAAGCAAAAGTATGGATATTCGGAATTGAGCAAACTTCTGCGCAGGTCTGCAGGTGCTATTCAAAGAAGGTGTACAGATTTGGGATTGAAAGCAAGACCTGTGAGAGCTGACAATCACGGAGAAAGTGCACGATGGACAGATAAACATTTTGAAATACTTGCCGAAGGAATAAAAAACGGTGAAAGTTACAGCTTGATTGGTGAGAAAATAGGCAAATCGGAAAAGGCTGTAAGAGGAAAAGCTTATTTTGTTTATCTTACCGAAGATGCAGATAAAATCCGTAAAATGATTGGGACCGGTTCCTGGGGAGATGGTGCTCCGGAAGTGTTGGTTAAACAGGGGATTCACTTATCCAGGACCAGAGCAGAAACAAGAAACAATTTAAGCAAACTTGCAGGCCTTCTGCAGGTGCGGAGAAATGAACTTGGATATGATCCGTACTGGCAAAAGGATATGTGTGTTCATTGGGACAGATTCAAAGGCTGTATTAAATGCCAGGACAACTGTGATGAGTGCACCGAGTTTGAGAGAATCAGACCACAGTATTGTGTACGATGCGGTAAGACATTCTTTGAAAGAAAGCAAAATAAGATTTGTTCTTCCTGCAGGTTAGCCAGAGCACAGCAGGCAAGAAAAAAATATGCGATTATGAATAGGAGTTAAATATGACAGCGAATGAAAGATTGACAGAGTTGATTGATAGAGCTAAGCAAGAATACGCAAATGATGTAACAGACCATACCGAAACAGAGTACATTGCTGAATGTTTGTTTAATAGCGGTGTTATTTTACCACCAGCTACTCTTGATGAAAAAATCATTGAAGCGGCCAGACTTAAGTATAACAATGGGCGGAGTACAGAAGAAATTGCCGAAATTATGGGATATAGTTCAAGACAGATCAGTAGATTTCTGAAAAAATTTGAAGAAAAAACCGAAGAGGAAATTCAGAAGGCTCTGCAAGTTGCGGTCAAGTAAAAATACGAAGTTATTCGTTATAAACTGAAAGTTAATTGTCTTAAATCAAAAAGTTAGTTGGTTTTAGACAAGTTTTAGACAGTTTAAGACAACTAAGGGAAGGAATGAGGGAATGAAAAAATTTATAAAAGGAACATTTGAACTTGATAAGGATATAACAGATTTGGTTGCTTATGAAGAAAAGAAAAAAGATAAAATATTAGAAATTGTTGATTGGTGTAATCGCTTTGGAGTTGCACTAAATTGCGGAACGGCAGACGATAACACATATCTTTGTGAATATAAGATTGTAGCAAATACAAAGACAATGTGTAACGGCTTGTTGAGAGAGTTTAAGGAAATGCTAAAAAATTGTTATCCTTATGTCAAATCGCTTTGGCAAGGAAGCGGAGATTGTTTTTGAAAGGCGGTGTTAAACAATGCTTGAAGTGATATATAGAATATATCAAGTTGCAGATAAGGAAAAACCGCCTGAAAATGGGTATTTGTTTTGGGATAATCCAAATATAGAATTAACTATGGATTGTAAGATATGTGACAACAGAGACCATTTCAAAGAACTGATAAGAGAAGAATATGGCGAAAATATACCATTCCGAAACACAAAGAAATTAAAGACAGGTGATTTGTATTGTATTATCATTGGTGAACATTGTTGGAATACTGAAAGATATTTCAACAGGATTGAATACACTTGTGCTTGTTGTGGTTGTAAAGTTACAGGGTATATTGATAAATCTCATAGATTAGAAGATTATGAGGTCAGAAACAAGCTTTGCGGTCAATATGACAAATATGCTGATTTACGATTCTGTTCTTACAAATGTCACGAACATTTTTTAGAAAGAGAACGACAAAAGTGTCTTAATGATGGCTTAATTGATGAAAGTTTTATCACGAAGGATAGTTATTCTTACAATGACATTGCCGGTTATATTTACAAAATCAGCAAAAAGTCAACTGGCGAATTTTATGTTGGTCAAACAATATATGCACCGATTTTCCGGTGGGGGCAGCACCTAAAAACAGACAGATTTGATATTAAGGACATTACAGATTATCAATTTGAGGTAATAGAGGTTGTTCCTAAAAACGAAAATATCCTTGCAAGAGAAAAATACTACATACAAAAGTATTACAAAGAAAATCCTGAAAAATCACTTAATATTATGTGTACTGCAAATATAAATACTAATCAAATAGAATTTGAAAGCGAGGTAGAGTGATGGCATACATTAACAAGGAAAAGACGGAAGAAGCCATAAGAAAGTATGCTGACCAAAAGTATAGCAACGGTGAGCAGATAGAATATGTCAATGGTATCTTAAAATCTATAAGTGTAATAAACGAGCAACCCACCGCAGATGTTGAGGAAGTGAAGCACGGGTATTGGGCAACTGACGAAGAAGATATTTATTGGGGTAATTCACTTAAAAGGAAACATTGTTCCGTGTGTAAGGCAAGACCATTTTTTGACAAGGAAAAACGAGAATTTATATTAACTGATTATTGTTCTGATTGCGGTGCAAAAATGGACGGAGGTGGCAACTAATGTCTTTTGTCAGGAAAGAATCGTTGATTTCAGACGTAAAAAGGCATCTTATGCCAAATGTTGATTTTGACGGAACAGTTACTGTAGAAAATGCAGAAAGGTATTTTCTAAACTTGATAGAAAAACATCAGGTAGAAAACACCGAGGAGGTTGTATATTGCAAAGATTGCTCTCGTAGATATACAAAGTTTTGCAATGCAAAGCACGAAACACCGGATAAAGGTTTCTGTAGTAGCGGTATACGGTGAGAACGGAAATAAAAGAACGATTTTAAGGAGGGAGAGTATGCTTGATTTAGAAAATCAAAAAGCAAGATTTAAAGATCATATCTCAACATTTACCGATTATGTAAATATAAAAATATTAGATTTTAAAAAACCTGATAGCACAGAGTACAGGATTAGATTTATGTTTGAGGAAGATTTTTGCAGGTTACATATAACAGGTGATTTGGGAGATTTGGTTGCTTCAAACTACAATAATATGACTTATGGTAAATTTTCTGACTTTGTCAATAATGCAGGGTATTTTGAAGAAAAAATTGATTGTATGTCAAGGAAAGTGTATTTCTACGACAGAGATAAGGCTGTAACTGATTTAAAGAAACTGATAGAAGAATATCAGATAGAGGATGAGTTGATAGAAAATACATTTAACAATAGCATAGAAGATGCAATTGATGATGTTCTTGAAAATTTTGATGTGGATAGAGGTATCAGCGAAAAAGGGTATGAAATAATGGATAAATGTATTTGTGATTTTTGGGAAGAAGCGAGATATATCGGCAGAGATAGGACAGGCATTCTTGAACTCTATTTACTTGCTTTTAAGTTGGCTACGCAGCAATTACAAAAACCACAATAAAATCGCAATTCAAAAAGGAGTAAAAATATGAAGAAAATTATATGTATTATTTTAGTTTTAACAATGGCAGTTCTTGTTGTAGGTTGTGGCAACACAATTTCAAAGAGTTTTGGCGGTACTATTAAAGTTGAATTAGAACCTAACCTCAAATTAGAGAATATAACTTGGAAAGAAGATGATTCGCTATGGGTTTTAACTCGACCTATGAGAGAAGATGAAGAAGCCGAAACGTATAGTTACAAACAACATTCAAATATGGGGATTATTGAAGG